>JBELAI010000029.1:0-49717 GCA_049508975.1 Occallatibacter sp. | reverse complement strand
ATGACAGGTTTGTTTTTGAGATGAGGATGACATGGCTGGTTAGGGGAGAGTGCGTTGAGGTGCAAAAGCAGGTCCTTCGACTCCGCTGAAGTACGCTTCGCTCAGGATGACAGGTTTGTTTTCGAGATGAGGATGACATGGCTGGTTAGGGGAGAGTGCGTTGAGGTGCAAAAGCAGGTCCTTCGACTCCGCTGAAGTACGCTTCGCTCAGGATGACAGGTTTGTTTTTGAGATGAGGATGCGGATGACAGGTTTGTTTTTTGGGGGAGAGTGGGCCGAAGAGGGGGAAGGAGGTTCTTCAACCTGAATCGGGAATGCATGAGAATTGTGAATCAGGTTGTAAACTCGGACACGGTGCGGGCGTCTACATGGGTGATGGCAGCCGGCACCGCATTGGACGCGATGGCCATAACGACGTCAGACGACGCCGCAGCGCAGGAATTTGCGCAGGTGGTGGAGCGGCACCGGCCGCAGATCTTTCGTTTTCTGCTTTCGTCTACGCGCGACGTGGACCTGGCGGAGACGTTGACGCAGGAGTGTTTCCTGAAGGCGCACCGGAACTGGGGGAGCTTCAGGGGTGAGTCGAGCGCGATGACGTGGCTGATGCGGATCGCGATCAACCTGCAGAAGGACCACTGGCGGAACCGGCGGATGCAGTTCTGGCGGACGACGCGGACCAATTCAGTGGATCTGGACGAGGCCAGCGAATGGCTGCCGAGCGGGGAAAGCTCAATCGAGCAGCAACTGCTGGCAAAGGAACGGGTGAAGCAGGTTTGGACGGCGGTGAAGGGATTGAGCGAACGGCAGAGGACGGTGTTTCTGCTGCGGTATGTGGAAGAGCAGGAGCTGAGCGAGATTGCAGCGGCGACCGGACTGAGCGAGGGGACGGTGAAGGCGCACCTTTCGCGGGCAGTGGCCAGGGTTCGGCTGGAACTCGGGGGTAGGCGATGATGCAGCGATTCGATGACAATACGGATGGGTTGAAGGAGCAGGTTGTGGACTTCGAGGACGCGGAATTCGAAGAGGCGCTGAAGAATTTCAAGAGCAGCGTTCATGCGTGGAGCGATGCGGCGTATAGCCGTCCGCGGACTGTGGCGCGTGAGGTTCGGGTGCGGAGTTGGCGGCTGGCGGCTGGATGGGCGCTGGGGTGCGTGCTGGTGGCCGGGAGCGTGAGCGGCGGGTTGATGGAGCGGCATCACCGGGCCGAGTTGGCGCGGATTGCGGCTCAACAGCGGGCGGTGGAACAGGCGAGGCAACTTCAGCAGCAGCAGGCTCGGGCCAAGATTACGGATGAGGTTTTGCTGGCCGATGTGGACAGCGCTGTATCGCGGCAGGTTCCGGACGCCATGGAGCCGCTGGCACAGATGATGGCCGACGACGAGGCCAAGTAAGCAGGTGAACGGTTGAATCTGAAGTTCGATGTCTTTTCTGAGCACTCGGGTCAAGAAGTGCCCAAAAGCAGGTCCTTCGGCTCCGCTGAAGTACGCTTCGCTCAGGATGACAGGTCTGTTCTTGATTTGAACTTTGGGCTCAGGACACTAGAGCGGGAAATACAGGATTTCAGACGAGGCCCTCAGTTTCTGAGGGAAGGAGAGAACGATGAAGGGCAGTTTAACGGTAAGACTGGGGATGGCAGTTGGCGGGATTTTGCTTGCGGGGATGGCGTTTGCACAAGCGCCTCCGCCGGGCGGGCCGGGGCCGGGAATGGGTTTTGGGGACCATCGACCTCCGTTTGAACGGGCGATGACAGGGGAGGGCGAACATGGGCGCTGGTGGAACAATCCAAAAGTAGCGGAGCGGTTGAAGCTTACCGACACGCAACGCAAAGCGATGGACGACACGTTGCAGCAACACCGCGAAACGCTGGTAGATCTGCGGGGCGCTCTGGAGAAGTCCGAGTTGGAGCTGGAGCCGATGATGAAAGAGGACCAGCCCAACGAGAGCCAGATTCTGGCGCAGATTGACAAGGTTGCGCAGGCGCGTGCCGAGTTGGAGAAGGCGAATGCGCGGTTCCTGCTGGCGATTCGCAGCAAGCTAACGCCGGAACAGTGGAAGACGATGCAGGCCGACCGGGCGGAGCGTCAAGCGGCGCGCGAACAAGCAGTCCCAGGACGCGGGAACTGGCAGCCGGGAGCCCGGCATCCGCTGGGGCCGCCGCCGGCTGCCGGAGATGGACAGAGTGCTCCACCTCCGCCGGGAGGACCGCAGAGCATGATGGATTCGACGCCGGGTCTGGATGCGCTTCCTGCTCTGGAGCAGGGTGCTGAGCAGTAGACATCTTTTTGAGCTGTTTTTTCAATAAGGATTTGTTCGTCAAGGTTTTAAAGGCAGAGAGCAAATACGGTTGAACGTAATACCGGTGGCGGCAGGGGGCGATCCCCTTGCCGCCGATTTTTTTGTGTTGAGAGGGACGGCATCGGGGCGGGAAAAAGCCGGCTTGACTGCATCGGATCAAGACAACTGGATGATGCGGAACGAGGCAGAGGATGGAGCGAATTGGCACAGCGATTGGAGTGGATTGATACAGAGTGTGAAGCGAGGCGGGACAGGTTGCACGGGAGCGAGACAGAAGGGACGTGGAGGGCCTCTTAAAAAAATGACTAAAGTTATTCCCATGCACTCCGATGAAGTGGGTGGATGCAGAAACGCCTCTCCGGAATTTGCGGAAGGCCCGGCGGAAGGAAAGAGACTCCGCGGCCAAAGGCGGCTGGGCATCCTGAAAAGGAGTTACTTCCATGGCCCTCGGAGTCTTGAACAATCTTTCGGCGATTTACGCAGAGAACAACCTGAACAACACAAACAACAGCTTACAGACCGTGTTGCAGCAGCTGTCCTCGGGGTCGAGGATCAACTCCGGGGCCGACGATGCTGCGGGGCTCTCGCTTGTGAACGGGCTGGAAGCCAACCAGACGGCCTTGATGCAGTCTGGGACCAACGCCGTTGAAGGTGTAGGTCTGTTGGAAGTGGCCGACGGCGCACTGTCGCAGGTGACGAGCATGCTTGACCGCGCGATCACGCTGGCGACGGAAGCCTCGAACGGAACCCTGAACAGCACGCAGGAAGGCGCCGCGAACAACGAGTACCAGTCGATTCTGGCCGAGGTGAACAACATAGGCTCGACCACCACATACAATCAGCAGACGGTATTCAATGGTTCAACGGTTGCCATCTACACCGGCGACTCATCCACGGCCGGCTCCTCGGTGGACAATCTGAGTATTCGCACCCTGTCGTCCGCCAGCATTGGCGACACCGACGGAACGATGTCTTATAGCAGCGGACAGAGCAATGTGTTCATCGACCTGTCGAATTCCGGTCACAACGCGGCGGAGACCGATAGCCTGAACTCGAACGGCGCGACGACGATCAATGTCAGCTACTTGACGAAGACATCGGGTGCGGCGACGGCGTCGACGGCGGCGATCAGTGTAGGATTGGGAACCAGCTATGCGAACACGGTGCAAGGTCTGATCAGCGCCATCAACAATGATGGGCTGGGCCTGAGCGCCACCTTCGGCACGGCGGCATCGGCGGGCGCGGCGGCGGCAGCAACGGCTTTGACCGCCAACAACGGTGGCGGCACCACGAGCGACACAGGTATTATCGTTTCGGGCGCGGGAATCGGCGCCGGCACCAACGGCGCGGGTGTGGTGGGGGCATTGTCGCTAGCCCAGGGGGACACGCTTGGCGGCACTCTGACCATTGTTGGATCCGACGGCGCCAGCCACAACCTGACGCTGGGCACGGCGAACTCGACGGACACGCTGGCCAACCTGGAAGCGACCATCAACGCGGCGAACTACGGGGTAACGGCCACACTGAACGAGGCGGGGACGCAACTGACATTCACGTCGGCGGATTCGATGGTGACTGTCTCCGCTTCAAATCTCACGCAGAACAGCGCTCCGACTTCGCAAACGATTACGGTTGCAGGCTCGGGTCTGGGATCTCTGACGGTTGGCAACTCCAGCGATACTTTGCAGGGTACTCTGAAAATTGTCGAGGGCGTGGATCAAAGCGCCACAACGACGCCGCTGGTTCTGGGTGGGCAGACCCTTTTGCAACTCAAAACCACGATCGACAGCGGCAACTATGGGATTGACGCCGAACTGAGCCCGAACGGCACTACGCTTACGTTCACCAAGCTCGCGAGCGACCAGGGTACGCCTGCCATTTCTGTCCAGGGCGGTTCCAGCATCACGGATGTGGCTACTCCGAATGTCGCTCAAGGAACTACGCTGGGGACTCTGGCTGTGGCCTCGGCAAGCGACAACCTGACTTCGGGATCGTTAGACATCGTATCGGGCATCACCGGCGCGGCGGCTACGCCGATTGCCATTGGAACACCCGGTGTTTCGGACACACTGAATAACCTTGCCAATACGATCAATGCGGGCGGCTATGGGATCACTGCAACACTCGATCCGACAAATACGGTGCTGACGTTTACACAGAATAGCGGCGACACTCATGCGGCGGCGATTGGCAGCGCGGTAGGCGGCATCAACGACGCGACGTACGCAACCCAGCCTGCCACCTTCAATCATACCGGTCTCACATTGGGGCAGATTTCGGTTGCCGAATCGGGCGACAAAGTGTCCGTGGCGGGTGGAGGCGCCAACGATGGCCTGGTAATCAAGGGGAATGGCACTACAGAAGCGACGATCGATTTGACCTCCACCGGCGGCGAGACCCTGCAAACCATGGCGACCACAATCAATGCAACTACCGGGACCACCGGGATCACGGCGACCCTCAATGCGGCGCACACGACGCTGACGTTTATCGAAGCGAACGGTACGGCCGGCGCCGCAGTCTATATTGGCACCGCGGGCGCGGTTGCGGCTCCGGCGGATGTGGTCACAGACAATGTCAGCGCGGCACATTCCAGCGCGGTCTTTACCCAGGCTGCGAACCTGGGGTCATTGACGGCTACCACGGTGGGCGACACATTCGCCGGGGAGTTTACGATCACTGAAGGGGCAGACAGCAAGGAAACCCCCTACAGTCTCGATTTCAGCGACCAGACTTTAGCACAGATTCAAGCGGATTTCGATACCACAACGGGCACCGACAACTGGTCCACATACGGAATTAGCGCGACACTCAGTGGCAACCAGCAGACTCTCAAGTTTTCGCAAAGCAGCGGAGACCTGGGAACGGCATCCCTCACCAACAACGGAGCGATCATCGACAACTCGGCCGCGTTGAACAGCAATCCCAATGTCAGCGTGCAACCGAGCGTCGGCAAACTGGGCACACTCACCTCGCTGACGCCTCAGGATTACCTGAGCGGAACTCTCGAAGTGACCAACAGTGCCGGCGTCATTTCGCCCTATACGTTCACGGGCCAAACGCTGAGCGAGATAGCGGACTCGTTCAACCGGCCGCCCGACGGGCAAAACGACACGTCCGGGATCACGGCCACCTACAATGCCGTTACGAATGTTCTGGCCTTTACCGGCAGCGGTCCGAATGCCGTCAGCGGCCTGAACATTCAGGACATGACACCGTCTTCGACGACCAATCAAATTGTCGCACCCGGCACCATCCTGAACACACTGACGGTGGCCAACAAGAGCGATGTTGTGTACGGGACATTCGACATCACGAGCGGCACCACCGGTCTTGCGGCTAATCACATATTGACGCTAGGCAATGGCCAGACCCTGCAAAACATCGCCGACGACTTCAATGGCGCAGTCGGCGCATTCGTCAACCTGCAGGCCGACGGGATCACGGCCACTGTCAGCCCCAATGGGACGTCGCTGGTATTTTCGCAAACCGACGGAGACACGGACACCGCGAATATCCAGAACGATATCGCAAGCCCGATTCTGGACCAGACCAACGCAGCGGCGACGCCGCAAATACCCGTCACCGCGATTACCGGGGCGATCGAAGGTGGAGGCGGGCACGCCAATGTGCTGGGAGTCGGGGCAGCGGGCGATACGCTCACGGGGACCCTCAGCATCACCGAAGGCATCGATACGAACCAGACTGCATCGACCTTCAATCTCAGCGGCCAAACTCTCGCTCAGATTGCCGCCGACTTCAATACCGCTACCGGCAGCCAGAACCTGTCCGACCTGGGGATCACGGCGGTTCTGAACAACGCAAATGCCAGTCTGGCGACGGCCGTGACATTCATAGCAACCCCCGGAGATCTGGGCGCCGGCAACGCGAATGTGATTGAGTCAACGGTCATCGTCGACCAAAACGCCACTCCTTCAAACGTCACGATCAACACGGCGGCCGGTACAATGCGGGACACATTGGGAGTGATCGGAACCGCCGATTTTTTGAGTGGTTCCCTGAAAATCAATTCGGGCTTTGGCGGGGCAAGCACCCTCCAACTGGGCACAACGGGGTTCACCGACACGCTGGCTGACCTGGCGAAGGATTTCACAACCGGGGCGGAGAAGAATCTTGGGATCGCCGCCACCCTCAACCAGGCTGGAACTCAGCTGACGTTCACTCAGACTAGCGGCGGTTTCGCAGCTTCTGTGGTGGGCTCGACAATCACCGATTCGGATATTACAAACATCGCTCCGAGTGGCAGTCTTGGCAGTCTGACAGTCAACACCGCATCCGATTTACTGAGTGGAACGCTCAGCGGCGTGGAAGGGAACGGCACGATCTCTTACACCATCACTCTGGGAAATACGGGAAGTACCGACACGCTTCAGGATCTGGCGCAAACCATCAACGTCACCGATGCGCAGTATGGAATTACGGCAAAACTCAGCCAGAACGGTACCGTCCTGTCATTCTCAGCGACGGCGGGAGACACCGGCACACCGACTCTGGCCAACGTAGGAAGTATCACCGATGAAACGCCAGGGGTAGAGACTTCGATATCGCTCACAAAGACCCCGGTGAATGGCTCCACAGCGATAACTACGCTGGGTTCTCTCACAATTCCGCTTACAGATACGCTTAGCGGCATCCTCGCGATCGGGAATAACACGATCGCAATTGGCTCGACGCAGAACAATGCGGCGCTATTAACGGCTGCTATCAACGAGGGCGACTACGGCGTCACCGCAGCGTACGACCCAAGCACCGGTGTGATGACGTTTGCGTCGGCGAACCCGGCGATGACAGTGAACACCACGAACCTGGATGCTACGGTGCTTCACGGTTCAAATGCTTCCGGAGTTGGTGCTCTGACCGGCGGACCGACGACCGCATCCAACTACTACAGCATCGGAATCTCCGGCAACATCACGGATAGCAGCACCGCGGTTGTAGCCAATAGTGTGACGACGTATGGCGGGACGGCAAACGTGGGCATCACGGTGGACGCCAATGCCGCGGGGGGAACAGCCACCATGGGCTATTCCGACGCTGCCGGCCAGTCGCTCAGCGGCACGGATCTGCTGACCCAGGCCCACGCCGAGAGCGCGCTCAACGAGTTGAATGTCGCCATTACGGACGCCGCAGCAATGGACGGGTATATTGGCGCGCAAATCAACACGCTGAATTCGGTGGGCCAGGTGATGACCACGCAACAGGATAACGTGGTGTCGGCGCAGAATGCGATCCAGGCCACAGACTATGCTTCAGCTACTTCGAACATGTCGAAGTATGAAATCTTGAGCCAGACCGGCATTGCCGCGCTGGCGCAGGCTAATACCGTGCAGCAGGAGGTTACCAAGCTGTTGCAGTAGGGCAGTGAAGAAGTGAAGTAGTGAACCGGGAGATCCGGGACAGAGTTTAGCAACATTGCAGCGATTTCAAGACAACCCAGGGACGGGCGGCGGCAGAGGGTTACACCTTTGCCGCCCATTTTTTGGTGCGAGATGGGCGCGGATTTTTTTGAGGAGTCAGGAGGGGATGCTTGGGTGTTGATAGGTGCAGTAGTCGGCGTCCGCTGCGCGGAGATAGCGTGTCAGCAAGTCAGCTGGTTTCTTTGACTATCCAATGTCTGCGTCTATTCACTTATACGTGTTGGACGGCCTGGGCCAGGTGGCTGAGGCTGGATTTGGCATCGCCGTAGAGCATGGTGGTGCAGGGCTTGAAGAAGAGCGGGTTTTCGAGGCCGCTGAAGCCGCGGCCTTGTCCGCGCTTGAGTACGATGACGCTCTTGGCGCGATCGACTTCGAGGATGGGCATGCCGGCGATGAGGGATTTTGGATTGTCTCGGGCATCGGGGTTGACTACGTCGTTGGCGCCGATGACTACAGCCACATCTGTCGATGGGAACTCGGGATTGATCTGTTCCATTTCGTAGAGGGACGAATAAGGGACGTTGGCCTCGGCGAGCAGGACGTTCATGTGGCCAGGCATTCTACCGGCGACGGGATGGATGGCGTATTTGACGGTGACGCCGCGGCCTTCAAGCAATTCGCCTAATTCGCGGCATGCGTGCTGGGCTTGTGCAGTCGCGAGGCCGTAGCCGGGGACGAAGACTACTCGATTGGCGAAAGCGAGCTGCATGGCGGCATCGTCTAGAGAGATTTCGCGCATGACACCGCCGGCGTTGGCTGAGGAGGCTTCGGCGATTACCGCGCCGAAGCCGCCGAATAGGACGTTGGTGATGGAGCGGTTCATGGCCTTGCACATGAGTACGGAAAGAATGAAGCCGGAGAAGCCGTCCAGGGTGCCGGCAATGATAAGCACGTTGTTGCCGAGGACGAAGCCTGTTGCGGCGGCGGCGAGGCCTGCGTAGGAATTGAGCAGGGACATGACGACGGGCATGTCTGCCGAGCCGATGGGGATAACCAGCATGACGCCGAAGACGAACGCCAGGCCGAGCATGGTGTAAAAGGCCGCGGCGATTTCGGGGTGAATCCAGAAGAGGATGAAGCTGGAGACCATGGCGAGAGCGATGATGAGGTTGATGGCGTTCTGGCCGCGGAATTGAACTGGCTTGCCGGCGATGACTCCTTGCAGTTTGCCTGCTGCGATGAGCGAGCCGGTGGTGGTGAGTGCGCCGAGCATGACTTCGAAGCCAAGCGCGCCGCGGGTGACTGCGCCCATCTCCGAGGCTTTGACGACGAATTCGCCGATGCCGACCAGGGCCGCGGCGAGTGCGCCGAATGCGTGGGAGAGCGCGGTCCGCTGGGGCATGGCGGTCATGGGGACGCTGACGGCCATCCACGCGCCGATGATGGAGCCGACGGTGAGGCCGGCGATGATCCATACCCAGGTAACGATGTGCGCGCCGACCAGCGTGCCGACGATGGCCGCGAACATGCCACCTTCCGCGAGGAACATGCCGCGGCGGGCGGTCTCGGGGTGGGACATCATTTTGAGCGAGAGGATGAAGAGGATGGAGGCGACGAGATACGTGGCTTCCATGAAGTAGGAGGTCAAACTCACTTGGTCGCCTCCTTCTTTGCTTCGAGGTTCGCATCCGGCTTGCGCTTGCCGAACATCTTCAACATGCGGTCGGTGATGCCGAATCCGCCGACTACGTTGATGGTTGCGGTGGTGACGGCGACAAAGCCGAGGATATGTGCGCCGAGGGGATAATGGACTGCGCCGGCCAGTACGAGCGAGCCGATGAGCGAGATGCCGGAGATGGCGTTGGTGGCGGACATGAGCGGCGTGTGCAGCAATGGAGGGACGCGGCTGATGACCTGGTAGCCGAGAAAGGCGGCCAGGGCGAAGACGTAAACGGAAGCGATCAGGACGGCGGGGTTCATGAGATCTCGGGAGCGGAGTTGGGTGAGTTAGTGGAGTTAGCGTCGCTAGCGTAGTTAGCTTCGGTGGTTTCCCCTGTCTCAAAATCGAGACTGGGGGCACCCGACTACTGTGTGGTTTGCTGGAGAAGGTCGGCTACTCGCGGGTTTACAGGCTTTCCTTGGTGGGCTACGCAGGCTCCGGCCAGGACTTCGTCGGCTAAATCGACGGATAGCTCGCCTTTTTTTACGATGAGGGCCAGGAAGTTGAGGATGTTTCTTGCATAAAGCTGGCTGGCGTGGACGGGAACTTCCGCGGGGAGATTCAGCGGCGCTAGAAGGACGACACCTTTGATGGTTTGTTCAATGCCTGGCTTGGTTAGTTCGCAGTTTCCTCCGGCGGGAGCGGCTAGATCGACGAGGACCGAGCCGGGGCGCATGTCTTCGATGGCTGCACGGCGGATAAGGCGCGGAGCGGGACGGCCGGGAACCTGGGCGGTTGTGACAATGACATCGGAGTGCGCCGCGGTGCTGGTAATGAGGTCGCGTCCGCGGTCGAGGGCTTCTTCTGTGAGTTCAGCTGCGTAACCCCCGCCGCCTTCAGCGCTGATGCCGCCAAGATCGACGTCGAGGAATTTTGCGCCCAGAGAGCGGACCTGTTCCCCGGCGGCGGCGCGGACGTCGTAGGCCTCGACTACTGCGCCGAGGCGGCGTGCGGTGGCGATGGCTTGCAGACCGGCTACGCCTGCTCCGATGACAAAGACGCGGGCCGGAGGGATGGTTCCCGCGGCGGTCATGAGCATGGGAAAAAGGCGCGGGAGTCGGTCGGCGGCGGCGATGACGGCTTTATAGCCGGCGACCGTGGCCATCGAGGAGAGCGCGTCCATGGATTGAGCGCGGCTGATGCGGGGAACCAGCTCCATGCTGAAGAGAGTGGTGGGACGAGCGATTGCGGCGGCAAGGGCATGAGGCGCGTCGAGGGGTTTGAGGAATCCAATGACGACGACTCCGGGCTTGAGGCCGGACTGATCTCCTGCGCTTGGGGCGTTGACAAGTGGCAACAAGTCGGCGGAAGCCAGAAGGGAAGCGCGATTCGTGGTGATGATCGCGCCGGCATCGACGTAGTCCCGATCGGATGCACCGGCTGCTAGACCCGCGCCGGATTCGACAGTGATTGCGATTCCCTGGGCGATGAGCGATTTGAGGCTCTCCGGCAGGAGGGCGACACGGGTTTCGCCGGGGGCGGTTTCTTTGAGGATGCCTAAGAGCAAAGTGCCTCCGTGCTTTTTTGGGACGAAGAAAGGTTGAGGGATGAATAGCACCTGAAGGGCAGGAGGGTCTACCCATCTTTCACGATTATTTCGGAATTGGGTAGGCGCCCCAGTGACGTGGGTCACCGGCGGCGAGGTTTTGGGTCGAGTTCTTGCACCGGGCGGCTTTCGGTCGCGAAACCGCATCTCATTATGTCGATGAGCCCCGTGTAGGACTCGAGTACTCCGGCGCCGCATTTGCGCCGCAAACCTTGATGAGAGGTGACACCTATGAAATCCGATGGCCCCCTGATTCTTGCTGTCCTGTTTCTGGCAGCAGGGTTGACGATTATATTTGCGTATGGCGCTGGCACTTCTGGATTTAATGCCGCCTACCCGTTTGCAGCGGCCAACCTGAACATGTCCATTGCTACCACGGGACCTGCGGCAATCGGTGGTCTGGCGCTGACGGCGCTGGGACTTCTGCTGATGGTTTGGGCGCTGCTCTGCGCGATTGTCGGGCAGTTCCGCATAGCCGGCTACGATCGCAATCGGCCGGACCGCCTGGAGCGGAAGCGGCTGGAACGAGAGGAAAAGCTTGAGGGTGCCGAGCGGAAGCGGCTGGCACAACAGGATCAGCTGCTGCTCCGGGAGGAGCGGCTGAGGGCTTCCTACCCGAAGGAATAAGCGAATTTACGGTGTTCGGCTTGGGCTGTGCATGGGAGAAGAAACAGGGGTGCGGGCAGACTTTCGCGAGTCTGCCCGCGTTTTTTGGGGGGGCTATTTGGGCATGGGATTTGGATTCGGTTTCCTGAGGTTGCGCGCCGGCGAGGGTTATTGTGTATTTGCCTTCCAGAATGGAGCGGTTGCCCTGATCGTCGACGCTGGATAAAGAGCGCGGATCGATGGTGATCTTTACGTCTTTGGTTTGGCCGGCGGGGATGGTTACGCGCTCGAAGCCTACTAAGGAATGGATGGGGCCGTTGGCTTGTGGTGTTTTCACATAGGCTTGGACGATCTCGTCGCCGGAGATTGTTGTGGAGTTGGTTAGAGAGACGGTCGCGGTGATCGGGTCACCTGCTTTTATTGTGTCCGCGGAGAGTTTGATGGGGCTGTAGGCGAATTTTGAGTAGCTGAGACCGTAGCCAAATCCCCAAAGCGGTTTACCGGTGTAGTAACGGTAGGTGCGGCCACCGGAGGCAGTTTTGAAGTTGTAGTCGGTGAACTCGGGCAGGCCGTCGAGCGAGGCGTAGAAGGTGATGGGCAGGCGGCCTGCTGGATTGTTCAGGCCAGTGAGCGTGCGCGCAATGGCGTTGCCGCCGTCGACACCCGGATACCAGGCTTCAAGGATCGCGTTGGCGTGTTCGTTGGCCCAGTTGAGGGCGACGGCGCTGCCGCTCTGCAGAACTACGATGAGGGGTTTGCCGGTAGCGGAGAGGGCTTCAAGAAGCTTCTGCTGAGGTGCGGGCAGGTCGATGCTGGTGCGGTCGCCGCCGGTGAAGCCATCAATTTTGATGGGCATTTCTTCACCCTCAAGCTGCGGCGAAAGACCTACGAAGGCGACTATTACATCGGCTTGTTTGGCCTGAGAAATGGCCTCGTCGAGCTGGGCCTGGGCTGGGGCTTCCCACTTGAGCGTTAGACCGCCGCCGGATTGATCGCCGGCGTGGGTGTATTCGAGTTGAAAGTCGTGAGGGTTGGTATCGGTGAAGTCGTAAGGGATGGAAGGAACTTTAGGGAACTGCATCAGGGGCGGCGCGGTGGGCGAGGCTCCGGCTTCGGAATGGAAGTTTCCCATGCTGGAGATGTCGCCGCTCTGGCGCAGGCTGCCTTCGGAGACTACTTTGCCGTCGATCAGCAACCGGTAGGTTTCGGCGGGCGAATAGGGGAAGCTGTCGCCGGTTTCGAGGGTGAATACATAGTGACCGGGCGCGGGAACGGTGAGCGAGCCCGACCAGCGGACAGAGTAATTGCTGGTCTCGATTTGCGGCACTGGGCGCGCATTTTCCCAGTCGGTTTGTACTTCAGGTTGGGTGGTGGTTGCGACGGGGCGGCCAGTGCAATCGGTGGATGCGAAGAACTCGGTCTTCAAGCCCTTGTTGAGGCCGAAGGCGCTGCGAGGGACGGGAACGCCAACACCGGTGGCCAGCGTTGAGCCTTGTGCATAGAGGATTGGCGAGGCGCGGAACTGACGATACATGCCTTCCAGCGGAGTGACGGGAAATAAGGGCGTGCCGACGTAGTTGCCGAGGATGGAAGGCAGCAGATCCGCTGTTGGGCCAATGACGGCGATGTGGCCGGGCGATGACTTGAGCGGAAGAACACCGGAGTTTTTGAGGAGCACCATGCTCTCTTCGGCGGCTTTGAGAGAAGTCTGGCGGTTGGCGGGCGAGGCGGCATTGTTGAACGGAATATGGTCGAGCGGGTTGGAGCCTTGCGGATCGAACAGGCCAAGTTGGAAGCGCGCGGTGTAGAGGTGTTCGGCGGCTTTGGTGACCTCGTCTTCTGTAACCAGGCCCTTGCGGACGGCGTCGGCCAGGGTGTTGAAGCCGGGGGTCCACATGCTGCAGGAGAGATCGGTTCCGGCCTGAAGTGAAAGAGCGGCGGAGTGCAGGATGTCCGGAGTTTTCTTGTGGCCCTGGTTCACGTCGACGATGGCTCCGCAGTCGGAGACGACGAAGCCCTTGAAGCCCCACGCGTCGCGGAGATGATCTTTGAGGAGCATCTTGTTGGTGCAGGCGGGGAATTCATCGATGGAGTTGTAGGCGCACATGACCGATTGCACATGGCCGTCCATGACTGTCGTGCGGAAGGCGGGCAGGTAGGATTCTTCGAGGTCGCGCGGGGAGGGGTCGACGTTGAAGCCGTGACGCTGGCTCTCGGGGCCGGAGTGAACGGCGAAGTGCTTGCTGGTGGCGACGGCGCGGAGGTGGTCGAGGTCTTCGCCTTGCACGCCGTGGATGAAGGCTACCCCCATTTTGCCGGTGAGGAAGGGGTCTTCGCCGTAGGTTTCCTGGCCGCGGCCCCAGCGAGGATCGCGAAAAATATTGATGTTTGGCGACCAGAAGGTGAGCCCGTAAAAGATGCGGTGATTGCCCTGGCGCTGGGCTTGGTTGTACTTGGCGCGCGCTTCTGTGGAGATGACGTTGCCCATGGCGTGGACGATCGACGGATCCCAGGTGGCAGCCATGCCGATGGCCTGGGGAAAGACCGTTGCGTATCCGGCGCGCGCTATGCCGTGGAGGGCTTCGTTCCAGGTTTGATAGTCGGGAATTCCGAGACGGGGGATAGGGGTGGCCCAGTCTTCCAGCTGGCTGGCCTTTTCATCGAGAGTCATGCGGCCGACCAGGTCGTGTGCACGGGCTGCCGGCGTGAGTTTGGTGTCGAGATAGACTGCCTGCTGGGCGGGCGCGGCCGCAGTGCCAAGGGCGAGAAACGCGGACGAGAGCAGGAGCGGGAACTTGAGGCGAGACAGCATGGGAACGTTCCTCCGAAGACGGCGCGCAAACGGCGAGCGCGGCCGGCTGGGCTGGATTTGGTGCTCTGAGTCCAGTGCTTGCCGGGAAGCCGGCAGATTCTTGGAAACGGGTTGGCATCCTTTAGAAAATGTACAAGGTGGGAGCGATGTCTGCCGAAGTTTATCGATTTAGTGGGAGACATAGCTCAGGGTAAGAGGTTTGGGGATCAATCGGGCATTTACTCTCGGAGAGCCGGTTAACCATTCGAACTCCAGTTCAGCATTTTCTCGGCGTTCTCGCGAATCTGCCACCAAGAGACTCTGTAGTAGTGTGGTTCCAAAATAACACCCCAACCGATTCAGCAGAGGCGGAAGATTTCCGCAGGGGCTAAAGCCGATTCATTTGTGGCTGTTTGCGGCACGACTAAAGTCATGCCCTGTTACAAACCACATTCGGTCACGTTGCTACGTTATTTTGGAATCGAATTACTAGTACCAGGACCGTATAGTTTTGCGGTCTTCCAGGTCTCAAGAGCGAGACCTGGGGCACCCAAATTTGTAGGCGAGATTGCGAATTCACCGGGTCACGGTACTAGCCCCGCGCTATGGTTTGGTTGCAGGCGCTATGTTGGCGACCCCCGTTGCCAATGGGACGGTTGGCGCCGCGGCTCCGAGAAGCTTGGTGACAGAGCTGCTGCCGTGATTTGCGATCCAGACATTGCCTGAGATATCGACGGCGATGCTCGCAGGCGAACTGAGTCCCTCTGTATAGCCCGTGGTGGGATTGATCGGAGTTCCGCTGGAGTTGAATACCGAGATGGAGCCGTCCGCATTCGTTACCCAGACCTGGTTCAAGCCGTCGATCGCCAGACTGGTGCCCGCGGAGGAGTCGTCGCTGCTGTAGCTGGACTCTGTGGGGCTGCTATTGCTGGTGAACTCCGCCACGCTGCACGGACCGTGGTTCAGGCTCCAAACATTTCCCAGGTGGTCGATTGCAATGCCGGTGCCGCCATTTGAAATTGCCGACGACAGGAAAGCTGTCCCGGTCGGCGAGAACGCTGAAGTCGTGTTGCTGGGATTCGGGTTGCCGATCCACAGTATGTTGGCAATGACGGTTATACCCTGTCCCACAGAGGTCGACGAAGTATCAGACTGTTTCAATCTTGTAAATACTTGAGCACCGAGATCACTGCCACCTGAAAGTACCGATTTTCGGGACCAATGCGGTTCTGCCTTCGCCGACGGGACACGGAGTTGTTGGGGTGCAGCCGGGTTGGGTTCATCCCGAGGATGCAACTCAATCGCGCGTTGTTTTTTGAGCAGCCGCTTCCATGCTTGGGAGTATGGATTGGAGTTCTTTGAATTCCGGGTGGCCGTGGAGGGGTTGGAGGCGTGGGTCGGCTAGCATGAGGAAAAACCAGGGGCATCGGGATTGCTCGGCGGTGCGCAGATCTGCAAGTGCGGATTCGTGATCTCCAAGCACGACAAAAACAGCTGGATTGAACGAACTGGAGACAAAGCGCTGGCGGCTCATCCATCGCAGGCGTTCCACAATGGCGACGGCTTCCTGTTTGCGTCCTGCGCAGGCCAGCGTATAAGCGTGCAGGGCAGTGGCCTGGTCGTAGTATGGCTGGCGCGCGGAAAGAGACTCAGCGAGCCGCAATCCGGCTTCAGTGTCGCCGTTGAAGGGGAGAATCATCGAACCATAGATACCGACTCCCTCATTTTCGGGGAAGAGAGCCAAGGCGTGGCGGATCTTATCCATGCTCTCGCCGGCTTGACCGGAAAGGTGGTAGGCCCAGGCGAGGCGGGCATGGAGCCAGGGCGAATAGGGATCATTGCGAATGGCGCGATCGAGGAGTGCGATGGCTTCATCGAAGCGGCTGCGACCGAGCGCGAACATAACGCGCGATCGAGTTGTCCAGGGATCGAGGGGCATGTTCGCAGAATGGGAGAATGCCCATTGGGCTGCGGTGAAATTACGGTCGATGTGAAAGCTCACGGTCCCGAGCGATGGCAGGATGCCATTTGCGCGAATGGGAAGGTCCGGGATCGATTCCGCGGTCCGATGCACGATTTCCGCGGCGACCGCGGGCGCCATGAATCCGTGGGCGGCCTGTGCTACGCATAGGCGTACCAGATCGATTTTGGCGGCGATCAGGGATGGATCCAATTCAGTGGCGCGGGTGAGGAATTGCAGGCCGTCCTGCATGCGGTGGCGCTCAAGCGATTGCCACTCATAGTGGCCGCGGAGAAATACCTCGTAGGCCTCGCGGCGCTCGGATTCGTCGACGTTGTGAACAGGAAGGGCAGCTGCGGCGGAGATGGACCGAAGCTCGGCGCCTGCAGCGATTTCAGAAGACGACGCGCCGCTGAACTCCGTGGCGGGACGTGTCTGACGGGGCGTCTGGGAGCTTCCCTGGACCGAATCCAGGGGAAAAGCGCGAAGCCGGAATTCCAGACGGGTTGCGAGATTCGATTCGAGTCCGGCGAGTTTTTCCCGTTCGACGATCAGGTCCTCAACCCAGATCTGGATGCCATCGACGACACGAATCATCTCCACACGAAGGCGGAAGTGGGCGGTAAGGGCGCGCAGGGTTCCAGCCAGGACGAGGTCGGCATGCAGGGTTTGGCCAATCTGCTGGGCGGAGAGTCCGCGCATGGAAAGAATGAAGACCGAATCGCGCGCGAGAATGGAAGCGGGCGGGTTAGGGGAATTGCTGAGGCGGGAGATTGCTTCATCGGCAATTGCTTGTCCCAGGTGCTCGGGGACGCCGGTGTCAACAGTGAAGGGTGTGATGGCTAGCCTGGGGAGCGAATTGACACGAGGAGAGTTCAGCTGGCGCACCTCTGCGATGAAGCGGTATCCGCGCTTGTAGACGGTCTGGATGCAGTCTTCCGGCTGCAGACGCGCGCGCAACGCGGAAAGGCATTTTGGCACGGAGTCCGCAGTGACATGCACGTCGCCCCAGAGAGCTTTTTTGAGCTGCGCAGAGGTCACAATCTGGCCGGCGTTGGCGAGCAGAAGGCGAAGCGCCGCCAATTCTCTTGGCGGGAGGTGAATGGGAGTTTCACCGCTGAAAAGGGAACCATCCGCTTCCAGGCGAAAACCGGCGAACAGGATTGCCTGTTCTCCGCGGCCGCTGTCGGGGGCCATATCTGCGGAGCGTGGCGTATGTGTTAGTGGTTGATGCTTCCGATCCAACGCCAAACCTCGGAGTACCTGCCAACCTGCTTGCCGATGTCATGCCCCTCGCACAGGTCGAAAGGCGTATGAAACACTGTGTCGCCTGGGAGCCCGGTGCTGCACAATCTGAGCAAAGAGGATTTCAGCATTCCCCACAAAGTTGACTTCCGCGAGTCGTTTAATTCTGCGGCAAGCCAATTATGCGCTGTTGAGGGTGAGAGATGAAAGCGATTTCAGTCGACTCTCAGGGGTTTAAAGTAATGAAAATTGGTTACTTTGTTACTATCTAGTAAATAACGAATCATTCAATTATTTCTCGCCAATTTCATGAATATTCAGTAAATGAATGGAGTTTACGGGCTCTGGGCGGGGTGAAAAGGGTCGACGAGCATTTAGCTTAAGATAACCTTAATATCGATCTGTTGCCCACAACGAAAAATCTAGGCAAATCCCTTCAGAATTAATGGCACATATGCAGAAAAGATGAAATTGCAAGAATTCGCGCTACGTGGGGAGCGGAGTAATCCGCGGGGTCGGAAAACGGTAATCGGAATTGCGGGATTAATTTTTGCGGATATGTTTACAAATTTGGTTCATGCGCTGTGGAAAACGATATTTGGAATGTGGAAAATCGGAAAAGAGCGCGGGGGACCGTAGAACCGCTGTCGCCGATCCCAGCTCCGTGACGGGCTATGGGCGCGTCAGTGTGACTCCCAGGCCGGTGGTCAGAACGATGTCGTTGTCGAGGGTCCCAGTTGGAGGGAACGAAGTGTAGTTGTCGCTAAAAGTGGTGACCCAGTTGAACATCTTGCCGAGCTTGGTGCTGAAGGTGGAGTTGACGGTGAACTGATACTGGCTCAGGTTGTTCAGGTCGGGAAAAATGTAGGCCTGCTCGGTGAACAGGCTTCCGGCGCCGAATTTGCGAGTGTATTGCTCGCCAAAATCAAGGGCCGCAAAGCTGTTTACGGAGGCGGGTGTGACGGGGGTGGTGGCGGTGGCTGCCACGGCGGAATAGTTTTCGTGGGTCCAGACAAGGCCGCCGAGGATGTCGAAGTTCTGTTTTGGCGATTTGGCGGCGTGCCAGCCGAAGCCACCGCCGATGGTGGAGCGGAGATCCAGATCTTGCAGGGCGTCTTGCAGGAAGTCGCCGGTGCCGAAGACAAACAGCTTGGGGTTGAGGTTGTGATCGTAGCGCAACCCACCGCCGGTGGTGTTGGCGCTGGTGGAGGGCGTGGCGTTTGAGTTTTCGCTATAGAGGGTTGTGAAATAGAGCGAAGTCTTGTCGGTGCGGGTGGTTCTTGCGGCGGTAAGGCCTGCGCCGAAGGTGGCGGTGTTGGAGTTTCCGTGGGCAAGCGCCAGGCTTACATTGGCGGCGCCGGCCCAGGCGTGTCCCCAATTGGGGTGAAGTGAGGCTTCATAGGCATTTTGGTCGGCGGGGCTTCGCAGGACTGTAACGGCGGCCGGCTCAAGGGTGGATGGGCCTGTAGCTGTGGTGACGACGAGGCCCGCATCGGATCGCTGGATACCGGTCACTTCCAAATTGCCCTTGGGAGTGGGTAGTACGAGCGGCTTATCGGTAGCCAGGCTGGTTACCTGGTCCCATGCAATGGCGATGGCGTCGGCGTAGGGCGGCTTAAAGGTGAGCTTGCCGCCATCGAGTTTGACGGCTGTGCCTGTGAGGTGATCGCCGTTCTTCAGCACTACCGTATCCGCGCGGAGCGAGGGGCTCGTGTGAAGAAAAAGTGTGAATGCGAGGACGGATAGTGCGGTTCGCAGGGGGGAACGCAGTGGCATGGGATTGGACGTACTCCTTCAGAAAGTAGCTTTTTAGGTTATTTCGAATCTGGCCTGACAGGGACCGGGGCTTGTTTTTGGGGCCCAATATCTTATGGTAACTCGAAGTCCGGCGGTAATTTGCGAACAGAGACGGAGAAAAGCTTCAGAAATCTTTCAGGAATTGAAAGGCATCTGACTGAAAGACTTGCTTAAGGCCTTTTCAGGGCCTTCTGGGGGTTTGCCTTGGGGGATTCTGTTTCCTATGCTCAGTGGTCGCTGGGGCCATATTGCATTGGTATGAAATTGCGTGCGTTACGGACACAGAAGCGGTTGACCCTGGCGCGGCTGGCGGCGGAAACCGGGCTTTCCACGGCGCTGCTTTCCAAACTGGAGACGGACCGGATGATACCGACGCTGCCTACCCTGGCAACCATCAGCCGGGTATACGGCGTGGGAATGAGTTACTTTTTCAAGGAACCGTCGCGCCACACTCTTTCCATCACGCGCAAGGCTCAATTGCTTGGACAGGACCGCAGCACGGAGCAACTGCGGAAAACGGCATTGAATGCGGTGGGGGAAAGCTCCCTTTTGACCAGTCCGGACGCTACCGAGATGGGGCCAAAACTGGTGGCGCAGCTGATCGAGTTTCCAGCCGGAGGAACGGCAAGCATCTCGGATTGCTTTCACGATTCGAAGGGACTGGTCTATGTGCTCGAGGGCACGTTGCAACTGGATTCGGGCGGGCTGCAGGAGACGCTTGAGGAAGGCGATTGCCTTTACGTAGAGAGCGATATGGCGCTCGCCTGGAGCGCGGCGGGCAAGCACCGTTGCAGGGTGCTGGCTGTGTCGCTGGGGGCTACGGTGGCGGCGGGCTGAACGCGGGATGTTGTACCGCGGAAGTGAGGGAGCCGTATTGCGGTTGCTTGTGTGTTAATTCTGGAATTTGTCTTCTTTTCCGACTCAGAGTCTCAGGCCATGAAGTTTTGGTCGGGATTACGAACCAGAAGCAGGTCCTTCGACTCCGCTGAAGAACGCTCCGCTCAGGATGACAGGTCCGTGCTTGGTCGGGATTACGAACCAGAAGCAGGTCCTTCGACTCCGCTGAAGAACGCTCCGCTCAGGATGACAGGTCTATTTTCTATATGAACTCAGGACTCAGGACACTAGTTGCCGGTGCGGTCGAACAATTGGAATGAGTCGAGGAAGCGGCTGGTGTCTGCGTATTTAGTCTTCAAGGGTGCGGCGACAATCACCTGGTATAGGACGCTGCCGACCAGGTAGATGCGCGCTGTGACGTGGGCGCTGTCGCTATCGGCTTCAAACTCTACGCCGTGGTTGACGCCTAGATTGATCTTCTTTTCGCTGACAAGCTGACCTTTGATATTGTTGACGGCGCCTTTCTTGGCATCGTCGAGGACGGCGTCGGGGTCTTTGCTTGCGGCGGTCGCACCGTAGTCGCAGACGGCGGCGATGAGCGCGGTGGCGGAATCGTCAGCCTCGTAGGTGCGGAGTTCGAATGCGCCCCCGCTGGAGTTGACGTTCTGCTTCTCGATCGTGGGCGGGGATGGGAAAGATGCGCTGAATCCATCGGTGCGGTAGGTGTAGGGCTTCCAATCGGGCGTGGAGACTGCCGGGATCGAGTTCGCGGCCTTGGTGTGCGGGAGCAATTGGAATGAGTCGAGGAAGCGGGCTGCATCGGCGTACCTGTTGTTGAGGGGCGATGCGACCATGGCCTGGTAAAGCATGCTCCCGGCCATATACATGCGGACTGAGAAGTGGAGCTTGTCGCTCTCGGCTTCAAACGCGACGCCATGTCCGGCGCTCAGCTTCTCTTGACTCATGACGCGGGCGCTCATGTGGGCCACTGCACCGGTCTTGGCGCTGGCGACCATTTCGTCCGGATCGGCGGCCAGGCCTTTGGCTCCGTAATCGCACACGCCGATGTAGAGCGCTGTCGAGCCTACTTGGACCTGGTAGGAATGGAGCTCGAATGTGTCTTTGCCGACGGGGACGCTGGTCTTGCCGACTTCAGGGTCGGAGGGGAACTCGGCGTGGAAACCGTCGGCGAATGCGGTGTATGGCTTCCATGGAGCTGCTTGCGTTTGTGCGGCGACGGCTGCGGTTGGCGAGAGCAGGCCGGCGACGAGGGCGATTGGAAGGAAACCGCGAATTGGGCGCATGGGAATCGATCTCCTTGCCGGCGCGACTGATGGAATACGTACATTTAGATGCCGCTGTGGCTGACGGCTGTCTCTTTTTAGTGCGCCGATGGTCTGGACGGGGAAGCACGGCAAAGAACTTGATCGAACTCTCAGATTGACACGGCGCGGGGGGTGGGGGCAAGAGAGGGGGTGCTGCGCAGGGCAATTGTATGAGGGCGATGGGATTGGCACCGGGAGGTTCACCGCGTGCCCTACGGGACGCGAAAAATGGATAGGGACGCATTCCCAGGATTTCATCCTGGGCTATTTTCATGCCTTCCCTCCGGGAAGAGGGCAAATGCGTATCCGTTATAGGGGCTGATGGAACAGCCTACGGGAACAAAAACTGTTCATGCGATTGCCCTGTTTGGTTTACCGGTTGCGGAGGGGGTGTGTAGGATTGGGGTTGGTTTTGAGGGGAACTGGACGATGCGGCCTAACTTCAACCTTATGAAAGCTACGCTCACTGGTGCTCTGGGCGGATTGCTGTTTGGCTTCGATACGGTGGTGATCTCTGGCGCTATCGATGCGCTGGTGAAACTGTATGGGCTGAGCGCGGCGAGCGAGGGCTTTACGGTGGCCATTGGCCTGGTGGGCACGGTGGTGGGGGCGCTGGGCGCGGGCGTCGCGGGACAAAGGCTGGGCGGGCGGGAAGCTCTGCGGCTGACCGCGATGCTCTATATTGTCTCGGCGTTCGGCTGCGGGCTGGCTTGGAACTGGGATGCGTTTCTTGTCTTCCGGTTTATTGGCGGGCTGGGGATTGGCGCATCGTCGGTGCTGGGGCCGGTGTACATTGCGGAACTGGCGCCGGCCAAGTGGCGCGGACGGCTGGTGGGGGCGTTCCAGTTCAACGTGGTATTCGGGATTCTGGTTGCGTATACATCGAATTACGTGATCCGGACGCTGCACCTGGGCGCGACTGAGTGGCGCTGGCAGGTGGGTGTGGCGGCGGTGCCGGCGATGGGATTTCTGGCGCTGCTTTACTTCATTCCGCGCAGTCCGCGGTGGTCGGCATCGCGGAATCGCATTGACGAAGCGCTGGAAGTGCTGAAGCTGATGGGCGATCCAAACCCCGAAGCCGAACTGGCCGATATCCGCAGTGCCCTGTCAGAGGAACATGCTTCAGCGCACGAGCCGGTCTTCAAGTGGAAGTACCGGTATCCGCTGTTTCTGGCCATTAGTATTGGGGCGTTCAATCAACTGGCGGGTATCAACGCGATTCTCTATTACCTGAACAGCATTTTTGCGGCGGCCGGATTCAGCCAGATCTCCGGCGATCAGCAGGCTATTGCGATTGGCGCAACGAATTTGATTTTTACCATCGTGGGCATGAGCTTGATCGACAAGGCGGGGCGCAAAACGCTGCTGCTGATTGGTGCGGCGGGGACGGCGGCGTGCCTGGCGGGCGTGGCGTGGATCTTCTCGACGAACTCGCATCCGGGGGCGCTGGTGTGGCTGCTGGTTACCTATATTGGGTTCTTTGCGCTGTCGCAGGGGGCGGTGATCTGGG
Source organism: Occallatibacter sp. (assembly GCA_049508975.1). Classification (GTDB taxonomy): domain Bacteria; phylum Acidobacteriota; class Terriglobia; order Terriglobales; family Acidobacteriaceae; genus Telmatobacter. Next base: position 26,707 of record JBELAI010000029.1, on the reverse strand, counting down.
TGTATATCGGCGAGGTGTTTCCCAACTCCGTGCGGTCGAAGGGGCAGGGGGTGGGGAATGCGAGCCACTGGATCATGAACACCGTGATTGCCATGGAATTTCCGGTGCTGGCTACGCGGATGGGACGAGGGGCGCCGTTTGTGTTCTTCGCGGTGATGACGGTGGTGCAGTTTGTGGTGGTGCTGCTGACTTATCCGGAGACGAAGGGACAGACGCTGGAGGCGCTGCAGCGGAAGCTGGTGCGGGCGGATTAGGTCATTGATCGCGTGATTGCGTAGGTGGGGGTTCGTGGTCTCCCAGGTCTCAAAATCGAGACCGGGGGCACCCAGTGTGGATGCTCGAGTCATCGGCTCCCGAAAAAGCAGGTCCTTCGACTCCGCTGACGTACGCTCCGCTCAGGATGACAAGTCTAATTTTGATATTTGCTTTGGACTCAGGACACTCGGTTACTGAATCGTGATCCGAGTCACGGCCAGGGCGTGAAATCGACACTATATATAATTTGAGGGGACGGGTGCGCTTTGAGGCGCGTCGGTTGGAGGCCTGAGGCTTGGGCCAGGTCCGCGAGGTTCACCATGGAGCAGACAGCAAATCCTGTTACAGAACAGGTGAGGGAAATTGTAGAGGCCGTGGTCGACGCGCTGCGTGTGCCGGTGGTGGCGGAGGAATCGCCACTGGTGGCTGCCAACTCGTTTGAAGCCGAGGGCCTGCGGGCGGAGATCATTCGCACCGGGCGCAAGCTCTGGGAACGGCAATATGTTGACGGTAATGGGGGCAATATCAGCGTGCGGCTGGGTTCGAAGCACCTGCTGTGCACGCCGACACTGTTGAGCAAGGCTGACCTGCAGCCGGCCGACATCTGCCTTTCCGACCTGGCGGGGAACATTCTGGCCGGGGACCGGGCGCTGACCAGCGAGCTTCTGCTGCACCTGGAGATTTACAAAGCGAACCCGAAGGCGCGCGCGGTGGTGCATTGCCATCCTCCGTATGCGACGGCATTTGCGATTACCGGGACTGTGCCGCCGACAGGGCTGATTCCGGAGTACGAGGTATTTATCGGGCCCACTGTGGTGGCTCCGTATGAGACGCCGGGGACGCAGGCGTTTGCGGAGACGATTTTGCCCTATGTGCAGGAGCACAACACGATTCTGCTGAAGAACCACGGCGTGGTTTGCTGGGCCGATACGGTGACCCATGCAGAGTGGCTGTGCGAGATTATCGATACCTATTGCAAGACTTATCTGATCGCCAAGCAGATTGGCGAGCCGCTGGGGGTTATTCCGGAAGAGAAGATCGACGACATTCTGCGGCGGAAGCGGCGGATGGGCCTTCCGGATGCGCGGATGGGGCGGATTGGCGGAGATGCTCTGAATGCGGAAGGCAAATACTCCGCGGAGATCGATGACCTAGTGGATCGTGTTACGGCGCGGCTGGAAGCTCGGGACTGATTTTGCGAGGCCGGTGAGGCGCCGCATGACGCTTCACCGAACCCGAGGGCACTTCTGAGGTTGGCCGGGTTCAAGTATTCGAATGGAACGAGTCCGCAGTCAGCTCTTGTGGACGACCTCGAAGGAATAGCCATCCGGGTCAAATACATCGGCGGCGTAGTATCCGGGGTAGTATTCCAGGCGCGCTCGCGGCGAAATATTATCCCTGGCGCCGGCCGAGATTGCCGCCTTGTAGAATTCATCGACCTTGCCGTTGCTTTCGGCCTTGAAGCCCCAGTGAATCGAGGCGGGATCCGGTTTTCCTTGCTGGAGCCAAAAGAACGCTTGCTTTCCATCGCCAAATCCCCACTGGTCAGGATGACCGTTCTGGCCTTTGTAGGGCAGGAAGAACTTGATATTGAGAGGCTTCAGCGCCGCCTCATAGAACGCCAACGAACGTTCGATATTGCTGACAGTCAGAATCATGAAACCGAGCATTATTCTCTCCTTCAGATCGCGAGTGCTTTGGCGGTGTTTTCGCCATTGGGTACAGCATAAATCCATGCATCGCTGGGAAACTGGGAACGCCCTTGTCGATGCGCGAAAGAAAAAGAAGAGCGAAACTGTGTTACACTGTGTTTGCGCTCAGTGATTTGGCCGTGAGCAGCGGTTTGCCCTTAACGACGGCAAGTTTGCCTGGCACAGATTTTCCCCCAAGCACCTACACACCAGGGTTCCCGGAAAATGGTCTTTGTTTTCTGGGATGGTAGAGCGTAGACCTATCAGTCTCCCACCCGGAGAATTCGCATTGGACTGTAAAGACGGTCTGCCGCGAGGGTTCGAGCGATTTGTTTCCTTTTGGGCCTCCTTGAATGGACTGGCGCATTGGACACAAGCGGACAAATTAGTCTGGCTCGAATGAATCCGGGGAAGGCAATCAAGATTTGATTGCGTTTGGAGCAAGGTGGCCAGCCGGCAATGTGCCGCTTGGCATACTAGTAGCGTGTGGCAGCTCCGGGCCGCGGTGTTCTCCCTTTGAATGCCTGACGGTCAGTCCCAGGGACGTTTCGGTTCTCCCTTACGCACAGATGAATGAAGCAGGCTCGCGCCTGAAGTGTGTAAGTGTGCGCGCCTTTGACCGGTTCCGATTGCAGGCTGCCAGAAATTGATAAATGGGAAAATGGCGGCTCGCGGGACCAAACAGGAAGAAACGAATATTTTGATCACCAAGTTTTCTGAGTTTTCTCTTTCGGCTGCGCTGATGGCGCGCCTTGACATGAACAAATTTGAAATTCCAACCCCGGTTCAGGCCGGCTGCATTCCTCCGGCTCTCGAAGGCCGCGACGTATTGGCTACCGCGCAGACGGGAACCGGCAAGACGCTCGGCTTCCTTATCCCCATTGTCGAGCTTCTGCAGAAGTCGGAAACACGCGGAGCGCAGGCGCTGATCCTGCTGCCGACGCGCGAGCTTGCGATGCAGGTGGAGAAGGCATTCCGCACGATTCGCACCAGCTCTTCGCAGACGGTGGCACTGGTGGTTGGCGGACTTGCCGAGGGCTCGCAGCTTGAGGCTATTCGTCGCGGTGCACGGTTGATCGTGGCGACACCAGGCCGTCTTGAGGACTTCATCAAGCGCAGGCTGGTTCGGTTGGACGGCGTGAAAATGCTGGTGCTGGACGAGGTGGACCGCATGCTCGATATGGGCTTTCAGCCGGCCATTGCGCGCATTGCCGGGATGCTGCCGGAGACGCGGCAGACGCTGTGCTACTCCGCCACGCTGGAAGGCGCGGTGAAGGAAGTTGTGCGCAAGTATCTCAAGGATCCGGTTCGCATCGAGATTGGTTCAGTGCTGAAGCCTGCTGATCATATTGAACTGCGGACGTTTGAAGTGGAGCCGGACAAGAAGCAGGAGCTTCTGGAACACCTGCTGAGCGCGGAGACGGGCAGCTTTCTGGTTTTCGTGCGCACCAAGCATGGAGCGGATCGCGTGGCGCGGCGTTTGACCAAGGGCGGATTCTCGGCGACGCAGATACACGGCGATCGCACGCAGGCGCAGCGGAACCAGGCTTTGCGGAGCTTTTCCGAGGGACATCATCGGGTGCTGGTGGCGACAGATGTTGCCGCCCGCGGCATCGATGTAGCCAACGTGGCCCACGTCATCAACTTCGATATGCCCAAGGTTGCGGAGGACTTCGTTCACCGGGTTGGCCGGACGGGGCGGGCTTCGGCGAGCGGCGTGGCCTCAACGTTTGCCGGACCGAATGAGCGCGGCGATCTGCGCAAGATTGAGCGCACGCTTTCGATTCAGATGAAGCGGTTTCGCGTGCGGTCTTCGGAAATGACGGCGGCGTAAAGACAGCTTTTAGCTGCTAGCTTTTAGCCTCTAGCTAACCATCCGGGACTCAACCTTGCGGTTGAGTTCCAGGTGGTTTTTGTTTTGGTGCGGGCAACGCTTGAGACGGTATGATTATGAGTTGTCTTCTGGAAGGAAACGATGCGAATTCTCAGAGTATTCATCCCGGTTTTATTTCTTTTGCTGCCCGCTTGTTTTGCGCAACGTGTTCTCATGTCTCCCCGTTTGTCAGCGATGCCGCTTGCGTCCGCTCCTGCCCTTCCCATGACCGATGCGGAAAAGGCCGCTATGGCTGATCGCGTGCGCGCGGAAACTCTTCATGCCTGGGAGGGATACAAGAAATATGCGTGGGGACACGACGAGCTGCATCCGCTGAGCAAAAAGCCTTTCGACTGGTACGGGACAACGCTGTTGATGACGCCGGTGGATGCGCTGGATACGCTGACACTGATGGGGCTGAAGCCGCAGGCCGAAGAAGCGCGCGAGCTGATCGATACGAAACTGAATCTGGATCAGGATATCTATGTCAAGGACTTCGAGATTACGATCCGGCTGCTGGGAAGCTTGCTGTCGAGTTATGAGTTGACGGGTGACAAGCGGTTGCTTGATTTGGCCGACGAGTTAGGCCGGCGCATGCTGCCCATGTTCAACTCGCCCACCGGAATGCCATATGAGTATGTGAATCTGCATACGGGCGCGGTGCGAGGAACGAAGAGCAATCCTGCGGAGATTGGCAGTTTGCTGATTGAGTACGGAATGCTGGCGCGGCATACGGGGAAGCAGGAGTACTACAACAAGGCCAAGCGCGCGCTGGTGGAGTTATACAAGAGGCGCTCGCCGATTGGGCTGGTGGGCTCGGAGATCGATGTGGAGACGGGCGAATGGAGCGACCCGACAGCGGGCATCATGGGTGGCATCGATTCCTACTACGAGTACCTGGTGAAGGCGTCGATTCTTTTCGGCGATGAGGACTGCGGGCGGATGTGGCGGGAGAGCGAGACGGCTATCGATAAGTATCTTGCCGACCGGCATTACGATGGGCTCTGGTATGGGCAGGCGGACATGAATACCGGGAAGCGCACGCATACATTCTATGGTTCGCTGGATGCGTTTTATCCTGCCGTGCTGGTGCTGGCGGGAGACGGGAGACAAGCGGCCGACCTGCAGGAGTCAAGCAATCGGATGTGGAATATCGCCGGGGTTGAGCCGGAGCAGTTGGACTACGCGAAGATGCAGATCACGGCAGCGAATTATGAACTACGGCCGGAGATCATAGAGTCGAACTACTACCTCTATCACGCGACGCACGATCCCAAATACCTGGCGATGGGGAAGACTTATTTTGACGCGTTGGTGAAGTATTGCCGCACCGATGAGGGATACGCGGCGCTGTCGGACGTTCGCAGCAAGAAGCAGAAGGATTCGATGGAGAGCTTCTTCTTTGCGGAGACGCTGAAGTATCTCTACCTGCTTTATGCGCCGGAGTCTACGCTTGAGTTCGACTCGGTGATATTCAACACGGAGGCGCATCCGATGAAGCGCAGCGTGGGAATGAAGTAAGGGGCCCGTCCGCGGCTAAAGCCGGCATTGATTTTGGTTACATTATGCGGGGGTTGAAACCCCCGCCTCCCTCCGGCAGAAGTTTCTCCGCAGGTTGTAAAGTCCGATTAATCTTTCTGCCTTCATGTGCGGGTTGAAGACGATACGCGTTAAGGCGTGGTCTTATGCGGGTGTCTCTTATTGTGGTGAGTTTGAAGTTCTTCGAAGAACAAAAGCAGATTCTTCGACTCACCACCCCCGAACTGAAAGACGTTCGGGGCCCCTTTCGCTCAGAATGACAGGCAGCTTTGTGAAGCGTATTTCAAACTCAGGACATTAGACAATGGCTGCTTCGCGATTGCGATAGGCATCCCTGCCTAATTGCCATAGGTCCCAGATCAATTGCAGGACAACGAGGGCGATGATCACCTGGAAGCTGCGAAGTATGTACAGATTGATCGTGTTCAGCGCAGCGCCATAGCGGGCCTGATCGATTGCGGGGTGCTTGAGCAAAAGAGCAACATGGTTCGGTGCGTTGATCAGTAGAATGGCGGGGACCAGTCCAATGGCCTTGAGGACAAGATTGAAAACCGGGTGCGGGTTCTGCCAGGTACTGCGCACCAGGTTCTGCGTGTTCCATCCGAGTTGCAGGATGTTTAGTGCGACGATGCACCAGTAGATCGGAACCCAGATGTCGGCCAGTTGAAAGGGAGACGCATTGAGGTAGAGTGCGCCGGGCCCCATCAACAGCCATGGGTGCTGGGGAACCAAGAGCAGCCAACCCAGAAACAGGATGCCAAACACGACTTCTGCAACGGCCTGGGAATAGCTGCGCCGCTTCTTTCCAGTTACAACGTCTTGGCCGAGCGGTGGCAATGAGCCGGGTGTCCAGCCAGGGGAAGGTGCGCACATGGCGGGTAATTTCAAATGACCCTGCGCGACGGCATACTCGATGGCCGCAAAAACCAGAGTGACCCAGGCTGCAGCGGTTATCAAAACGGATGGCAAGCTCAGCAGAGCGCCAAACAGCGCACCGGCGCTTGGGTTTTGAGATGCGAAGACCTGCACTACCAGCACAATTGAGCCAATGATCATGGCCCAGGTGCAGGCCAGCTTGAGCACGTACCGATAAGTCGGAAAGAGGCTGGGGCCGATCAGATACTGCTGCGGCTGATAACCCGCGGCCACTTGAATCGGCGCGCCGAGTTGCTTGATCCATTCTTCCGCTTCGGTCTGGGTCAAGGGCCGCCCGAGGGTTTCTTCCTTTTCTTCGAGCTGCGATTCGAGGTTGGCGCGGAGTTCGGCGACGATGTCGTCCTGCCGCTGCCAGGGCAGGTGCTTTCTTACGGATTCGAGGTAACGATCGAGAAGTTCCATGGCGTGTTCCTTTGCTCTTCTAGAGCTTGCCGTTGCTTGCGGCATTGGTGGTCGAGTTGAGTGTGGCTGTGACGGATGCGTTTATTGCCTGCCACTCCCCAAGAAGCTGGGCGAAGATCTGCTCGCCGTCCGGAGTGAGGCGGTAAAAGCGCTTGTTGCGTTTCTCTTCTTCGCGCCACTCGCTGGCCAGCAGGCCCTGGGCTTCGAGGCGGCGGAGGAGCGGGTAGAGAGTGCTTTCGTCGATGACCAGGCCGTCGTCGGCCAGGGCCTTGCGGAGTGTGTAGCCGTATCGCTCCACGCGAAGCTGGGCCAGGACCGCGAGGGTGAGGCATCCGCGGCGGAGTTCCAGTCGGAGGTTCTCAAAGAGGTTTTCTGCGATGGTCATGCTGTGCCTCATACACTGTACAACAACTACTGTGTCACATACAGTGTGTGGTGTCAAGTAGTTTTCTGAGGGTTTTTTGCGGCGTGGGCGGGTCTGGCAGAACGTCCTGAGAAAATAGTGGGAACAAATCCGGCACGTGCCCCGTACGTTCCCCTTGACAGCTTAGGAGAGATGGGGCTACTCTCCTAATCAAGTTAGGGGTGCTCACTTGAACGACCAGGCTCAGCTTCTTCCCGGAACTCTCGATTTGCTCATTCTCAGAGCTGTCTCGCTCGGCCCGCTGCATGGCTACGGTGTCCTGCTGCGCATAGGGCAAATCTCAGGCAATGCGTTGTTCATTGAACAGGGCGCGCTTTATCCCGGCCTGTTTCGCCTGGTTCGCCAGGGGCTTCTCAAGGCGAGCTGGGGCACATCGGAGAACAATCGCCGCGCCAAGTTTTACGAACTGACCGTGGCCGGACGCAAGCGCCTGCAGGAAGAGACGGACAGCTGGAACCGGCTCGCAGGGGCCATCGCCGCCGCACTTTCACAGCAACCGGAGGAAGCATGAGATTCTTCGACTCTCTTCGATTCCGCATTGGCACGCTCTTTCAGCGTTCAGAGATGAACGCCGAAATGGAAGAGGAGCTTCGCTCGCACATCGAACACCGCGCGGACGATCTTGAGCGTGCCGGGCTGGCCCGGGCGGAAGCGGAACGCCGCGCGCGCGTGGAGTTTGGCGGACGCGAAAAGTACAAAGAAGAAATCCACCTGGCAGTTGGCGGAAACTTTATTGAGATTTGCATGCAGGATTTGCGCTTTAGCGTGCGGCAGTTGCGCAAGTCTCCCGGATTTACCATCGCTGCTGTTCTAACATTGGCATTGGCTATTGGCGCCAATACTATAGTCTTTGGCGTGCTGAATGCACTCATTCTGCGGCCGCTCAAAGTGCCTCATCCGCAAAGCCTCTACACGATCCAGCACGGCGGCTATAAGGAGCAGAACTCCTCGTATCCCGACTATCTCGACCTGCGTGAACGCAACCGCAGCTTTGACGATCTAGCGGCGTACATCATGGTTCCTGTGGGCCTGAATACGAGCGGCAATCCAACTCAGACCTGGGGCTACGAGGTCACGGGGAATTATTTCGATGCACTGGGGATTCAGCCTTATCTCGGCCGGTTTTTTCACGACGCGGATGAGCATGGTTCGAACAGCGCTCCGTATCTGGTAATCAGCTACGCCTATTGGCACAGCCAGTTTCAGGACGATCGCAATGTTATTGGACGTGTCGTTCAAGTAAACAAGCATCCTTTCACCATTATCGGTGTGGCGCCGGCCGAGTTTAATGGGACGCTGGTTTTCTTCTTTCCCGATTTCTGGGCGCCGATGGTGCAGCAGGAACAGCTCCAGGGATTCAATGTCCTGAATGACCGGAACGAACGGGACATTTTCATGGTACTGGGGCATATGAAGGCGGGAGTTACGCCGGCCCAGGCCCTCGGCGACCTGAACTCCGTGGGCTCGTACCTCGAAAAGACCTACCCCAAAACGGAAGCCGACATGACCTATTCCCTGTCGCGGCCAAGCCTTGTCGGCGACTCGCTGGGCCCGGGGTTGAAGCGATTCGTTACGGGAATGATGCTGCTGGCCGGGATGATTCTACTGGCCGCATGCGCCAACCTGGGCAGCTTGTTCGCCGCGCGCGCTGCCGACCGTTCGCGTGAAGTGGCTCTGCGTCTCGCGCTTGGATCGAGCCGCAAGCGCATTTTGCGCGGAGTGTTTACCGAAGCCTTGTTGCTTTCACTCTTCGGTGGCGGACTGGGATTATTTTGCAGCGTCGCTCTGTTGCGCCAGTTGAGTGTGTGGCATCCCGTTCCCAAATATCCAATGCACGTTCCCGTTTATGCGGATGCCAGCGTGTATCTTGCCGCGTTGTTGTTGGCTTTGATCAGCGGATTTCTCTTTGGCGCGGTGCCGATGCGGCAGATACTGCGCACCAATCCATACGAGGTGGTTAAGGCGGGTTCAACCGGCATCATTGCGGGGAGTACCGGACGCCGGATTACGCTGCGGGACGTGCTACTCGTAGTGCAGATTGCCATTTGTGCGGTGCTGGTGACTTCATCGCTGGTGGCCGTGCGGGGGCTGGTGCGCACCATGCACAGCAACTTCGGATTTGTCCCTGAGAACGCGATGCTGGTGGATACAACTCTCAGGATAGAGGGTTACAGCGGCGACCGAGAGCAGGCCATGCAAAGGCGGATGATCGATGCGCTGGCGACGGTTCCGGGCGCGAAGTCTGTGGGACTCATCAGTCGAATTCCTTTGGGAGGCGGAGCGTCGACGGACGATGTGTTTACCGACCAAACGACGGATTTGAGAACGTCGAATGCCGCGGCCAACGTTAATGTATACCAGATTTCTCCGGAATATTTTCGCGCGGCGGGCACGGCTTTGCTGGCCGGCAGGAGCATTTCATGGCAGGACAACAAAGACTCGCCGCGCGTGGCTGTGGTGAGTGAGCTGTTTGCAACCAGGATCTTCGGTTCGGTGGCCAAAGCGCTGGGCAGATATTACAAGATGGAGGACGGCACACGGATTCAAGTGGTGGGTGTTGTCGAGCAAGGGAAATACTATTTATTGACCGAAAATCCGAAGCCGGCGGTGTTTCTGCCCTTTCTGCAATCGCCCACTGGCCTGCTGTGCCTGGTGGTGCGCTCGGATCGCGATCCGCAGCAGTTGGCTGCGGAGATCCGAAGCAAGCTGCGGAACCTGGATTCCGGCATCCCCTTGTACATCGAGACGTGGACCGAGGGATTGGGCATAGCGTTATTCCCAGCGCGTGCGGCAACAGTATCGCTGGGTGTGCTTGGCCTGCTGGGCGCGATGCTGTCGATCACGGGCATTTTTGGAATGGCGGCATACGCGGTAAGCCGGCGGCTGCGGGAGTTAGGGATTCGCATGGCCCTCGGCGCGAGATGGATGGAAGTATTGCAGACGGCGTTGGGACGGCCACTGAAACTGCTGGCAGTGGGTTCCGCAGCGGGGTTGCTTCTGGGAGTTATGGCCGCCCGTGTGCTGTCGTACATTGTGTATGAAGCGAGTCCGCGCGACCCGCTGGTATTGGGTGGCGTGGTTCTGGTGATGTTGTTGCTGGGTCTGCTGGCCACGTGGATTCCAGCGCAGCGCGCACTCTCCGTCGATCCTTTGATGCTGCTTCGCGAGGAGTGACGTCGCCTGATTGAACCGGGTTCCCGCGCGTGATGCGCAACTGGAGGAAGTATGAAACTGCTCGACTCGCTTAACTTCCGCATCGCTACACTGTTTCATCGTTCAAAGGTGCGCGACGAAATGGAAGAGGAGCTTCGTTCTCACATCCAGCACCGCGCCGACGATCTTGAGCGTAGCGGCATGGGTCGCGCCGAAGCGGAACGCCGCGCGCGCGTTGAGTTTGGCGGGCGAGAGAAATACAAAGAGGAAATCCATCAGGCGATCGGAAGCGCTTTCTTCGAGACCCTGATCATGGATGTCCGCTTCAGCCTGCGCCAGCTGCGCAAATCTCCCGGGTTCACAGCCGCCGCAGTCTTGACACTCGCCCTGGCCATCGGCGCCAACGCCGTTGTCTTTGGCGTGATGGACGCTCTCATCCTGCGCCCGCTCAACTTACCTCAGTACGAGACCCTCTACGGAACCCATTACGGCGACAATCCCGCGTGGCAATCGTATCCAAACTATCTCGACCTGCGCGATCGCAACCGCACCTTTGAGGAATTGGCTGCGTTTAATTTTGCTTTGGGTATCGGTCTCGATACGGGCAAGGATGCAATTGTCGGAAACGGCTTTGCGACGACGGGAAACTACTTCGACGTGCTGCGCATTCACCCTTATCTTGGCCGATTCTTCCATGTCTCGGATGAACGCGGTGACAATAGCGCGCCGTATCTTGTACTCACCTACGCGTATTGGCACACACGTTTCCAGGACGATCGCAGCATCGTGGGCCGCACCATTCTACTCAACAAGCATCCTTACACCGTGATTGGCGTGGCACCGCCCGGGTTCCAGGGAACTCTGATGTTCATATCTCCCGATTTCTTCATGCCCATTGTCAATCAGGAAGAACTGGGCGGAGGGAACCCGAAGGATCGGTCCAATACCGGCGGGGTCTTTGAAGCATTCGGACATCTGAAACCGGGAGTGACTCCCGCTCAGGCGGTAGCCGATGTGGACAGTGTGAGCGCGTACCTGGAGAAGACCTATCCGAAAGAAATTGCCCACCACAGCACCGACCTCGGGCGGGAAGGCCTCACTTCCTTTGGCTCTGGTATACGAGCATTCGTTTCGGGATTGATGGTTCTGGCCGGCTTGATTCTGCTGGCCGCTTGCGCCAACCTGGGCAGCTTGTTCGCGGCACGCGCCGCCGATCGATCCAAGGAAGTGGCTCTGCGCCTCGCGCTTGGCTCCAGCCGAAAACGCATCCTGAGACAGTTATTGACAGAAGCCGGACTGATTTCGTTCGCCGGTGGGGCTGTCGGATTGCTGAGCAGCATCGTGTTACTGCGTAAACTGAGCGTGTGGCAGCCCATTGCCGGTGCCCCCATTCACATGCCCGTTACTCCCGATGCAAAGTTATATTGGTTCGCTTTGGCTCTTGCCCTGGTCAGCGGATTCCTGTTCGGCATTGTCCCGGTTCGCCAGGTTATGCGCGCCAATCCTTATGAGATAGTAAAGGCCGGTTCCAGCGCGAGGCAGGGGCGTCGCATCACTCTGCGCGACGTGCTCTTAGTTGTTCAGATTGCGATCTGCGCTGTTCTTGTCACGTCGTCCATGGTGGCCGTGCGTGGTCTGGTGCGGTCGCTGCATAGTAACTTCGGTTTCGAGCCGCGCAACACCATGCTGGCGGCGGTGAATCTGGCAACCGCCGGTTACACCGGCGATCAAGTGCCGGCGATGCAAAGACGCATGATCGATGCGATGCAAACCATTCATGGCGTGGAAGCCGTGGGAATGGTGAACGGTTACCCTCCCCTTGTTTATTTGGCCGGTACCAAGGTCAGTGTGTTCAAGCAGGAAACCAGCGACCTGAAGCCGGCGAATGCGGCGATCATGCCCTTCCGCTATGACATTTCTCCCGGATACTTCGAAGCGGCCGGCACAAGCGTACTGGCAGGCAGAAGTCTTTCCTGGCAAGACGACAAGAAGGCGACTGCTGTTGGTGTCATCAACCGGGAATTTGCCGAGAAGGTATTCGGCTCGGTCACCAATGCAGTCGGAAGGATTTACAAACTGCAGGATGGGACGCGTGTTGAGGTGGTGGGTGTAGTCGAGAACGGAAGATACCAGGTCCTCACCGAATCGCAGCAGCCGGCGATGTTCTTGCCGTTCGCGATGGCTCCCATTAGTTCGGGCTACTTCGTGATTCGTTCAAAGCGCGATCCGCAGGAACTTGCGGCCGCCATCAGAAGTAAGATACGCGAGTTGGATGCGGGGCTGCCCGCCGACATACAGACCTGGTCTACTTTGCTGCAAACGGTCCTGTTGCCTTCGTCGCTTGCGACGATGGCGCTGGGAGTTATGGGCCTGATGGGCGCCATGTTATCCATCACTGGGATTTTTGGAATGGCTGCGTATTCGGTAAGCAAGCGGCTGCGTGAGTTAGGCATTCGCATGGCGCTGGGAGCAAAACGCAAGGAAGTCTTGCAGGCTGCATTGGGAAGGCCCCTGAAGCTGCTGGTCTTTGGTTCGGCGGCTGGATTAATCCTCGGACTGCTGGGGACCAAGGTGCTGGCTTACATCGTGTATCAAGCGACGCCCAAGGATCCGCTGGTTATGGCCGGTGTGGTTTTCGCCATGTTATTGCTCGGTCTGCTGGCTACGTGGATTCCCGCGCAGCGCGCGTTGGCGGTCAATCCATTGCGCCTGCTTCGCGAAGAGTGAATTGGAATTGTTGAGAGAGTTTCCTCGTTCTCTCATTCACCGGAGGAAATATGAAGACTCTCGACTCGCTTGGTTTCTACATCGCTAATCTTTTTCAGCGCTCGCGGATGAACGCTGAAATGGACGAGGAAATCCGTTCACACGTCCAACATCGCGCAGACGATCTTGAACGGAGCGGGATACTCCGTGGAGAGGCCGAACGGCGGGCACGCATCGAATTTGGCGGGCGCGAGAAGTACAAGGAACAAATCCACCAGGCGGCAGGTGCCAGTGTTGTCGAGATATTTCTGCAGGATGTGCGTTACAGCGTTCGTGTGTTGCGCAAGTCTCCGGGGTTTGCGTTCGTCGCCGTCTTTACGTTGGCGTTGGCTATTGGCGCCAACGCTGTGGTCTTCGCCGTACTGAACGGACTGTTCCTTCGTCCGCTGAATGTGCCGGAGGGGCAGAGCCTTTACGCAATCCAGCGCGGCAACGACAAGTACATCGTCCAGTCTTATCCCGACTACATCGATCTTCGCGATCGCAACCGCAGCTTCGATGGGCTGGCAGCGTACAACATCGTGCAGGCGGGCCTCGACACCGGCAAAGAGCCATCGCATGTCTGGCTCTATTCGGTAAGTGGGAATTACTTCGATGTATTAAGAATTCATCCCTATCTTGGCCGGTTCATTCAACCGTCCGATGAGCGTGGCTCCGGGAGCGCTCCATATATCGTTCTTACTTACAATTTTTGGCATAGCCATTTTCAGGACGACCGCGGCGTGGTGGGTCGTGTCGTTCAATTGAACAAGCATCCCTTTACCATCATCGGCGTGGCACCGCCTGAATTTCACGGGACACTGCTGTTCTTCTCGCCTGATTTCTTTGTGCCTTTGGTGAACCAGGAGCAACTCGATGGTTCGGCCAACCTGAACGATCGCGGAAATCGGTGGGTCTTTGAGGTGTTAGGACATCTGAAGCCTGGAGTTAGTCCGACGCAGGCGGCTTCCGATCTAAGCTCTATTGGTTACTATCTGAACACGGCCTATCCAAAGGAAGACGATCAAAGCAGCTTCAGCCTGGTGCGGCCCGGCCTGCACGGAGACTTTTTTGCTCCTGCGATGCGAGCATTCCTGGCAGGGTTAATGGTGCTGGCTGGGTTGATTCTGTTAGGCGCCTGCGCTAACCTAGGCAGCCTTTTTGCGGCGCGTGCTGCAGACCGCGGGCGGGAAGTTGCACTGCGCCTCGCTCTTGGTTCGAGCCGCTTGCGAATACTTCGGCAGCTCCTGACCGAGGCCGTCTTGATTTCGTTCACCGGGGGCGTGGTTGGACTCGCCGGCAGCGTCGTACTGCTGCATCGGCTAAGTGGGTGGCAGCCATTTCCCCAATTTCCAATGAACATACCGGTAACTCCGGACGCAAGTGTTTATCTGGTCGCATTGGTGTTGGCGTTGGTGAGCGGGCTTCTCTTTGGTGCAGTTCCGGTAAGGCAGGTACTACGTACCAATCCGTATGAGATTGTCAAAGCAGGGTCGAGCGCCAGGTTCGGGAGTCGAGTTACGGTGCGCGACGTCCTGTTAGTGGTTCAGATTGCGATCTGTGCCGTGCTGGTAACTTCTTCAATGGTGGCCGTGCGGGGACTTATGCGCTCCATGCACACGAACTTCGGGTTTGATCCGCAGAACGTCCTGCTTGTGGATACCGATCTAAGCATGGCTGGTTACAGCGAAGATCGGGTGCCTGCAATGCAAAGGCGCATGATCGATGCTATGCAGACAATTCCGGGTGTAACTTCGGTAGGCTTGGTAGATACTCCGCCATTGCATATGGGCTGGGGAATCTCGCCGGTGTTTGCCGATCAAACTACGGATCTGAGGCCCTCAAATGCCGTCGCTGTACCCATTAAGTACGAAGTTTCTCCGGAGTATTTTCAGGCGGCGCACACCTCTGTGCTGGCGGGCAGAACGTTTACGTGGCGGGATGACAAAAATGCACCGAAGATAGCATTGGTCAATCGTGAGTTTGCCGGCAAGATTCTTGGCTCCGTTGCCGGCGCAATCGGCAAGCATTTCAAAATGCCGGATGGAACGCGGATCGAGGTGGTAGGCATTGTTGAAGACGGAAAATACACGGCGAACCTGGCCGAAGATCCGCAACCGGCAATGTTTCTTCCGATCTTGCAATACCCGGCAAGCGACGCGGTGCTGATAGTGCGCTCGGGACGTGATCCGCAGCAACTGGTCGCTGCTATTCGCAACAAGCTGCGTGGCTTGGATTCGGGATTGCCTGCCTTCATCCAGACATGGAAAGAAGAGATGAATGGCGCCTTGTTTGCTTCGCGCATGGCGACCATGTCGCTCGGTGTGCTGGGCGTCATGGGAGCTATGTTGTCAATAACTGGAATCTTTGGAATGGCTGCATATTCGGTAAGCAAGCGGCTGCGTGAGTTAGGAATTCGCATGGCCCTGGGCGCGCAACGCAGGGAAGTACTGCGCGCAGCTTTGGCGCGGCCTGTGAAGCTGCTGGCCCTTGGTTCGACGGTTGGATTGCTGCTCGGAATTCTGGCTACAAAAGTGTTGGCTTTCATTGTGTATCAGGCAACTCCGCGCGATCCCGTTGTATTGACCGGCGTTGTGCTGGCGATGTTAGTGCTGGGCCTGGTTGCGACGTGGATTCCAGCGCAACGCGCGTTGTCGGTTGATCCTCTGCTGCTGCTGCGCGAGGAGTAATGTGGCCACGCGGCATCGCGCTTGTACGAGCTGAAGGGCGTACCCTTCAGCTTTTAGGTTTCAGTAATGCTCAAAGGTTTCAGCAAAATTTAGATGCGCCGCAGCACGCGGCTCTGGTATGCTGCGCGCACATGGATCAAGCTCCAGCGCTCAAACGAGGCATCCGGTTTCGCGACCTGGTGCTGTTCTATGTGGTTGTTGTCTTCAGCGTGCGTTGGGCAGCTGCGGCCGCGACTGCCGGTCCCAGCATTCTCGTCGTCTGGATTGCCGCGCTCACCTGCTTCTTCATTCCGTTAGCCGCCAGCGTCATGGAACTCTCTTCGCGCCATCCGGAAGAGGGCGGCATCTATGTGTGGACGCGCGAGGCATTCGGCGATTTCTCCGGCTTCATCTGCGCGTGGACTTATTGGATGAGCAATCTGCCATATTTCGCAGGTGTGCTTTACTTTGGCGCGGCTTCGGCACTCTTTGCATTCGGCCTGCGTGCGCATAGCCTCAGCGGTAATCCGCTTTACTACATTGCCTTTTCCGGCTTCTGGCTGGCCGCGATTACTTTGCTCAACATTCGTGGCGTCAACGTGGGAAAGTGGCTCAACAATATTGGCGCTCTGTGCAGTTTGCTCCCCCTGAGCGTTCTCCTGTTGCTTGCGGCTGTTTCCTATTGGCGCTTTGGGCCGGCGATCCATGTGACGCACGCGAGCTTCGTGCCGCACTGGTCGCTCGACAATGCTGTCTTCTGGTCCAACGTCTTCTTCGCTTTCAGCGCCATTGAGGCCGCCTCGGCTATGGGCGATGAAATTCAAAATCCACGCCGCACTATCCCGTGGGCACTTCTTGTGGCAGGCGGCATCTTGACGATCGGCTACATTGGAGGCACGTTTGCGCTGCTGTTGACGCTGCCCGCCCAGGCGGTTGCCGGCCCCGATGGATTCGTTACCGGCATCTACATGCTGGCCAGTCACCTGGGCCTGGGATGGCTGCTTATTCCGGTAGCGCTGTTTGTCGCGCTCAACTCGGTTGGCAATGCAGCGGCCAATCTATCCTCCACGGCGCGCCTGCCGTTCGTCGTTGGCGTCGATCGATATCTGCCGCCTGCTTTTGGATGGATTCACCCACGTTTTCAGACGCCCTGGGTGGCCATCGCCGTCTACGGATTGGCCGGCGTGATTGTCGCGTTGTTGAGCCAGGCGGGAACCACCGTTCGCGGCGCGTATAACGTGCTGGTCAGCATGTCGGTGATCTCGCTTTTTCTGCCCTACCTGTTTCTCTTTTCCGCCATGATCCGCATGCAGAGCCGTCCCGCCGCGCTTGAGGTTCGAAGAGTTCCGGGCGGCAAACCAGTGGCCATTGTGCTGGCTTCTGTTGGCCTCGCCAGCACAGCAGCCACGATTGTTCTGTCGGTAATTCCTGGAGCAGATGAGACCAACAAGCCGCTGGCTGTAGCCAAAGTTTTAGGTGGAACAATGGTGCTTGTAGGCTTGGGCGTTGGAGTCTTTTTCTTCTCGCGGTACAAGGCGCGCACAGACTCAAAACTTAACTGAATCCCAGTCACGTTCCATCGAATTATGTCGAATAATTTGAATTAATGTTTATGTACTCAACCGTCAAATCCGTAGTCCAGAAAACGCACTTGCCTTCACCCTGGTGAAGCTCAATCGAAACAGAAAACTCCGGCTGCGCAATATAATCATGAGCAGCCTTCTCATCGAACTCCACCGCGCGGCCGCCGTCGCGGCAAATTTGCAAATCACCAAACCGTATGTCAATCCGGTTAGGGTCGACTTGCGCCCCAGAGTAGCCGATGGCCGCCATCAGCCGTCCCCAATTGGGATCGCCCCCGGCCCATGCAGTCTTCACCAGCGGTGAATGCGCGATAGCCTTGGCGATGCGCAGGGCGTCCGCATCCGTTGCAGCACCGTCAATGCGAAGCTCAACGATATGGGAGACGCCTTCGCCATCGGCGACAACCTGGCGTGCAAGGGACGTGCAGACCTGTGTGAGCCCGGCAGCAAATTCGTTGTTGTCCGGCGCAACGGTTGCGCCGCTAGCGCCTGAAGCAAGCAACAGAACCGTGTCGTTCGTCGATGTATCGCCATCGACGGAAATGCGGTTAAAGCTCAGATCGATCGATTGATTCAGGTAAGCTTGCAGGTCGGCAGGTTGGACGGCAGCATCCGTGAGGATGTAGACCAGCATCGTTGCATGAGGCACGAGCTGTGGGTGAATCATGCCAGACCCTTTGCCCACGCCGACGATGCGGACTTCGCGTGCGGTGCCGTCGGCGTCTTGCACTTCGAACCGCGCGAAGGCCGTCTTCTCCACTGTGTCCGTCGTGAGAATGGCCTGTGCGACCTGCTGAAAATGGTCGAACTTCGTGCCAATCGATGCGGCCAGTTCCGGCATCACCGCGATGAGCTTTTCCGCCTGAAGGGGGACGCCAATGATCCCGGTCGAAGAAGGGAAAACCTCTTCGGCCGAGCAGCCGAAAACCTCGGCAGCCGCGATACAAGTGGCTCGAGCGGCGGCCAAACCTGGCTCCCCGGCCGCGCAGTTGGCGTTGCCGGCGTTGATTGCAACAACGCGGACTTTGCCGCCAGAAGCGCGCAGGTTTTCCTTATCGATAATCAGCGGCGCGGCGGTTACGCGGTTGGCGGTGAAGGCGGCTGCCGCGCTCGCAGGAGCATCGGCAACAATGAGGGCGAAGTCGGTGCGGCCGCTCTTCTTGAGACCGGCCTTGGTTGCGCCGAATTTGAAGCCTTGGGGGAGGAGGAATTTGGATGTATCAGACATGGTGGTCAACCCATTTAATCTAACAGGTGTGCCGGCGACCGCGGCGGATTGAGCGGGGAGGGAAATGACTGGGGTGAACGAAAGCGAGTTTCTTGAGCTGCGTGCGGTGAATGTGGCGCGCGGCGATCGGGTGGTGCTTCACGATGTGAACCTGTCGGTCCGGACCGGGGAGCATGTGGCGATTCTCGGGCCCAACGGTTGCGGAAAATCGACGTTGATCATGGCCATGAGCTGCCAGGTCTATCCGATTGTGCGGCCGGGAATGGTGGTGCGGATATTCGGCCGCGAGCGTTGGGACCTGACCCTGCTTCGACAACATTTTGGGGTGGTCGGTGCGGAATTGCCGGGAGAACGAACGGCGGTGACCACTGGGCTCGACGCGGTGACGGCGGGTTTCTTTTCCGCGTCGACACTGTGGCCGAATCTGCATGTGACCAGGGAGATGCGCGCGCGGTCCCGCGAGGCGCTGGAGCGCATGGAAGCCACGCATCTTGCGAACCAACTGGTGGGAGAAATGTCAGCGGGAGAAAAGCGGCGAATTGTAATAGCGCGTGCCCTGGTGCACAGGCCGAAGCAACTGCTGCTTGATGAGCCATCGAATGCGTTGGACCTGGCGGCGCAACGCGAATTAAGAGAGTCGCTCAGGAAGCTGGCGCAGGAGGGAACGGGGCTGGTGTTGGTGACGCATCACCTGGGAGATATTCTTCCTGAAATTGAGAGGGTAATTCTGATGCGAGCCGGCCGGATTGTTGGCGATGGTCCCCGTGAAGAACTGCTGACAGAACCTCGCTTGAGCGAGTTATTTGGAGCGCCGGTGCGGATTGGGCGGGATGAAGAGTGGCTGCATAGCTGGTGAAAACGCAGGGAACAGGGAGCAGGGAACAGGGAATGACGAGATCGCGATTCAATAGATCAAGCTTTTGCGCGGGATGCAACGACATGCATGGGATGTATCTCGAAGCTGTTGAGGCCTGCGAGCACGGAAGGATCGTTCTCGCCAAACTTCCGCGCTTCCGCTTCGTCCTGAACTTCCAGAATTCCCAATCCGAATGCACCACCGGGGGCGAGCACAGGACCGTATGCGAGAATCTGGCCGGCCGCAAAGTGCTCAGCCCAATACACTCGGTGCTGCTCCATCGATACAGCTTCGTCGGGGGTGATGTCGGCGGGGAAGGTTGAGCGGGGCGGAATCAGCTTGAAAAAGTAGGTTTGCTTTGCCATGGGAGATGATTTTACAAGGTTTGTGGTAGTATTCGGGCAATCGGCTTCCCCTGAGCCACTGCGGAGGTGAAACATGGGCGACTACTCGAGACGAAATTTTCTGAAGACCGGACTTGTTGCGGGTGCTTTGGCAGGCACAGGAACCCTGGCTTTGGCTGACCGTAAGACAGCAACGGATTGGGTGACATTGGGTCGCTCAAATGTGAAGGTCACGCGCCTCGCGTTTGGCACGGGCAGCATGAGCGGGCAGGTGCAGGCAAGCCTCGGCCAGGATAAGTTCACTAGCCTGGTGCGTTACGCGTACGATCGCGGAATCCGTTTCTTCGAGACTTCGGAATCCTATGGCGAGACGCCCAGGATGCTCGGCATCGCGCTCAAGGGGCTTCCACGCGAGAGTTATCGAATCATGACCAAGGTGACGACATACCACCAGGTCGATCCGCACGCAAAACTGGAAGAACTGCGAAGAGGCATCGACACTGAGTATCTGGATATCATGCTGCTGCACTGGCAGCACACCCCGACGTGGCCCTCCGATACTACGCACTGGCAGGACGCGATTCTCGAGGCGGAACAGAAGAAGACTATCGTAAGTCACGGCGCATCCGTGCATGGGCTTCCCGCGCTGCGCCAGGTGCCGGGGAACAAGTTTGTCAACGTGGCCATGATTCGCGTGAATCACAACGGCACGCGCATGGATGCGGAGATCCCCGACGGGCCTGATTTGGGCAATGTGAACGAAGTTTTTACCCACGTCAAACAGGTGCGCAAAGAAGGCATGGGCGTGGTCAGCATGAAGCTGATCGGAGAAGGCGTGTTCAATCGCGAGGACCGGCAGAAGGCGATGCGCTTCGCATTCCAAAACGCCGGTGTGGATTGCGTGACTGTGGGATACAAGAACACGGCGGAAATCGACGAAGCTATTGAGAATCTGAATCTCGCGCTCGTCTAAGCACTCAATCTCAAAGCCGCAAAAAGAGGTTGCGGGGAAGATGCCTATCAAGGCGGGTGCGTTTGGCTGCTCGAATTCCCGAGCAGCCGACTGCCCCTCTGGAATTCGCCGAAAAGGTTTTCATTTCTTATAAGGATTCTCCAGTAACTTATCCTGTTGCGAAATTCACTTGACAAACCATTCTGTTTCGCGTGTATAGTTCCGGTCGCGAGGTAAATCGAATTACTCGCACGTGCTCTAAAGCGGACTGAAAGCCGCATGGCGGAGCTATGCGTTGTAAAAGTCTGCGAGCCTAGGAGTCCCCGCCATGTCTCGTTTAGCGAAGAACTGGAATCGAGCCTTGTCTCTGAAACGAATCGCCGCGTTCTCGATGGCGATTCCTCTTCTCGTGCTACTCTGCGCCGGCTATGCCAGTGCGCAAACGGTAGCGACTTATACCTTCGCGGATGGAACGGCCGACGGGTGGGGTTCGTTTTTCAACGCCAGCACCCCGGTGGCTTCAAGTGCGGAGGCTTACCCCGGTTCGGGTTCCACTTTTAGCCTGCTCACTACAACCAGTTCTACGGGGACGGGCGGGCCATCCATTTCGCTGAACACTGTTCTCGAGGCCGGTGCGAAATATACGATCACGGGCTGGGTTCAGCTTACGGCCGGTGAAGCCTCCAGCGATGCAAATTTCACCATCCAGCGCAGCGATCCGAGTTGCAGCGGCGGGACATGCTATGACACGATCGGCACCTATCAAGTGCCGGTCACTGACTCAGGATGGGCGCAGATCGGTGGAAGTTACACCGTAAGCGCTACTGAAACCGGCTTGCTGCTGTATTCACAGCTGGTGGGGGCGACTACCGCGCAATCGTTCTATCTGGCGGACGTGGTGATTACCGAGACAGCGCCGCCTCCCGGTGGAACACCGATTGCGACTTATACATTTGCGGATGGCGGCCTGGATGGCTGGGCGCCTTTCGGGTCAGTGACCCTGACCAATACCGCGCCGCCGGTCCTCGATCCGAATAGCGACGCGAAGAGTCTTCTAGTGACCAATCGGACTGCCGGTTACATGGGACCTAGCCTAAATTTGTTGAGCGTGCCCAATGTTGTGGCCGGCGCGACCTATCAGATCTCCGCATACGTGTTGCTCGCCGCGCCTGACAGCAGTAACCCCACTGTCACGCTTTCGACCAAGACTGCGGACTGCGCCACCACTGGCAGTTATGGAAACATAGGCACGTCCGCTGCGCTCTCAAGCACCGCCTGGACCAAGGTTTCAGGTACATTCACCTTCAGCGACCTGCCGGGGCCGCCCACCAGCCTCGTCCTCTATATCCAATCCAGCAGCGCAACCGATTCGTTCTATATCGACGATGTTGTGATTGGGGAGTTATCGCCGGCGCCGCTCAGCCCGAGCCAGCAGGATAATACGGGAATCACAACGACGTTTGCCGACGGCGGCCTGGACGGCTGGAGTTCGCGCGCCGGCTCCACGCTGACCAACATGGTGCCTCCGGTTGCCGATCCCAACGGTGTTGACCTGGCCCTGCTGACTACAGGACGCACTGCCAACTACGATGGGCCGCAGATCAGCGTGAACAACAAGATGTATGTCGGCTCGGAATATAACATCAGTGGTTGGGTTCTATTGACACCGGCCGATGGCTCGAGCCACGTGATCAACATGAGCCTGCAGACAACACTGGATGGTAATACGAGTTATCCGAGCATAACTGCTTATCCAGGGGTTACTGTGCTTGCCGACGGTAACTGGCACCAGATCAGTGTTACCGGCTATACCATGGCGAACGGCTACGACCAGGGAGCGGCATTCCTTTACTTCCAGACCGTTCCGCCCTCGGGTAGCGACCTGGTGTCGTTCTATCTGAGCGACTTCCAGCTCAGCTATGTTGCCCCGCCAACTATCCAGACCAACATTCCATCCATTTACAAGACCTACGCGGATTACTTCCCGATAGGCGCGGCCGTTGATACAACCGACTTGTCGGGACCGCATGCGCAGTTGCTGACCATGCACTACGACAGCATGACGCCGGGGAACGACCTGAAGTGGAGTTCCGTCGAGCCCAGCCTTGGAACCTACAACTACATCAACGGTGATGCCCTGGTCGGTGAGGCAGTCTGCGCAGGCATGAGAGTGCGCGGGCAAAACCTCGTCTGGTCGACAGCAGCGCAAACTCCTTCCTATGCAATTGGGGACGGGACTAACTCTCCTGCCAACCAGGCTCTCGTGACCTCCAACATACAAGAGCACATCAAGAGCGAAGTCCAGCATTACGGCAGCCAGGTCTATGCGTGGGATGTGGTGAACGAACCGCTCGATCCTACACAGCCGGATTGCCTGGAGCACGGCCCGTTCTATAACGTGCTGGGCGCGAGTTACATCGATGTCGCGTTCAAGGCCGCTAAACAGTACGCTCCGGCGGGCACCAAGTTGTTCATCAACGACTACAGCACCACCGATCCAAATCGCCTGGCCTGCCTGGTGACGGTGACCCGTGAACTCCTCGAAAGAGGCGTTCCGGTGGACGCGATTGGTCACGAGATGCACAACGCGATTAATTACCCGGCGCCATCCGCGATGGACACCGCAATCGATACCGTGGCCCGGAACTTCCCCGGAATCGATCAGCAGGTCACTGAACTCGATATGAGCGTCTACAACGCCGGGAACACGACGTCGAACTATGGCAACAGCATTCCGCCCTCGGTATTGGCCGAGCAGGGATGGTTGTACAAGGACTACTTCGATGTATTCAAGCGGCATCGGCACGAACTCAGTTCCGTCACCATGTGGGGCATGGCGGATGACGATACGTGGCTGGATAGTTTCCCGGTGACGCGCACCGATTACCCGCTGCCCTTCAACATGGAGTTACAGGCCAAGCCGGCTTACTGGGGCATCGTCGATCCCACAAAGCTGCCCGGCTATGGACTGAAACTCAGAGCCTCCTATCCAACCGGGACTGAAGCCGCGCAAGTCTGGAAGGTGACCGCGACCAATGGAGATGTTGGCCCGGCCTATGCTACGCAGATCAACAGCTTCACGCTCACGCAGATTTTCGGCCGCAAGTGCTCGCCGGTAATCAAATCGCCAACCAGCTTCCCGCTTTCTCTTGGGGACATTCCGACCAGCGGAACGGCAACTGCGACGATCACGGTCGACTTTGCCGGATGCGACTGGGACGCGGTGTTTGTCGCCAACGGTACCTGGAGCTCGGCAACCTATGAAACGGGTGTGTTTGCGTCGTTCGATATTCCGGACAATCCCTTTTAGGTTGGGGTTAGAGCGAAACCGGAGTGGTGCGAGCCACTCTGGTTTCGTTTTGGGCGGATGTAAGTCCTTTGTTTTGTAATTGGGGCAAAAGCGGATTTGAGGTAACTCCTTTGTTTCAGGGGGTCAAAACGGGCCATTTCATACGTAACATGTTTGTTATCTGTCGATTGAAATGAATTCCGGAAAATGGCATGTTTTTGGGGGGACGCGATGAGCTTTTCTGCGGGCCCTTTCTTGCTTGATCTTCGTTGATTGTGCTCCCAAGAGGGGAAATGAACTGCAAATTGCTGCGAGAATTCTTTTTGGCCCGTCTGCGTGCATCGCGAACTTGACGCGGCGGGCGGTTCGGCGGTAGTTTGGGCTTACACGGGAAAGGAGGTTGATCCAGCTGATGAGTATTGATTGTTCCAGATGTATCGTACGTGAGGTGACTGAGGCCTAGGGCATCGCGCCCAGACCCCATGCATGTCCCGCGGAGGCATCAACCGCCGGGACCTTGGCACTCGCGGCAGCGCGATGGCCTTAGTCCAATCCCAACAGTCTACCGGCAGCGGCCTGGGCAGAGTGCTCAAGCCGCTGTTGTCTAGTGTTGTTTTCGATAACACGTTGAAGCATTCTTCCTGCGATAATGCTGTCTGAAAGCCTTCCGCACGAAAGTTTCTTCTGCTCGTTGAATAAATTTTCGCCAGATTCTGCGAAAGAAACAAGAACCTGTTCATACAACTTGCGATAGGCAACGAATGTGGGGCACGCGATGTCCAGGCAGCAACGATCTTCTATGATCAATCTCACCTTCTCGCGCCAACAGGCTACTTCGAGAAAGACGAACCATCGGACAGCCACTTCCTCTGAATTCTCGATGGCAGAGAGCATGACCTGTTTTGCGTCCGGCGAGACGCGAGCAAGCCATGTTCCTCGGATCAGGTCCACCGCAAAATACAGCTTGGAAAGATCACCGGGAATTTCCTCTAAGTCGCAACGCCACTGTTCGATGTACCGCTCGCGTTGAAACGGAAGTAGCTGCGATGCTGCGCATTTGATCATCACATCGCAAATCTTCGGACGCCACGCCTTAATCTCATCCGCAAGCAGCTTTCCGAAAACCGCTAGAGCGAGCGCTCCGACTACAGTCAAGATTGCCATTGAAGCCTCCCGCTGGCGGGGACGAGCAAAGCGAATGCCGCTCGGCTCTGCGACACTCCCAAAGAGGTCATTTCGTAAATGCGTTTGCGCGGTCTTCCCTCTTCGGACGGGTCTATCTTTTCCCATTCGCTTCCGAGCCACTTTGCAGATTCAAGACGCATGAGAATTGGATACAACGTGCCGGAAGCAAGTCCCGTCTGCTTGGCGATGTCCGCCCCTGACAGCCCCGTCATGGGGTTATCGAGAAATTGCCCGAGTACTTGGAGAGTCGGCCCTGAAAGACGTGGTGAATTCTTGCCCATACAAGAAATTCTACATAGGGTCAGAAAGTCTGTCAAGCCTGACAAGGCTGTGGTTACCCGGAAGCTGTCAAGGGATGTCAACACACCAAAGCACGTCTTCAGTTTCTAAGTATGTTAAGTCATTTATTATGAATAACTAGTGTGGGGTACCCTCAAATGTTGTGGTTCCGACGCGGCAAGCTGTTGAAGAGTCCGTGGACCTCTCGCATGAAATCTTCAACCGAGTTTTCCGCAAGGTGCCGGAAAATCTCCACAAATAGCGCGGTCTCGCAGCTTGATCCGCTCAAGCTCAAATGCAAATAACAGGACGCTGTGAAGGAAGAGGAAAAGACCGCTCCAGGTGAGCCGAAAAGGGATAGAATCGCGGCATGAAAAAACTTGCCTTTGTGATCGTAGCGTCCAGCGCCATCTTCTGCTCTGCTCAGACGACCTCGTTGCCACAGCCGAAAAGACTCTATATCGAAGAGCGCGTCAAAGCGGTCTCTAGCAGCTCCGTTCATTGTGACACGTACGGAAATTGTTATGGTCACGGAGGCACAGGGACCAGAAACGTATCGCTAGAAGTCACAAGGGAGGTCACGAAGCTTTGTCCGACTGTTCTGACCGTTACCGATAATCACGACGCGGCAGACTTCGACCTTCGCATCTCTCCGGGTAGTTCTACTCTTTATAAGCAAAACGGCGACGTGGCGTACGTATCACCGGCCAGATTTAGGGTCTCAAGTCTAGCAAAAGACGTGTGTGCTTTTGTTGCTGGCCAACACTAGGGCGACCCGCAATCGCGCACACAGCCCCATGGACGCATCGGCGGCAAGTCCGGGTCGGGCAGCCGCCACGTTTTGAGCGGTGCGTGGTCAGGCGTCTCCCTGTACACTGATTGCACAATGGACTGGACATCCGCATTTCAATTGGCAACTGCCATAATCGCGTCTCTGGGTGGCGGCTGTGCCATTGTCTTTGGATTGTCGAGCTACCTTGGGAGAATTTGGGCGGAACGCTTAACAGAGAAAGAGAAACACAAATATGCCGACATGCTCCAGGCCGCGAAGGGTGAACTAGACAAAGCGACGAACCGCTATCAGGTTGAGTTGGATTCTCTCGGCTTGGTTCACAAACTGAGGACGACTGAAGAATTTTCTCGGCTAGGCCAGCTCTGGAAACAAATGGCGATTCTGCAAGATGCCTTCAACGCCTCGGCAGGCTTAGGCTTGAAAATGGTTCCCGCGAATCTAGAGGACCGTGCAAAATATGTGGGGGCACAGAGACAAGAATATGTAACAGCTCTCTATGAAGCTCGCAAAT
>JBELAI010000289.1:0-6015 GCA_049508975.1 Occallatibacter sp. | reverse complement strand
GCCCTATGGTGCTCCCCGTTAGATAAGGCACCATTGTGGGCGATATCGATTCATATCCCACGTCTTTCGCGGTCTTATTCGGCGCGTAGAACATCAGGTGCGGAGGCACGAATCCGCTTTTCCCGGATACGTTGTTGTAGACAAAGTTTTCGTTCGACATCATGTAAAGAAAACCGGGACCGGGTGTTTTGAATCGGCCATCCTGATATCCCTTCGCGATGTCCTCCTTGACCTCTTCCTCGGACTTGCCAGCGGCCCGCAGTTCTTCCCTGCGCAGGTAGGCAAGCATAATACTTCCGCTGCCCTCCGCGTCGAAGCACGCCGGCGCCGACGAAGTTTGCGTTGTCCCTTTGAATGACCGCTCAATCAAACAACTAAAGCCGTTCGTGCCTTCGCGAACCTTCTCGTAGCCTTTGGGCCCCAAAATGTAAACTGAGGCTTTACTCGATACCTCGGTTGGGGCCGCGCTCAAAGCCAGTTCGATCTGCCGCTCGCGGGGCATGGAGGCGGTTACTAAATGCACTTCCCTCGCGGGTTCCTGAGGCTTGTCTTGAGCGGCAGCACCGCTGGCCAGGACCCCGATCAAAAAGAGGCCTGCGAAAGTCGTTGTCATCCATCGCGTCAGCTTCATGTATGTCCCTCTCTCGGAATAAAGCCGTCAATTGCGTTCGCAAATCTGCCCAACGTCCCGAGGTATATTGGCCGGGGCTGACAATCTCAATTCATTTGAGCTAAACCTTGTGTCTACAGTTGATCTCGCTTGAGGAGACACGCCGGAGACATGCGGAGATTCGAATCTAACCAAAAGATCAACGAACCGATTGGCTGCTACAGCGTCGATAGCAAAGGTGACCCAAAAGGATGCTAGACTTTCCGAAGATCGCGAAGGCCACAGTGAATAACGGGAACCATGCGATACGCTTTGGGGCGTTTGAGGTCGATCTTCCCTCCGGGGAGGTGCGCAAGTCTGGAAGCCGCGTCAAATTGCAGGATCAACCCTTTAAGGTGTTGCAGATTCTTCTGGAGCGCCCAGGAGAGCTGGTCACTCGCGAGGAGTTGCAGTCCCGCATTTGGCCGGATGCCAGTTTTGGAGACTTCGACCACGCAGTCAATATTGCGGTTGGCAAGCTCCGCGCTGCTCTGGGCGATTCAGCCGAGAATCCTTCATTCATTGAGACCGTGCCACGCCGTGGTTACCGCTTTGTGGCCACGCTGGACGAAGATCCGGTGGATACGCATCAGCGTTCACCAATGGGCAATCGCGATGGGTCCGGCAGAGTGGTATCGCGATTCAACCGCACGCTCTTGGCACTTCTCGCAATCGTGGTTTCAGGATTTCTTGTCGGCCTGGGCGTTTTCCTTGGTCATCGAACAGCGAAAGTTCAGCCGCCGGACTTCCAGCGACTGACGTTTAACCGCGGTACGGTGTATTCAGCCAGGTTTGCACCTGATAGTCATAGCGTGATCTATGCCGCCTCCTGGGATGGCGGGCCAACTGAGATATTCTCTACCGACCCGAAAATCCCTGGTGCGCGAAGCCTCGGATTACCTGCAACTCAGCTGCTTGCGGTTTCCTCTTCAGGCGAAATGGCGGTGCTGCAGTCGGTTAATTATCATTCCCTGTTCGCGGTCCGCGGAACTCTCGGCCAAGTCCCACTTACGGGGGGATCTCCTCGTCAGCTCGCTGAAAATACTGACTGGGCCGATTGGTCTACCGATGGGGTGACCTTAGCGGCTGTTCGTAATGTAAGCGGCAAACAGCGTCTTGAATTTCCACTTGGCCATGTTCTATATGAAACTGCGGGCTGGATCAGCCATCCGCGGATTTCGCCGAAAGGGAATCAAGTCGCATTCCTCGACCACCCGATCTATCCTGACGATAAGGGCGCCGTCTCGATTGTCGACCTGGACGGACACAAGAAGTTTGTCTCTGCAACCTGGGCAAGTGTCGAAGGGTTGGCATGGTCGGCCGATGGATCCGAGATCTGGTTCTCGGCTGCCCAGGCTGGAAGCGAACGTCAGATTTACGCTGTGGATCTATCGGGTCATCTACGTCTGATCTTCCGCGCACCCGGAGGAGTTACACTGCAGGACATCGCCTCCGACGGCAGGGTCCTTGTAACCCGCGATGAAGAACGCAACGGAATGATGGCTCAGGCACCGGGAGCGGCAACGGAGAGTGACCTCTCGTGGCGGGACTGGTCTGTCCCCACTGATATTTCCGCGAATGGCAACACAGTACTCTTTGACGAGCAGGGGGCTGAGTCTGGACCAACCTATACGGTCGCCTTGCGGGACTTGCGAGGATCGCCTCCCATTCCAATTGGCCAGGGGATGGCAGGCAAATTATCTCCCGATGGAAAATGGGCGACCACGATTATTTCCAATGCCCGGCTTCTGCTGCTACCGACCGCGGCCGGCACGGCCAAGCAATTGTCACCGGGCGACATTCAGCAGTACTGGTACGGAGCGTGGTGGGTCCCCGATGGTAAGCAAGTCGTTTTCTCCGCGAACCGAATTGGGCATGAGGTTCAGTGTTTCGTTCAGGATGTGGATGGCGGCAAACCGCGTCCCGTGACTCCCGAGGGAGTTACGTTCTGCGAGATTTCTCCGGACGGCAAACTGGTCGCGGGTAATGGTCCTGGTGGTGTCGGAGGCTCGTTGTATCCGATGGATGGGGGTCAGCCACGCCCGATACCCGGCTTGGAAGCGGGCGAACGTTTCGTATGGACCTCAGATCCGCGATTTTTGTACGTGTACCATTGGAAACAATCACCGGTCAAGGTCTATCGCTTGAACATTCTGACCGGACAGAGACAGTTGTTCACAGAAATAACTCCGCCAGACGTCGCGGGTCTTCATGACATTGCTTTCATTCATTACAGCGCTGACGGTCGAGCCTACGTTTACAGCTATACTCGCCTGCTTTCCGAGCTTTATCTGGTTAAGGGGCTCAAATAGGATATCTAAACCACTCGCTGCAAATAGCCTTTTCGCAGTCTTCAGTTGAATCTAGTTCGCTACTTGCGGTGAATATTCTCGTCACCTACCGGGCCTTCTTCTATCTCGCTTGCAGGACCTCGCCGGGGCCCATGCTGCGACGAGGTTAGTGCTTCGCTTCGATGGTGAATTCGTCGCGGGGTTCCCAGGTGGGGTCATTCGCGTTCACGTCGGCCAGCCTGAACATTGTGCCGTGTAGGGTATTTCCATTGAGGACAAACTTGACGTAGTGGTAGTTGGGAAAATCGTTGTTCTGATACAAATCCTCCGGCGCGCGATCGACCGGGACGGGCTTGGCACCCCCGCCGCCGGAGACCAGGTATGTGACATCGCCTCTCAAGAATCTCTCGTAGTTATGAATGTGCCCCGCGCTCACAACGATCTTTGCATGCAGTCGCGGCGCCACGCTCTCCAGATAGTCGCGGAGGGCAATCTCATTGGGGCGGGGATTGTGACTTACATTGATCTTCGTCTGAAAATCGGCGACCGGAGGATGGTGCAGGCTGATGATGACGAACTCAACGCTTGCGGGAAGTCCTTTCAATTGATCCTCGATCCACCTCTTCTGATCGCTCCCGGGCAATAGGGATGTATCACTGTCAAGCGCCAGTGTGTAGATCGACTTCCCGAGCTGTACGGAATACCAGCGGCGGTCTCGCATCTCTGGAAAAGCTGCCCACCAGTGCTCGAGGGCCTGTTGCGGGTCTCCGTGGAACTCGTGATTGC
Source organism: Occallatibacter sp. (assembly GCA_049508975.1). Taxonomy (GTDB): domain Bacteria; phylum Acidobacteriota; class Terriglobia; order Terriglobales; family Acidobacteriaceae; genus Telmatobacter. The sequence continues at coordinate 2,289 of JBELAI010000289.1, read as the reverse complement.
CCAGGGCAGGATAGAAATGGAGGTGCTCGTCGCGCCAGGGCTTGGTCTCAGTCTTGAAAACTTCGTAGTCATTCACCACGTCGCCGCTGTAAGGGACATCGCCATTCAGTAAAACCGCATCTGGCTTCTCGATGGCGATTTTCTCTACCAGCCAACGGCGTGCTTTGGGACTGGTCACTTCCGTGTTTTGAGGGTCAGTGAAGCGCTGGTCGCCAAACACAATCAACGTAGTAGTTTTGGAAGGATCCGGCACGCGAAAGCTCGGGCCACTCTTGCTGATCAAATTAGAGGTCGGAAGATCCTCCGGCGACATCTTCCTGGCCGATTTCTCTTCCTGGGCGAAAGTAGAAAATGCCAAAGTGGTCAGCATAACTGCCACTAGAACAATGTTCCTGGAATGCAACATAAATTTGCTCCGCCTTCTGTGACGATCAATTTGAAACCGCAAAACTCTAAACCGGGGTCGCGGTAAGTGGACCCGCGAAAATTGCTGTCGTGGACTCACTTAATGACGCTCGACGACAACGATCATGAATGTCCCCGGCTTGGCTTTCGGGCGGCCCGATGTAATGGGTTCAAACTCGGCGGTAGGAAGATAGATGCGGTGAGTCTTCGCATCTACGGCTAACGTTTTTGCGCCGTCGGGTATTTTAACCGTCTGGATCGGGCCGAACTTCCTATCCTTCTCTCCGGCCACGATGAGCGCGCCATCGCGGCAACTGGCGAATGCATATCCCTCGGAAAACGCTGCGGCGTCCACGCCTGCTCCGATTGGAATGGATGCTTCAACCTTGCCGCTTTCGGCATTCATCACAACCAGCTTCTGCGGATTGCGGCAGCCGACGAAGATGCGGTGCGTCCTGACATCGATGGACAAGGCAACAGGATGTCCTCCCGGTGCAACAGGCCATTTGGCGAGGACTCTACGCGCTTTAAGATCCACGACTGCAACGACATCTTTATCTTCCAAGTTGACGTAGGCTTTTCCTTGCCCATCCGCAGCCAGAAACTCAGGTTTTCCTCCGAGATCGATGGGAGCGCCAATCAAGCCCCTTTCCGGATCGATGTCGGGCCTGAAGGTCAGAAGAGCGCTGCTATCGCCAGCTGAGGCGAGAATCAGATTGCTGCCTGCGTCGTAGGTGATTCCATCGGTATCAGGAACAGCCGCTAGCTTACCCAGCACCGAATATGTCTTGAGATCGAAGACGATGATTGCTCCAGTTCCTCCGCCATCTGAAATGAATCCCCGGTTCAGCGCTGGAACAATAGCAACGCCGTGCGCCGATTTCTGTCCTGGAATGTCAGCCAAAATCTTGCCGGAGTCGGCGTCGAGGACGAGGGTATGCGTCGTTCTGGTGACAAACAGGCGAGAGCTTTGCGCATCCACAGTGACGTAATCCCAACCGCCATCCCCGCCTACGTGGAACGTCTGTCCCACCGACCATTCTGACTGTGCGGCCAGGTGCCGCATAGAAACGGAGGTCGCAACGAAAAGAAGCAAGAGTACAACACGAGTGATTCGCATATCGGGTCTCCTTGGTTGCACAGCAAATTGATCGAGATTCCTCTCACGAAAGCAGGGTCGAACGCTTCTTCTACTGTGGAAGCGAATCCGGCCAAAGTGCATGAATGATCGGCCCCAATACATGCGGGCACCTGGAGCGGTGCTTATCCGATCCTATCTTTCCCTTCTCAGACTCCAACGGATGCCGCCGTAGTAGATCGGCTTGTAGTACTCGCGCTGCGTCATGTATTGCTTGCTTCCGTTGTAGAAGCCGAGAATCGCGTTGTTCGCGTTCTCTTCCGAGGCGGTAACGGTGAATCCTTTACCGAGGTAGTAACTCGCCTGAGCATCTACCTGGGTGCGTTCGAAGTAGTAGTTATCCCCGAACGGACCAGTAACGGGGCCGGCCACGGCGTTGGGGCCCTCGTTTTGCCATTGATAGCTGGCGATATTGGGGCCATCGTAAGAGATGCCGAGGGAGACCGTCGCGCGCTTGGTCTCGTAAGTCGGAGTGATGTTATAGGAAAACGGCGCCTGACCCACCAGTTGCGGCGAATCGGAGCGGCCAGGAAGGTCGTAGTTCCTCGATTGCGTCCATGTCATGTTGGCGTCAATCTGCGCGTGGGATAAAACTCCCGGCAGAAACGACAGATGCTGTTGGTAGGCGAACTCAATGCCTTGAACATACGCATGGCCGCCATTGATCCACTGCGTCAGCAGCACAGTCGGAGTGATCGGATTGGGAAACGGGTTGGGTACCTGCGATTCCGTTTGAAAGAGAGGCT
>JBELAI010000288.1:0-6193 GCA_049508975.1 Occallatibacter sp. | reverse complement strand
CCGAGCACCAGGCCGCCGCCGGCCGCAAAGCGCTGCACCGCCTGCATGACCGGGGAAAAACTGGCAATGGCGCCGGTGCGCAGGTAGTCGCCATAGGCAAACCCGCCGGGAACCAGGACCGCATCCACGCCGCCAAGATCTTCAGAATCATGCCAGAGAAACGTGACGGGCTGATGAGCTACTTCGGCAATCACGTTGTAGGTATCGTGGTCGCAGTTCGAACCGGGAAAGACGAGTACCCCAAATTTCATATGTTCAGGGTATCAGTTTCCCAAGGCTGCGATCTAGAGCTAAGCGCTTACACAGTTTCTGTCCACAAATGGACACCCAAACTCCGAAATCGAACGCTTAGTTGCAGCTAAGACCCCGCAACCCGAGGTAAATGAACAATATATGTGGCACCAGAATTGCTTGCGAGCCATGGTGATCTTCCCAAGAAGCCTCCGTGCGATTCGTAACTCGACGAGAGCGTTTGTACGGGCGCCGGCGCTCTCGCTGGCTCTGCTGTTCACGATCGCGCTTGGGGTCGGCAGCAATGCATCCGTTTACGCGTTCGTCCAGGGACTCACTCATCCCGACGCCGCGCTGACGGGCACAGAAGGGCTGGTTTCGATCTTGGGGCAAGACCGGTCGCGTGAGCCAGGACCGCTCTCCCGTGGCGAATATCGGTTGCTCAAGAATGCCTCGGATTCGTTTGATTGGATAGATGCGGCCAGAATCACACCAAGCGATATCACGATTGGCGGCTACACAAAAATTGCAATCGTCGCCGATGTTACTCCGAACCTGGCAAGAGCGCTCAACCTTCCATTGCGGGGCGGGGTCATTATCAGCCATCACATGTGGCAACGCGAGTTGGGAAGCGCGGCCAATATTATTGGCGATCGGATCCGTATCAATAACCTGGATCTTCCGATCACCGGAGTTGCACCGAGTACGCTTGCAGGTCTATATAGCGACCAGACTGTCGATCTCTGGACGCCTGCGCAGGATGAGAAGCTGCAAAATGCGGATCCAACAACTGTGGATTCAGGCGTGCAGGATTTGTGGGTGCTTGCACGGATGCGGCGTCCTACTTCAATCAGTCAAGCGCAGGACGCTGTCCGCCTGAAACTCGGTAATTCCGATGGAATAAGCCTGGTTCCTTTTACGGGCGCGGCACCGAGAATGGTTTTCGGATTGTCGCGCATAGGATCCGTGCTGAATTTCGCCGCCGGCGCCGTATTCTTTGTCGCTTCGATCAACGTTGCTTCGTTCCTGTTTGGACGAGCTCTCAAGCGGTCGCATGAAACATCTCTTCGCATCGCGCTCGGTGCAACCCGTGCCCAGTTACTGGGGGAGTTGCTGTCAGATAGTATCGTCATCGCCGTTGCAGGCGGAGCTTTGGGTGCGCTGCTAGCCTTTTTTACTGCGCGCACTCTCCCGGCTCTCCTTTTTGAGAAGGATGCGGAGCGGCTCGTCTTCGCGCCTCATGTGCTCCCCATCGTCGCCGCATCCATGTTATGTGTGTGCTTTACGGTCCTTTGCGGGATGATGCCGGTCTTTGCAACCGTCGCTGACCGGCCGTGGATCGTTCTCGGGCGAGAAAACGGGCTGCCGTCGAAACAAACAGAACGCATTCGAACCGGGCTGGTCCTGGCGCAGGTAACTTCCTGCTACGCGCTCGTAATCTGTGCCGTATTTCTCTTCGAAGGTCTTCACTCAGCGCTCGATGCAGGCACCGGACAGCATCCAGGCCGTCCGATTCTTGTGACCTTACAAGCACTGACATTACCTGCGCTTCACATCGAGTATTTCAGTGAAGTCGAGCGCGCGGCGAAATCGGTAACCGGTCAGCCGCCGCTGGCGTGGGCGGCCCGCCTTCCCGGCGATAGGCCAATTTGGAAATCTTTCAGAATCCAGTCGGCCTCTTCACCGCTTCGCGATTTGAATATGGACATTGTATGGCTTCCCACTGACTCGCTCATACCCTTGGGTAACGGGCTGATCGCCGGACGAATCTTCGGCTTCAGCTATCCAACGCGAAGAGATGTAGTCGTCGATGAGGATGCAGCCCAGAAACTTTTCGGGCGGGACACGGTCGGCATGACGATACAGGACTCATCCGGCCAGCCGGTCGAAGTTATCGGCGTGGTCAAGAGAAGTTCAACTCATACATCGAATCAACGTCGCGCCACAGTCTATTACTACACGGATCGTTCAAAGGTACCCGATTCCATCCGAGATGCGCATTTTCGCGTGCCTGTCGTCGCACCGCTCGCTAGCGCTGAACTAAGTGTGAATGTTGTTTCAGCCGGCTATTTCAAGGCTCTCGGCTCTTCCCTGGCCGCTGGCCGCGTGTTCTCTGAACAACAAATGCCTGGCCGGGTTCGTGTTGGCGTAGTCAATCAAGAAGCTGCCGATCTCTACTTCAGCGGTAAACCGGTGGGCGCCGGAATCATCGACGACCAAGGAGGCAGAACAGAGATTATCGGGGTAGTCCGGACGCAAGCGTTGGGGACATTCCAGCGGCACGCAGAACCTGCAATTTACTTTCCGATGCAGCAAGACTGCCTACCGCGCATGACGCTGATTCTCGAAGGCGCAAAGATGAACGCGCGGGCACTGGCCGACTTTCGACGCAAGATTGAGTCCGCTCCAGGGCGCGATTCAGTTCCTGTTGTAATTGAATCCCTCGATGTGTACCTCGCTCGAACTGCGCTCGCCCCGTTGCGCATCGCGACACTGCTGAGCAGCGCGCTGGCCCTGCTGGCATTGGTACTCAGCGTTCTTGGTCTATTGAGCGCTCAGGGGGATGCTGCGCGTGAACGCCGACGCGAGTTGGCTCTTCGTATTGCACTTGGGGCTCAGCGATGGCGCATTGTCTTTGGCGTTATAACAAGCGCAATTCAAACTGGCCTCGCAGGCACCGCGATAGGCACTCTGGCTTCTCTTGTGTTCCTGCGAGTGGTGGCAAGTGAGAGCGCTCTCTTCATTTCGCCACCAGTCCGGATTTGGTTGATGGTCGCACTGCTACCGACCGCAACGGTGTTAATCGCGAGTGCGTTTCCCGCACTTCGCGCCTCCCTTGTGGACCCTCTGACGATTATGCGCGATGAACATTGATGGCTTACGTGCCTACAACGCGATTCTCCGCGAATATGTCTAAACACAAGAAAATACAATACTTTTCGCAGATGTTGGTGGGCTAGATCCAGTTTGAACACGAAAGGCCGGAGCAGCAAGCCGAGTTCACGAGGGCTCGCGGGCGCTTGCAACCGCTATACTTTGTAAAATTGGCAGTGAACAACAAGGAGCGCAGCAACATGGCAAGAAGCGTGAACAAGGTCACCCTTTTGGGCAACGTCGGGAAAGACCCCGAGATTCGTTCCACCGCTGGCGGCACCATGGTGGCAAACCTCACCCTGGCCACCAGCGACCGGCAAAAGGACCCGCAGGGAAACTGGCAGGATCGCACTGAATGGCACAACCTTGTGGCCTTTACGCGCACTGCTGAGATCGTCCGCGACTATGTGAAGAAGGGATCGAAGCTCTACATCGAGGGCAAGATCCAGACCCGCAGCTGGGACGACAAGGAATCCGGCCAGAAGCGCTATCGCACCGAGATCCTCGTCAATGAGCTGGTTTTGCTCTCCGGCCGTGAAGATGGAGCGGGGGGCGGCCAGGGTGGATACAGCCGAACAGCGAGTTCTTCCAGTTCAGCAGCTAGCTTCGACCAGCGGCCCCAGGGTGCAGCGGTCGGTCACGATGACTACGCGCAATCCGCCGAAATCTCCGACGACGACATCCCTTTTTGAGGTGTACCTGCGAGTAGATTTGTAAGGTACCCTCTAGAATTGCTTGAATTCAAATCGGTGCGAGGGGGGTTGCAGTCTTTACATGTAAGGATTCGAAGTATAGCGGAAAATCACGCGTACCAATTGAAGCAATGCCTGACCCTCACGCAGAGCAGCAAAATAATAGACACTGAAGATGCGATGCATCAGGAAATTTTGACTCCGGTAGACGGCGACGCTTCTGGGAACAGATCTGCGCAAAGGACGGCGCTGTCGCGAAGTGCGGTAACACTCGGGATTGTCTGTCCGATGGCGAATGAAGGGGAAGCTGCAACGCGGTTTTCCCAGGCTGTATTGGAGCAGTGTTCCGGGTTCAAGAAGGTCACGTTTTTCGCGGTCTTCGATCGGGCCAATAAGGATTCGAGCCTTGATCGAATGCGGGAAATGGAGCGGGTTGAACCGCGGCTGCAAGTTGTGTGGGCTCCTGAAAACCGATGCGTGGTTGATGCTTATTTGCGCGGATATAAAGAAGCGCTCGATGCTGGAAGCGACTGGATTCTCGAAATCGACGCCGGGTTCAGCCATCAGCCCGGCGATATCCCGCAGTTCTTCGATGCCATGGAGAAGGGACTGGATTGTGTGTTCGGGAGCCGGTTTATCGGACGTTTCGAAAAGAGCTCGCATGCGCGCCGCTTTGTCAGTTGGGGCGGAACGTTGCTGACGAACCTGCTGCTCGGGACGCGACAAACAGACATGACCAGCGGATTCGAACTGTTTTCGCGCGAGGCTCTTCTCATGGTGATGGGCCGGGGCATTCAATCCCGGGCACACTTCTTTCAAACCGAGATAAAGACTCATTGCAGAAACCTGCGTATCGTGGAGGTTCCCATCACCTACCGATCGGCGAGTCCGCGCCTGGGTTCGTCCTCGATCAAGGAAGCATTCAAGCAATTATGGCGTCTATTCCAACTGCGTCTGAAGGAGCAACTGTGAACGATTCTGCGTATGGAGGGCCCATAAGCCTGGTGGTCACGTCGATCGCCGCGCCAAATTCCGAATTACGGGAAATAGCGAGCCAGTGCAAGGCTCGCGGCTATTCGTTCTACGTGATCGGGGATGTCCCTAGTCCAGCCGATTTCGCGATTGACGGTTGCGAGTTCTATAGCTTGGAGCGGCAACGAACAACCGGCTTTAAGATCGCCGAACTGATTCCCACGCGGCATTACTCGCGGAAGAATATCGGCTATCTACTGGCGATCGGGACGCGGCCTGGCCTGCTGCTTGAGACCGATGACGACAACATGCCACTGCCTGAGTTCTGGGAATCGAGACAGAGGAAGCAGCCCATTCGAACCCTGTCAGGAGCGGGGTGGACAAACGTTTATTCCTTCTTCACTGATGCCCATATCTGGCCGCGCGGGTTGCCTCTCGATGCGGTTCAGACACAGTGGCCCAAGTTTGATGAATTGCCCGAGCAGGAGTCGGACTGTCCGATTCAACAGGGATTGGCGGACGAGGATCCGGATGTGGACGCGATTTACAGGCTGTTGCTGCCTCTACCGATCCACTTCCGAAAAGATCGACGGGTTGCCATGGCGTCCGGGGCATGGTGTCCGTTTAATAGCCAGAATACCGCATGGTTTCCCGATGCATATCCGCTTCTTTATCTGCCTTCTTACTGCTCTATCCGAATGACGGATATCTGGCGGAGCTTTGTGGCGCAGCGAATTGCGTGGGAGAACGGGTGGAGTGTTCTCTTCAAGGGGCCGGACGTCTACCAGAGGCGGAACGAGCACAACTTGATGCGTGACTTTGCCGATGAGATTCCCGGGTATATTCACAACCGCACCATCGGACGCCAGTTAGACGGATTGAAACTGGAACCGGGCCTCCAGAACATCGGAGAAAACCTGATCCGGTGTTACGAGGAGTTGATGCGACTTACTGTGATCCCGGCGGAAGAGATCGCTTTAGTTAAAGCGTGGGTGCAAGATTTAGCCGAGCTATCTTAAGCCCGCATTGCAAAAAAGCGTCGAGTACAGCAGCCCGCGCAGGACCGCCAGGTCTCTTCGCACCGGACGGGAACTGAAAAGCTGTCTATACACTCGCTCACGTGCAGAGGAGCGCGAAAGACCGAATGAGCACGAGATCTCCTACGATGAGATTATGGCGCGGACCAGTTCAGAACCAGAACTCGACCGCAGGCACACCGAAGCTTGCTATCTGGCAGGAGATGGCATTTCTTGTTGCCACCACTTCGGTCTTTGTCGCCGTGGAAATCAGGGCTGTTGCACTTCGTTCTTTATGGTATGACGAACTGAGCACCTTGCTTGTGTCGTCGGCACCGACGATACGGGCACTTTTTCGAGCAGCCCCCGCAGACGGAAATCCGCCCCTTTACTTTCTCCTCGCCCGGT
>JBELAI010000287.1:0-6204 GCA_049508975.1 Occallatibacter sp. | reverse complement strand
TGTGTTGTGCTATCGTCAGACACGAAGAAGCCTCCGGAAGTGCCTCGAACGGCGTCTAGTCAACCTGTTTGTAGCACAGGAGGCTTCTCTTGTCTTAAAAATCACGAATTATTCGGGCTAATTCCACCACGTCAACTCTCGCTAGATCCAAAACCGCCGATGCTGGTTGTACCGGGAGCTCGACGACAAAGGAAGATCCGTTGCCAATCGAGCTTTGAACGGCGATCGATCCGCGATGCCGCTGGACAATCCAATCGGCAATGGCGAGGCCTATCCCGGCTCCGCCTTGCGCCCGACTTTTCGCCTTGTCTACGCGGTAAAAACGTTCGAAGATTTTGCGCTGATCTTGCTCGGCGATTCCAATGCCCGTGTCGCGAACACAAACGACCGCGCTGCCATTTCGTGCTTCCAACCGTAACTCGACGGCTCCGGGCGGCGGTGTGTACTTGACGGCATTGTCGAGGAGGATGGCCAGCAGTCGTTGGAGGGCCACGCGGTCGGCCAGTACCGGCAGCTCGCAATCCGCGATTGTGTGCGTGAATTGCAGATTGCGGGACTCCACGAGTTGGCGCCATTCGTTCGCTATCTCCGCAATTGCCGAACGTAAATCGAGAATTGTCAGGTGCACGTTCTCTCGCCCGGAATCGGCGCGGGCGAGCGACAGCAGTTCTTCCACCAGGGACGAGGTTCTTTCCGCCTCCAGCAGTATGTGCCGCAAAGCTTCGCGATATTCCGCTTCGCCTCTGGATTTGCGGAGAGCGATCTCCGATTCGGTGCGAATGAGCGAGATGGGCGTGCGCAGTTCGTGCGAAGCATCGGCTGTGAACTGGGTCACGCGGAGAAAGGAGTTTTCAATGCGCGCCAGCATCTCGTTCAAAGTGTCCGAAAGGCGTTGAAGTTCGTCACCCGTCGTGAGTTTCTCCAGTCGGTCGGCCAGGTTGCTGCCGCTAATGCTTCGCGCGGTCCGTGTGAGCGCGTCCACCGGAGAAAGGGCCTTGTGGCTAAGCAAATACCCTCCAGAAGCAGCGGCGAACAGCAACAATGGCGCCAGCACCAGGAGATATCGCTGGAAGCGAGACAGCGTCGCGATGATCTGATCTGCGGGAACGCCCGTTTGCACCGTGTAAGCGCGGCCATTGACCTCAATTCGCTGCTTAACAAAACGAAAAGGCTTATTTCCAAGCTGAACGTTGGTAAACGACGCACGCTTGCTCGCGGCCGGCGTCAAGGCCGCCACCTGATTTTGTACCAGCGACGATGCGCGGAAGAGCCAGTTTCCATCGGCGTCGTAAATTTGCAGGAAGTCGCCGGAGTGCTCTAAGACGTAAGCTTCCGAGGCTTCTTCCCGAAGCTTGTCGACGGTCATATTCTTTTTCTTCTGTGATTTCAAAAAACTGGCCACGTCTTCAACTTGGGCGGTCAAGGCGTCGTCAGCGATACCATAAAGGTCTTGCCGAAGGACGAGCCACATGCCCACCCCGAAGAAAAGCTCGGCTGCCGTAAAGATTGCCAAATACCACAGGGTGAGCCGAGACCCGATGGGGAGTTTTCTCATGATTGCCAATCCGCGCTCATGACGTACCCAACGCCGCGCACGGTGTGAATCAGTCTTCGGCGGTCGTTATCATCATCACAATCGACCTTGTTTCGCAGCAGCCGCACAAAAGCTTCCAGCGTATTGCTACCCATTTCCCGCCCTGAAAACGCAATCAGTACTTCCCGCGGAACCACTTTGCCGGCATCGCGCATAAGGCGTTCTAACAGGGAATATTCGGTGCGCGTTAGGCTCAAGCGCACTCCGCTGCGGTAAACCTCGCGGGTGGAAAGATCCAGGAACAAATCGCCGAGCTGAAGCTGTGGTCTCCTGGGAAGAACGGTGGCGCGACGCACGGCTCGCAGTCGCAGCAACAGTTCGTCAAATGAGAACGGCTTGGTCATGTAGTCATCGGCGCCGAGGTCCAGGCCGTGCACAACGTCGGGGACAGAATCTTTGGCGGTGAGCATCAACACTGGCGTGAGGTTGTTTTCGGTGCGCATGCGCCGCGTCAGTTCGAATCCGTCCATCCTGGGCATCATCACATCGAGAATGACAACATCGAAGCTGTTGTCGCGAACCATCTGCAATCCCTGGCTGCCGTCGACTGCGCACGCGACCCTGTGTCCTTCTTCGCTCAACCCCTGGCGCAGCAATTCCAGCATTCGCCGTTCATCTTCGACAACGAGCAGTTTCATTGAAAAACCTGCCGGGCTCCTGTGAATCGTGAGCCTATAGACCCTAGGGTAGAGGCAAAAAGCCTCGAAAAACAGAATCTGAAAGATTATTAACCTTCCTTTAATAAGGGCTTCATCGCGCCTTCCTACCATTGCCAGTGACCTAAAACCGGCCAAGATTTCCGTCGTCCGGAGAGCCGCAGCTCCTGGGTCCATTGGCATTCGCCAAGGGCCATCCGCGGACTTTCTCCGGTCAAGGTAATGGTTGCAAGGAGATGAAATCAATGAAGCCGAAGCGTTCATGCTGCACCTTCTTCATGTTCAAGATGCCAATCCTGCTCGCCCTTTGCGCGCTTTTGGGAGCGGTGGCGTTCGCTCAAGGTGGACATGGAACAATCAGCGGACGCGCGGTGGACAGGGTCGGCGCGGTACTCGATGGAGCGCGAGTGAAGTTGCAGCCGGGTGACATGGTGACCGCCACCGACGGCCAGGGGGAGTTTAATTTCATTGGCCTGGCGCCCGGCGACTATACCCTCACAATCTCGTACGTTGGCTTCACGGATTTCACTAAGCAGGTTACAGTCGTTGCCGGGCCGGCAAGCCGCATCGAAGCGAAATTGAATGTTTCCGCCAAGAGCGAAGAAGTCTCCGTCGTTGCGGATCGCCCGCATGGTGAAGCTGAGGCCATCAACCGCCAGCGCACTTCCGACAATATTCTTCAAGTCCTGCCGTCCGACGTGATTACAGCCCTGCCCAACGCGAACATCGCGGATGCGGTTGGCCGACTGCCGAGCGTGACCCTGGAGCGCGATGAAGGCGAAGGCAAGTACATCCAGATCCGCGGAACGGAGCCGCGCTTGAACGCCGTGACGATTGACGGGGTTCTCGTTCCTGCGCCCGAAGATAACGTGCGCCAGGTGAAGCTGGATACCATTCCCGCGGACATCGTCGAGTCGGTCGAAGTCAACAAGACGCTTTCTGCTAATCAAGACGCTGAGGCCATCGGCGGATCTCTAAATCTGGTTACCAAGACCGCAGGTGATTTGCCGACCCTGACCCTGGGCGTAATTGGTGGATTCACTCCCATTCTCAATACCCGCGCCATTGCCCAGGTGAATGGAACCATTGGCCAGCGTTTTGGAGCCACTAAGAAATTTGGCGCACTATTCTCGGGCAGTTTTGACTATAACGGCCGCGGGATCGACGACATCGAACCCGGCCTCAATGACACGGCAATCCCAAGCTACGGCAGCATGGATATCCGCGAATACCGGTACCGACGCAAACGATACGGCTTTGGAGGTGGGCTCGATTACAAACTCGGAGATGGAGCGGGGCTTTATCTCCACTACTTCTACTCCGATTTCAGGGACTACGGCGACAAGTGGGTGTACACCTTGAAAGATGGTACTGGCTGCGACGGGACGCCGGCGAATGGCTGCCCCGCGGAGAAGTTCTCTGGTTCCGAACGAGCACCGGATTATCGGATAGGTAACTTAGCGATTGGGGGCAAGCACATTTTTACCAATTCTTGGTTAGCCTGGAATGTGTCGGCGTCCGCCTCATTGCAGACGGCAGCAGCGGGCAATCCAGGATTCGATTTCACGTACAACGGTCCGACTACCGTGAACGGCCAGGTCCCAGGTACGCCTCTCTGCGCGAATATCGTTCCGGCTCCGAATCCCCACCTCCCGCAGTGGACCCCAGGCTGCGACACGCCGGGAGGCCCCTATTACACTCCGGGGAACTGGAACCTACTGGATGTCAATACCACCTCCGGAAACACCTCACAGGTCAACTTGCAGGGAGCAGTATCGTACGCAACCAACTATCATCTAGGCAAACATAATGCGACCTTTGAATTCGGCTTCAAGGAGCGCAACGCTCATAAAGGCCAGAATGCCTACTCGCCGACCTATGACCAGAACGATCTGGCAACTCCGCCGCCAACACCGCTGATGACCCAGTACCTAGGCGGATTCACCAACCCCAACTACTACTTCCACGATTACAGGCTTGGGCCGGTTGTCTCATGGCCCAGCATTACCGGCAGCCTGCCTAATCTCGTCAACCAGGGCATTCTCTCGCTGGACGTGGGCGCTACCCACCTCGCCTCGGACGCCAGCAACTTTGAATATACCGAACGCATTTCTGCTGCCTACGCGATGAATACGGTCGATTTCGGACGCTTCCGACTTCAGCTTGGGTTCCGTGTCGAAGCCACGCAGCTGAACACCTTGGGCTATATCGTCGCCAACGATGCTAACGGCAACTGGATCTCCACGACGCCAGCTCCCGCGAACAATTGGTACTGGAATCCTCTGCCCAGCGCACAACTGAAGTATCGGCTGACGGATGACTCTGATCTTCGCGTTTCTTATGGCCGGGGAATCTCTCGCCCTAACCCGTATGACACGATCCCATATGTCGAATTAGACCAGAGCACCAATCCCTACTCATACACTTTCGGCAACCCCAATTTGGTGCCAGAGCACGCCAACAACTATGATGTGTTGTACGAACATTACTTGAAGCCCTTCGGCGAAATCCAGGGCGGTTTCTTTTACAAACAGCTGAGCGCTCCTATCTACTACACGCAAAGCCTGCCTGCCGACAGCGGTCAATATAACGGGTACATCACCAGTACGATTATCAATGGCACCCACGCCTGGCTGGCGGGGTTTGAAGCTGCTTACATCCAGCACCTTGGGTTCCTGCCCGGAGGATTGAGCGGACTCGGAATCTCCGCCAATTACAGTTGGACAACTTCCAACTCCGGCCCTCTGCCCGGACGCTCAGACACTCCCGCGTTGCAGCGCCAGGCTCCGAGTACATGGAACATCAGCCCTACCTATGACAAGGGTCGGTTCTCGGCGCGGGTAGGGCTCTCCTACAATGGCAGTAGTATCTACCAGTACCAATGGCAGCAGTGTACCGCGGCAATCCAAAATTCCCCTGCTGGATGTACGGATCCCGCCAATCTCGGGCCTAAAGGCCCGGCCGGCGACAATTACTTCTACCCGCACTTCCAGGTGGACGCGCAAGCCAGCTACCGCATAAGAAAGAATCTCACTTTCCTCGTACAAGGCCTGAACCTGTCGAATGAAGTGTTTGGCTTCTACAACGGTAGCCCAGACTACGTGAACCAGCGCGAGTTCTACAGCCCGACTTATTCGTTCGGGTTGCGGTGGGAGCCACGCAAAGAGAATTGACAAAAAGCGCACGCATTCCTCTGCTTTGCCGTTCTCGGGAAACCCGGGTTACCGCGTGAGGTCGTGTCTCTTTGTATCGCGCCTTTTGGCGAAGACTTTAGAAGGAAACTCGGTCAGAAATTCAAGGAGCCTCCTACACCATGAAGAGCAGGAACCCGCACTTCCGCAGATCTAGAAAGCAGCGTTGGTTTTTCATTGCCGTCTTTGCCTTGGGCTTCGTTCTTTCAAGCGTCTGCATCGCCTCCGCCGAGGGATTTGCGATCCGCAAGAAGATCTCAATTCCCGGCCAAGGCAGCTGGGACTACCTCGCTGTCGATGAAGGCGCGCGCCGTTTGTACGTTTCTCACGGCACTCAGGTCGAAGTGCTCGATGTGGATTCGGGCGCGATCGTCGGCAAGATTGAGAACACTCCTGGTGTCCACGGGATCGCCATTGCTCCCGAACTGGGGCGAGGGTTCGTGAGCAACGGGCAGGCATCGACCGTCACCATTTTCGATCTGAAGACGCTCAAGACAATCGCGGAAGTCACGGTTGGCAAGAAGCCCGATGCGATCGTTTATGATGTTGCGACCTCGCGAGTTTTCGTATTCAATGGCGATAGCAACAGTGCCACCGCGATTCAAGCGGCAGACGGAAAAGTGGCGGGAACGGTTGATCTCGGCAGCGGTCCCGAGTTTGCTGTCGCCGACGGTTCAGGGTATGTTTACGATAACGTGGAAGACGCAGGCGAGCTCCTGAAAATCAACGCACGCTCGTTGAAAGTTGAGGAGCGCTGGCCGAC
>JBELAI010000286.1:0-8247 GCA_049508975.1 Occallatibacter sp. | reverse complement strand
CTTACGCATTTGACATTGGGATAAGTGCTACAACTTGCCCCCTCCGCAACGGAAAGCGGAGGGTCTGCCTGCCCTTTACGCAGCCTCGATTCCTTCATGGTTATGTTGGCTGCCGGCCTGCACTGCAACTACGCCAAAGTGATTCACATTCACGGTTGAGGGGCGATGCACTGTATTGATGATTGAAAGCGGTCTGCTGCGCACTTCGTCGTATACTCGCCCAAGATACTCGCCCAACACGCCCATGCAGAGCAGTAGCAAACCGCCAACAAAAAACACTGCTGCTCCTACACCGAAGCCAACGGTTGCCACTGCGGTGTTCGAAAAGAGCATGCAGAATGCAAGAATGGCAGCGATGGAGCCCGCAAAAAGAAATAACGCGAAGCTGAGTCGCAACGGCTTGTAGCTGAAGCTTGTGATCGCATCCAACGCGTACTTGATCCGGCTCATGAAAGACAGCTTGCATTCGCCTGCCGCACGGTCTTGCCGATCGTAGTAGACCACAGTGTTACGAAATCCAACCCACGCGCGTAGCCCTGGCAGGTACCGATTCTTTTCTCCCAAGGCGTTGACCGAGTCGACAGCCTTTCGATCCATCAGACTAAAAACTCCAGCATTAAGGGGAATCGGGTAATCGGAGAGGGCTCCCAAGACGCGATAAAAGAGCGGGAAGAGAGTAGCCAGAAGTTGACTCTTCTCCTTACGACTCGTTCTTACCGCGACTACAACCTCTGCGCCTTCGAGCCAGGCATTGATCAGCTTTGGAAGAACCTCTGGCGGGTCCTGAAAATCGCCATCCATAAGGATTACCGCGCTACCTCGAGCCGTATTAATGCCCGCTGAAATCGCGCCCATGTGCCCCCAATTTCGGGAGAGCTCCACCACCACAACATGGGGATCCATCGATTGCAGCCCTCTCAACAATCCCAGCGACATGTCGGTTGAACCATCGTCCACGTACACAACTTCCCAACTTGTGTGAGCGCCGTTCAATGCTATTGCCACAGCTTCATGGAAGCGCACGATGAGTTCCTCTTCGTTATATATAGGTACGACGACTGAAATCATATGCGACTCCTCGACTGCCGAGTTGTACGTTCATTGAGAGGCTCGTTCTCTTCATCCATCGTTGTCGCCCAAAAATGCAGGCGACATGAAACGGCGGTCCGACATTTGCGTCATTCGGACACTGCCTGGAAAACACGCACTCTCCATCGCACTTCGGCAGGTGTTAAAACTATGACGTACCGTGCGCTCACGTGCTGTATAGTTTTGACCCAGCCGCGATCAACTACCTGGACGTCGTATTCAACCTTGTCTGTCAGTTCGATGGATAGCCCTTCGGGCGAGTAGAAGACAATTTGAATTTCGTGAGCGCGATCCTGGTAACTCGTATGAATCCCCAACTTTGCCTGCTGTTGGATGGTTTCCATGAGCTTGTCCTTGGCATTTCCCACGAAAGTCGAATCGAGAACATCTGGGCGATTCTGTTCCATCGCGATTCTCAGATCCTTCCAGGATTGAAGATAATCCCGGATCGCCCCCGCCGCAGTCTGCTCTTGCAGAGGGCGTGGCCCTTGCAGACTCGACGGTTTAACGACCACCGTGGCCTGGGCGGACCCGATGGTGGCGCAAGCGATCGAGAAAATAAAAAAGGTTAAAAGGGATCTCAACATCGTCATTTCTCCCAACGAATCTGATTCCCCATAACAACCCCGCTTGCTATGGAGAATGTGGCTCCGCTATGTGCGGATATTTCCACCTCCGCGATTCCATGCTTTAGAGGTTCATCTATTGTCGATTGGTTCCCCTCGTACGTCTCGGTAAAGGTGACGACGGTGCCGTCCGGGACCGCATTTCCGCTGCAGTCGCGGACCGGATCCGTTACCAACTGCACCAACCGGCCCGATTGCCGAGCGTTCATCTTCAGCCCGCACGGATCACCAGGAACCTGCCCAACGACGCGCGTGCTGGAGACTTCTCCAATTCGTGCCACAAATCTATCGATCCCTTGCTGGGCCGTGGAGTCCATAGCGGCCCAGGCTGCCCCGTCATGCGTAACGACGATGCGCTTCTGCACTGTGCTGGATGGATTCGACAATTCAAACGAGACTGGAATGCGCGCGACAATCAGATTGCGATAGGCGTCGAAGACGTATGCCGTGCCGGTGATGCCATCGTGCAAGCCGACCGATAGGCGAGAGGGTTTTGCGAGGAAACTTAAGCTGGCCGGTTTCGTTGCGGGTACAACGTCGAAGGAGTTGCTTTCTGTGGACGAGTCGCCTGAAAGGACAGCCAGATAATGGCCGGCATTGTAGAGTGATCCCCCGAGGATTTGAGTGGTCACTCCCAATTGTATCTCGCGCTTTAATACCTGCCCTGGGCCGACTATGTACAGCGTTGCTTTGCCGCTTCCGGTGCTTTGAATTGAGAACGAGCTTCCGGCTTCAACGGTCCGGGGTAAACTGATCGCTGCAGTTTGTGCCACGGTCAGATGTACGGCGGCGATGGTCAGTCCACAAAACAGAAATGGATATCTGGACCTCACTGAGATCCTCCAGAGCTATAAGTAGCGACGACGGTACGCTGACTGGCGACTGTTTTCGCGAGATCTTCAGGGATATGGATCAGAAACGGCACGGCGTTCTGCGGCAGGAGCGCCTGGTCAATATACTGGTCAGCAACCCAGACAACTTGACCGCTCTTGTCGTAAAAAGTTCCAAGAACATGTGCGACATTTACTATTTGGCCACTTTGATTAATAAGTTGGCCAGTCAACGAGGCATCAGGAGCTGGATGCAACTGCTGGTCTCCTATCTCGATGACGGGGTCTGCTGAGGCTGCGATCAGAGCCGACAGAGGCGTCATGCGGATGCTGCCGACTTCGGACAGCGTAACATTGGGGAACTTGATCAGGAACGGTGTGACCTGCTTCGGCAGCAGGAGGTGGGATATCTTGTCAAAGCTCCCCTCGGTCGCAATCGTCGATTGACTCTTTGTGAGCAGCGTCGCAGTGACCGAAACATAGGCGGGTACCACATCTTCATTTAGAAGTTCACCAAGGATCACGACCCCGTCAGCTCGCTCCACAGGATGCATGTCCACAATGCGCACATGAGGGGCTTCAACATCCTGAGCTCCCCAGTCATCTCCGGGGCCGCGGTAGATAACATCCCATCGGAGATAATTTACTGGGATAACTTGAGGCGGCACGGTGGGCTGTTTGACTACAGGCCACTCCGGCTCCCACGTATCGCCAATCTTCACTACGTGCAATTCGCGCGTGCTCACGGAGCTGCCAACCACGGTGGCCCAATGCAATGTGAGTTGCATCTCAGCCTCGCTGTCGGATGCATGAAGAGGCCGGACTTCGAACCTGTCGAGAGTTGAATAGGTGAGCAGGCTGGGGTAGACGCCAGTCAGATCATGCACAAACTCTGTCTCGGTGAACTGAGCCTTGTTGGCGAGACTGGCATAGGCCTTCTCCCAGTGTTGAGCGCGGATTTCGCCGCCGAGGTTCCGGACTGCCTCCTCGGCTGTTGAAGACGAAGCAAGCACGGTCTCGGCGCCGGCAAACGCAGCTGCAGATGGCGCAGGCCACACTGTCCCTACCACCACGAATGCAACCGTGGCAGCCCCGAGAAATGAAGCGAGTACGTGTCCACTATTCACGAGGCCACCCTTTCACGTTCGAGACTCTCATCAAAAATCAACGGCTGATCCGCCTGACGCTTGTACGGTCCCTCGTCTGGAATCAGAAAAACGAGTATGGCCAGGAGGCTGCTCCCAAATGGAAGGGTGCCCCACACCAGGCCCTGCCAGTGAGGAGGAATTTGTGGTGCATTGATGGGAATGGCCGGCGGTATTCCATCCTTGCTCCACACAGCGATGGTCTTGTCTTCCAAGCTGTCAACCGTACGCCAACCGGCGAAGGACAGGAGCGGATCGTAATAATGATCCCGCACAAATACCCATTTTAATCCGTAGTGGTCCGCATGGGTGAGCATCGCGCGAAGTGCGTCGAGGCCCGCCTCGCCGAAATACTTTGAGCTGGTGAGCGCACCAGCGCCATAGTTAGTCAGCTCCGGGAGCATACGCCCGGAATTCCATTCGCCGTCCACACTGCTGGCGTCGGTCATCATCGCCAGGCGCGCGATCTTATTGCCGAATCCCAGGGTGACGTAGCGATACTGATCGTGACCATCACGATTGAGCCATGAGGCCACTGTGTCGACCTTGAAATCCTCAGCATCTGCGGGTCGATAAGTCGACCATCCTACTGCAAGTGCGCAACTGGACGCTGCTAATGTAGTTAAGCCAACAACCGCCCACATTCGATATCGATCGATGAGTTCCACGGCCAGCAGCCCTACAAACGGCAGCGCGAGCAACGTCGCCCAATAACTGAATCGTTCCATGGTGAGTACGTCGAAGGCACGTCCGAGCAACAGATGGCCAACGGGAGTTGTGCCGCCGAGTCCCACCAAAAATGCCACCCAGAAACCAAGCAGCAGTGGTCGAAGCCGGACAACCATGGAGCCGCGCACGAAGATGAAGGGAAGCGCCAGAATTAAAGCTCCATATGGCACGATGAAGTAGTTGAGTCCCCACTGAGGGCTCAGAATGTAATTTGCCCGGCTGGGGTGTGGAATGGGCGTCTGCGTGACAGCATAGTGAATCAATGCGATCCAAAACGGAAGAAGTACGACCGCAATCGCGACACCAACCACAACCACGATCGCCGCAGTGCGGCCCAGGAATGCTGGAGTTGAAACACGCTCACCATCCTGACGATCCAGCAGTACGAGCGCCAACACGGGCACGGCAAAGAAGATCGAACCGAAAAGCAAGGTTGCATGGTGCGCGGCAGCCGCAGCGGCGAAAAGCACAACAGCCTTCAAGAAGGATCGCCAATTGCCATGCCTGACCCATTCGAACAGAAATGGAAGTGCGTTCAGATAAATGGGCGCGGCGGACGTTGTGCCCAACTGACCAGCGGAATAAACAAGGAAGCTCTCCGAGCCGAGAAACACACTCGCCAGGGCTGCGATGGAAGCGGCGCGGGGGCTCACCCAAAGCAGCGAAAACCGATAGACTCCCACAACCAAAAGCAAAATGGCGGCTAGCTGCACAGCCATATAAGCCATGTCCATGCCGAGGATGTGAGACACCAGTGCTACCCATTGTTGCGGCAGTGGAGGATATGTGGTCTGGGAGAAACCAGCATACCACTTCGCGTTCCATGGATCGAACCAATGGTGAACATAGTGGGAAGCGAAGAAAATGTGGAAATTCGAGTCGTACGATTTCAAAGGCAGCTTCATCAGCAAGAGCGGGAGGTTGACAACGAGAGCGGCCATTAGAGCGAGGGCAATCGGTATCGGCCGGATTGACGGGGCGATGGATCTAGAGTTCTGCAAGGGTACCTCTCAAGAGGTCGCAAGGGTCAATCAGAACACTTGAAGCGACTCTCGTTCATGCCTCGTTATAGTGCGTACATTATCGGGCTCGGCTGTCGGACGCAAAAACTTTTCTGCAAGATGCCGTAGTACCCTCGGGAGCCCAATCGACGTCGTAGATCGATAAAGTCTTCGACCATGTCGGGCTATAGATACCGCTCAACAGTACCGAAAGTGTCTCAACTGGAGAATCAAAAGTATGGCCAATTTGGTACATGTTTGTTGAACTCATCTTTAAGCAAGGAATTCGATATAAGGCATCCAATGCTTGATCAATATTGCACAGGATTCAAAGGGACAGCAGCGTAGGGTTGCAGCAGTCAACTCTCTGTGGCTATGGAGATTGCAGACGGACGGTTCATCAAAACCAAATCGGCCAGCTTACAGCTTTCCAAAACTCAATGACTCGATCCTCTAAGGTCCGTCAGGAAACCGAGGCCATCTGGCAGAAGACGACGCCTTTACATGAAAGAAAGGCGGGCATCGCGCCTTTTCTTGGAAGGCAAGTGTCAAAACGAGTGCTTGCACTATCTGACTTCTGTCGGAATCGAAGAGCTTTGATATGAATGCGCGCTGGTGGCCCCATTGATTGCTAGACCTGCGTTGCCAAGGCGCAGGTCTACAGCGTTGGAACGGACGCTGCAAAGAGCCCGCAGGCACCGGCTCAACAAGCGCAGTCCGCGGACCAACCGCTCGGTTGGGGATCGAATATTGAGAATGCGCGCCTTGCGCGTGCCGCTGAATTGGCATTGCAGCACGGCGATCATGCGCTTGCGTTCGACTATGCGCGGCGTGCTGCGGAAGCAGCACCTAGTAACCCGCAGTTATGGTTTCTGCTGGGCTATGCGGCAAGGCTGAATGGGAGGCTCCAGGAGTCGGCGGATGCATATAGCCGCGGTCTTCGCCTTAGTCCCTCGTCGGCGGAAGGAACGTCTGGACTGGCGCAAACCTACAGCGTGATGGGTCGAAACGAAGACGCCGCGCGCCTTCTCAAGCAGGTTGTTACATCCAGCCCGAATCGAAGAGACGACCTGTTGTTACTCGGGGATTTGACCATGCGATCCGGAGACTACTCGGGCGCGCTCGAGTGGCTTGGCAGAGCGGAGCGCATGAAGCCTGACGCGCGGTCGGAATTACTGATGGCGATTGCGTACCAGCACCTCAAGCAAATGGACCAGGCAGACAGGTACCTTGAATTAGCCAAGCGGCACGCCCCCGATAACCCCGACGTTCAGCGATCGATGGCGGGATATTATCGCGAGACGGGGAACTACTCCTCAGCAATCGAATCGCTGAAGTCGATCCACAATCCGAGACCGGACGTTACGGCGGAGCTTGCTTACACCTATCAGCTCGACGGCAAACTGACCGATTCAGCCCGTATCTACGCGGTGGCGGCCAATGCATCGCCAAAAGATATGGGACTGCAACTTTCCGCTGCGCAGGCCGAAGTTGCAGTGGGCGCCGTCGAAAAGGCGAACCCGTTTCTTGAGCGCGCCAGTAGCATCAACGCCAACTACTATCGGCTGCACGCGATCCGCGGAGAGATTGCGAGAATTCAAGAACACGACCAGGATGCCGTGCGGGAGTACAGCGCTGCTGTAGCCAACCTGCCCGCTGCACCTGCCGAGGGGCCGCTCTATGGTATTCAACTGCACATGGATTTGGTGGAGGTCTACAAGGACCTGGCAGACGAAAGCTCCGCACATCGTGAGCTCGAGATAGCGCAAGCGCAAATCAACGGCCTAGGCGATCAAGTTCCCAACAGAGCGCAGTTTCTGCGCCTGCGAGCCCTCATCGGTATGGACGCCGGCAATCTCGAAGCTGCGCTGAGAGATATCGAGGAAGCATTAGAAATCAGCGCGCACGACCGCGACGATCTGCAACTCGATGGCGATATCCTGATGAAACTCGGCCGCACGGAAGATGCGATTGCCGTGTATAAGCAGGTTCTCGATAAGGATCGGGCGAACCGGTTTGCGCTTACCTCACTTGGATATGCTTCACGCGCCGCAGGACGCGATCAGGATGCGGAGAATTATTTCCTGCGCCTCGCCGACGCCGATCCTTCATTGTACGTACCCTATCTTGCGCTGGGCGACCTCTATACGGCTCGCCGCGAATTCGCAAAAGCTGAAGACTCGTACAGAAAGGGATATGCATTGGATTCGCGGAAAGCCCTGATCGTGGCGGGAGGCATGAATGCCGCAATCGAAGCGCACGATCTGGACCGCGCTGCTACGTGGCTAAGCCGCATAACGAATGGCATGAACCAGGAGCCACAGATTCTTCGCGAGAAGGAGCGGTTTCTGAGTTTCAAGGGCGATTATCAGGCTTCTGCAGACATAGGACACGAAGCAATCAAGGTGCTTCCGCATGATAGGGATGTGGTTGTCTATCTGGGTTACGACCTGCTCCATCTCGAGAAGTACGATGAGTTACTAAATCTGACGGCGGAGTATCTCAGCGTCTTTCCGAAAGAGCCTGATATTCCGTTACTTGAAGGTTATGTTCACAAGCATCGGGGGCTCAGTGAGCAGGCGCGGGGGGACTTTACAGAGGCGCTGGTTCGGGATCCAGAAGTGGTCACCGCCTATGTGAATCGCGGTTACATGTCGAACGACCTTCACCAGGCGCGTGAGGCTGCGGATGACTTTGAAGCGGCATTGAAAAGAGAGCCCGACAATGGGGAGGCGCATCTCGGACTCGCGTATGCGAATCTGGAACTGCATAAACCACAGGGAGCATTGCAGGAAGCGGAACTTGCAGAGCGCGCTCTGGGCGACTC
>JBELAI010000285.1:0-6296 GCA_049508975.1 Occallatibacter sp. | reverse complement strand
ATTTCGCAGATGAATCGCGGCGGACGGATGACCTCCGTCTCTCTTGCGATACACCACCAATTGCACGTCGAGGACGGTGATGTTTTTCAGAGGCCGATCGCCAAACTCAGGGAAGAAATCCTTCTCCAGATATCGATGCTCATTATCTGGATCCTTCCAGTTCTTATCCACCTGTTCTTTCAGATAGCGTTCTCCGAATTCCTTAACAGTGGGATCACCGGCGGTCCCAACCAAAACTGTCGTCCGCAGATTCCTCTTTGCTTCCGCGGGTGACTCCCCGTTTGCAACTTTGACAGCTAGGGAATTCCGCTTTTCCCGTGCAACCTTCAAGGGAATCTCTGGATAGCGGCCGATCGTGAACTTCTCTTGCTTGCCGTTGAATTGGTACCGGAAGATCCAGGTATGCACACCTCCCGGAGTGACGTCAAGGAAGAGCCCTCCACCATCGCGAAGAGCGTACCGGTTCGACGTTGACCCCAAGGCCTGGAGTTCCTTATCCGTGAGCGGGGCAAGCCTTCTCTCTTTACGCCCCGAACCCTCTTCTCCTGTCTCAGTTGCGTCCATTTTAGTCTCCAAGGTAAAAACCATTATACTCTCGCTCTTGGAGACTAAGTGGAGACTAAATATGGACCGGCTAGTAGCGAACCTCATCGAACTTCTACGAACACTATCCTATTTATAATCAATGGCTCATATAATTACTGCGAACGTCTCCAAAGTCGGTCGAACTCGGAATTATTTTCCGATGCAGAAGGTTGAAAAAATCAGATCCAGAATATCGTCAGATGTCGTTTGGCCCGTGAGCGAGTCCAGCGCCCAAAGCACACGATAAAGATCCAGCAGAATCATTTCGTGAGGAATTCCATTGGCATTGGCTTGCGCCGCGTCCTGCAGAGCGGTCAGTGCAGTCGAAATCGTCTGGTGGTGCCGCAAGCTCGTCAACATGCCTGGCTCAGACGCTGCGCCGCCCGTAGCCAGCGCCAGAATTCGTTCCCGCAAATCGGGAATTCCCTCGCCCGTCAACGCGGAAGTCCGCTGCGCGGGCACGCCTTGAACAAATGTCGCCGCGTCGCCCTCCACCAGATCGCACTTGTTTACGACCACCAGCGCCGGCCGGCCCTTGACGGCCGTCACCAACGCCTGCTCTTCGTCGTTCAGCGGCTGCGTTGCGTCCAACACAACCAGCACCATTGCTGCATCCGCCAATGCCTCACGGCTGCGGGCTATGCCCATCTGTTCCGCTTCCTCCAGCCCGTCGCGCAAGCCCGCCGTATCCACCAGTTCCAAAGGAATCCCGTCGAGAGAAATCCGTTCCGTCACGAGGTCTCGTGTCGTGCCCGGAGAGGCCGTCACGATGGCCCGCTCGCGCTCCACCAGCCGGTTGAACAGTGAGCTCTTGCCCGCATTTGGCCGTCCCACGATAGCTAGCGTCAGCCCGTCGTGCACAATGCGCCCACGGGCGAACGAAGCCTCCAGTGCATTCAGGGGCGGCGTCAATCCTTCAATGCGCCGGGCAATCTCGGTCTTTGGCGCGACATCCACATCGTCCTCGGCAAAGTCGATGCCTGCCTCAAGCAGCGCGATCAACTCCACCAGCTCCTGTTTCACCGGAGCCACGCGCCTGCTGAGCGATCCGCCCATTTGGCTCGCAGCTTGCCTCGCCTGCGTCAGCGTCTGCGCCTCGATCAGGTCACGCACCGCCTCTGCCTGGGTGAGGTCAAGCCGGCCGGAAAGAAACGCCCGCTCGGTAAACTCCCCTGGTTCAGCCAGCCGGGCCCCCAGGACAAGCGCTCGCTCCAGCAACAGTTTCAACACAACCGGCGACCCGTGCGCCGCTATCTCCACCACGTCTTCAGCCGTATAAGAATTAGGCGCTGCGAACCAGGTGACAAGCGCCTCATCGATGCGTGTTGGGTCCTCTTCCCCTGATGCGCAATCCGTTCCCTCCAGCACATCCGCCAGCCGCGCCCGCCCATGTTCCAACGGCTGCCGCAGGCGAACCAACTGCGCGGCAATCTCTGTGGCGCGCGCGCCGCTGAACCGCACAATGCCAATGCCGCCCCGTCCCGGCGGCGTCGAGATGGCCGCTATCGTATCGGTGGCAGAGTCTTGC
The DNA here is from genome assembly GCA_049508975.1 of Occallatibacter sp. Taxonomy (GTDB): domain Bacteria; phylum Acidobacteriota; class Terriglobia; order Terriglobales; family Acidobacteriaceae; genus Telmatobacter. The sequence goes on along the minus strand of JBELAI010000285.1, from coordinate 4,183 downwards.
TTCGGATCTGGAACGGTTTCTGAATTCGTCATGCGTCAATATCTATTGTAGGGACCGTTGGCAACGGTCCGTCGTCGTGCATGAAACTCTAAAGGGAATCACCCCATCTGCTCCAACCGCCTTACATAACGCAGGCACTGCAACATCGGGATAGCGCCGAATACGCCAAAGCTCATATCGATCATCCGCCAATAAAAAGGAATTCCGCGCACCTGCCCAGCGATAAGGGCCAGCGGAATAACGCCCGCACAGGCTATCAAGCCGAAGGTCAGAACCCACCTGTTTCGAACTGGATCACGGAAGGGCCCTACAAATGCCAAGGCGATAACAAGGTGCCCAAATCCGAGCCAATCCGTGCCATACGCGAGAAATGGGTAATTACGATTCGTGGTTGCCAACGCCTCCAGAACGCGCCGGAGCCAGGTATGGAACGTCGGCTCGCCACCACTCGGCGCAAGGGCCGCAACTCCAAGCAGATGGTTCAGTAACACCAGCTCCCGCTCGAGTGGGAAGGTGGTCACACCGCTCAGCACAAGACCGGCGATAAACAAAACGAGCCAAAATCGGATCCGTTGGAGCAATGCGGATTTGGTTTCACTTCTCATAGTCGCCTGCATTTCCAAGAATACAGACCTTCAAAAACAGCTCTCCGGCGCAATCGTTTGCGGTTGAGTGCCGGTATAATCCCAATTGACCCGGAAAACCATAGGAAAATTACCTGAATTATTCCAGGCCAAGCACATCATCTTGAAGGCCGAGCTCTCGTGAAAATTAATTTGAGTTTGAAGTCCGGGGTGCAAAGTCCACCCATCCATTTCATTGCGAACTTATCCATCCTGGTATTCGGGGCGGCATTTTCGTTCTGTACCGCGACAAGCGCGCAGCAGCCAGCGGTGTCCGCCAGTTGGCAAGGGATTCTGCGTAATGCCGCCGGCGCTCCCATCCCCGACGCCAAGGTCCGCCTTACCGGCAACACGGCTGCTGCCAAAGCCGAAGCAACCACAGCCGCCGATGGCGAGTTCAAGCTTGCCCCTCTGCCCGCCGGGCCCTACCATCTCACAGTCGAAGCCAACGGCCGCACCATCGATGTCGCCCAGCCCGTCGACCTCATCCCCGCCGTGCCCTCAGTCGTCCTCACCCTTTCCGTTCGCGGAGAACTTACCATCGCTCTGCTCAAAGGACAGGCCGCAACTGGTGGCGAGGAACTCTCCAGCGAAGCCGTCAGTGAGCTGCCCCTCAACAAGCGCGATTTCAGCTCGCTGCTGTTGCTCGCCGCCGGAACCATGACCGACGCCAATGGCGCCACCAACTTCACCGCTCAATTCGCTATCAACGGCCAGCGCGGCGTCGAGGCCACCTTCGCCATGGATGGCGCCGACATCAGCGATCCGGAGATGGGCGGAAGCACTTTCTCCAACTTCAACGTGGACGCCGTTGAAGGCATCGACTCCAGTTCCGGGTGGATGCCCGCCGAGATTGGCCGTGGCGCTGCCGGTTTCACCAACATCCACACGCGTTCCGGCGCCAGCGGCTTTCACGGGTCGGTTTTTGAATTTGTCCGCAACTCCGCCTTTGACGCCCGCAACTATTTCGATCACCCTACACCCGCCTATCCCGGCCGCATCCCGCCTTTCCGCCGCAACGAGTTCGGCTTCACCAACGGCGGCCCCATCTATATCCCTCATCTCTACGATGGCCGCAAAGGCTCCTACTACTTCTTTCAGTACCAGGGCTTCCGCCAGGTTCTCGGAACAACGCAGGTCATGCCCGTGCCTACCTCGTCAGAACGTGCCGGCATTGACCCGGTCACCTACGCCGACGGCAGCACCGATACTCTGAACGTGCCTGTGGATGCCCCCATCGCCGCAATTCTGGCCCGCTATCCTCAGCCAAACGACCCCTCCGGCCCTTACGCCGCCCGCACCTACGCCACTGCCTCGAAAGTCGTTACGAATGCGGACCAGTTTTCCATCCGCCTGGATCACAAATTGTCTACCAAGGACCAGTTTTTCGCCCGCTTCAACTTCGATAACCTCACCGGTCCTACCACCAATCCCGATCAGACCGCCGTCGATCCATCCTTTGGAATCCAGTACATTGACCGGCAGCGCAACGTGATGGGGTCATGGACTCATACTGCTACTCCGCACCTGACCTTCGAGTCCCTGATCGGCATCACGCGCTCCACACCCGGTTTTCCCACCAGCGATCCCGTCGACCCTGCCGTCAAGTTCAACGACGGTCTCTATGAAGCGTTCAACTCCGCCGGCGGTTCCGTGATGCAGGCCTACGGAAACCTCTTCCACGGCAGTGAAAACGTCGCCTACGTCAAGGGTGCCCATGCATTCAAGCTAGGCATCGAAGTCCGTATGAACCGCGACACCACCTACTTCGGCATCAGCCCCAACGGCGAATACGATTTCGGCGGCGGCACCGCGTATGCCCGGGAAGCCATTCCGTCGCAAAGCGGCATGCACAACATCAACGCAGGCGATCCGCTCCCGGACACGCTCTCCAGCTTCCTCTCCGGCAGCGCCTTTGTTTACACAGTGGCTTTGGCGCCCAGCTTCATCTCCGGCGGCCAGCATATCGGCCCCGCCGCCATCAGCCGCAACAACATCAGCGGCTACTTCCAGGACACCTGGAAGCTCACTCCAACATTCACCCTCGACTACGGTGTCCGCTGGGAAGTCTACACACCCATCACAGAACGGGCCCACCGCACGGGCGGCTTCCAAACCATCGGTGGACAGCAACAGTATGTCGTCAATCCTCAGCCCGGCTATCGCACCGACTGGAAGGCCTGGGCTCCGCGCATTCAAGCCTCGTGGCAAGTCACGCCAAAGTTCTCAGCCCATGCCGGCGGCGCCATCACCACCATTCCTCCCAACATCTGGCAGGACAACTTCCTCACCGGCTCTACGCCGTTTGTAATCTATCCCCGCCTCGTCTCCGCAGCCGTCTTTCCCATTCAATACGGCTACCAGATCACACCCTCGCAGCTGCCCACCACATACAACCCGCAAGGCCAAAACATCTTTCCCAACGGGAAAACCAAATCCGTTCCCGCCAATACCGTCATGGACGTCGACCGCTTCGAGAAAGACATGGCTGCTCTCACCCCTGGCGGCGCAGTCAGCGCGCTCAACCTCAGCGGCATCGATCCGAACTTCAGCAACGCCACGCTCTACACCTGGACCCTGGGCCTTGAGCGCAAATTCGGCAACCTCACCGCTGACGCCGCATACGTGGGCACCGCCGCGGAGAAGCTTCCTCGCTACAGCTTCCCCAACGCATATCCTGGCGCCAGCCCCGCCTTTGCGCCGCACACGCAATTCGATTCAGCGGGAAACGTCACTGGCGGATTCGGCGTAGAGAACGTCATCACCAACGACGCGCACTCCAGCTATCACGCGCTGCAAACCTCGCTTTCCGGTTCCCTCGGCCACGGGGGTCCCGGCATACAGGCCAGCTACACCTGGAGCAAGTCCCTGGACACTACCAGCCTGGTAATCGGTGGGACAGGTTCCACCGGAGCTGTCGCCTCAGGCTTCTCACAGAACCCTTATGACACGCACCCAGAAAAGGGCCCGTCGGCATTCGACGCTGCCAATTCTTTCAGCCTGAGCCTGGCGCAGGACCTGCATCTTGAAAGCGTGAACTTCCTGAACCCCATCAGCAGAAAAGTCACCTACGGATGGGAGCTGCTTAGCATCTCCAGCATTAGTTCCGGCGCGCCGTTCACAGTCTTCAGCGGAATCCAGCAAACCGGCGCTGGTTCCAACGGTGTCGATCGCCCCGACCAGATCGCCAAGCCGCACCTCTCCACCGCGCGAAACAACCGGCAGGACTATTTCGGAGAAGGCGCAAATAACGCCACGGACTTCTTCTCCATTCCTATCAATGTTTCGGGCGGCACTGGACCCAACCAGGGCGTCTTCGGCACACTCGGGCGCAACAGCTTCCGGGGACCCGCTTATTACGACTACGACTTTGCCCTCATCAAAGACACGCCCTTCGGCCGCCGCAAGAGCGGAGCCGAACGCGTCGACCTTCAATTCCGTTCAGAGTTCTTCAACCTGTTCAACATCGTGAACATGGGCCTGCCCGCCAACATCCTCAACGGCTCCGGATTCGGCGAGATCAGCAAAACCGCCGGCAACTCACGCCAGATCCAGTTCTC
>JBELAI010000284.1:0-6378 GCA_049508975.1 Occallatibacter sp. | reverse complement strand
AAGTTCGAGGATGGCGACGTCGCCAGCGGCACGATCTATGTACTGCGCAGCAAGTCGAACCTGCCATATGTGGCGGAGCACCGGGAGTTGATTCACAAAATCGGCGTGACGGGCGGGTCGGTGGAAGCCCGGATTGCCCACGCCGACCATGATGCGACGTACCTGCTGGCCGACGTGGAAGTGGTTGCCACCTATAAACTGGTCGACCTAAACCCCGCCAAATTGGAACAGATCATTCACCGCGTTTTCGGCCATGCCCAGATTGATCTGACAATCACGGATCGCTTCGGGCAGCCGGTGCGGCCGCGAGAGTGGTTTCTCGTTCCCCTCCACGTGATCGATCGAGCGGTTCAGCACATCCGCGATGGCTCTATCACGAACATGATCTACGATCCACGTACAGCGCGCTTGGTACAGAGCTAAGATCGACTCCGTCTCCAAAGAATTCGTACCCGGAACTGGTGGCGGAGGATCGATGGGCTTCACGATGTCCAGGGCTAGTTAGAGCCGGACTGCTGACCGCCGCAGATTCACATGGCCGGGGAGTGATGTCTCTGTATCAAAAAACGGGTCCCCACTGAGTCTCGGTTGGCGTGGACTTCAGCGCCGGTTTTGATTGTCGCAATAAACATCCGTTTTCTGATACAGTCGTTCCATGCGAACTGCCATTTACGCTCGGGTGTCCACGAAAGACGGTCGCCAGGACACAGAGAACCAGCTCCGGCAACTCCGGGCCTTTGCCGAGACGCAGGAGTGGACCGTTGTGCACGAGTACGTCGATCGGGCCAGCGGCAAACGCAGCGACCGTGAGCAGTTTCAACGAATGTTTGAGTCGGCATCGCAGCGGGAGTTCGATTGCCTCTTATTTTGGAGTTTAGACCGGCTCAGCCGCGAAGGAACTGTGGAGACCCTGAACCACCTCCAAAGGCTTACTAGCTACGGAGTCAACTACCGCTCGTTCACGGAGCAGTACCTCGACAGCACGGGTATCTTCAAAGAGGCCGTCATCGGGATTCTCGCGGCAGTAGCCAAGCAAGAGCGTGTGCGGCTCTCAGAACGCACGATTGCTGGTCTTCAGCGTGCAAAGGCGCAGGGCCGTGTCGGAGGCAGGCCAAAGGCCGAAGACGCCGATCCGAAACTGGTGACAAAGATCGAGTGGCTGCGAGCGCAGGGGCAGAGTATCCGGGCTGTTGCTGCGGCGGTTAAGAAGTCACCGAATACGGTCTTACGATTGTTGCTGCCAGAGCGGAAGAGCGTCTAGGAATGCCCTCATAGTTCGCATCATTTGGCGCACTGGGGCAGTGTTCCCTACGCCGCACGACAGTACTATAGGCCATCAAAAAGCCGGGACAAACTGATCGAGAGACCATCAGCGATTGTCTTCAGAACGGAAAGACTCGGATCCCGTTTCCCCGTTTCTAGCTCTGAAAGGTACCCGCGATTCATTCCGAGCAAATCGGCCATTTTAACCTGCGACCAGCCCTTTTCCGAGCGAAGGGCGCGGATTCGTTTTCCGATCTTGGAATTAAGATTATGGGCCACCCATTCATGGTGGCGACTGTTTTAGGATATCCTGTACGAGATCGTAGACAGTGCGAAGATTTTCTCAAATGGTGCGGGCCTGCGGGGGCAGCCGACGACGGGGAAATAAAGCTTGACGCGGATCGAGAGTTCGAATCTCTCTCAGCCTGGTGAATTTGGGGGCCGAGCGAGCTTGGTGGTCTGTGCCGTTCGACCCACCCCAGTACCAGTCGAGTCTTCATATTCAGTAGTGATTGGAGAACAAAGGGAAAGCCATGAAGAGATCTCCATTGGATAGACACGAGCCCATTCAAGGTGCGGCGACAACCCCGACTTCTGTCATGTGGTCATTGCCGGAGCCAAGCAACCGACTGGAAAAACCTAGCCGCGACCCTATCAACATGCTCGTTCCCCGGCCCGTGGCCGACGTGTTTAAACATTTTTGCAAGATTGAGCGGTATCGGTACCATGAGGCACTCGAAGAGATCATGAAACGCGCAGGGCTACTACCTAACGACTTTAGTGGGCCGGCTTAAGAGCAGAGAAAACTAATACAGGGGTAGGGAGCAGGACATTGAAGCTTGGGCCGCATGGGGCAACGCGACGTGAAACTCGCGCAAGGGGAGCCCCCCGGTACGATAACGGGGCTGAGAGTTCGAATCTCTCTGCGGCCCACCCAATTGCGGGACCGGCGGCTAGGAACTGCAGATGACCTGGTCGGAAGGACAGTGCAGAATGGCTACTCTTAAGAATCGGAAGTCCAAAACAGAACCAGGGTCCAAGCAAAGAAAATCAAAACTCGCCGGCGAATGTTCGTTTCCCAGCGAGGAAGAACGGCTCCCATTCCAAATTTCTGGAACCTATCAGGTGGCCGTGGGCACGGACGAGGAGATGGTGGCCTGGTTGCGAGGAGTTCCCCGGAATACACCGGCGATCCTAATCCCATTCCCGAATGAGGCGAGTTACAGAGTGTACGGCCCAATCTTCTGGCATGTGGCGCACAAACTGCCAGAGATCGTCGCGCGGATTCAGCGACGCCGGTTCGAACAGCTCGTTGACTCGTTGACGCAGTTATTGCTCGAGCTACCAAAAGACGTGCCTAAGGTGGTTCCGGGTGCCAGCGTAATACCAACGAAAGGGTAACTGCAGCGACGGCGGCGGGGTAATCGCAAAACGTGAGGACCATCAACGACCCATCGTGAATCGGTCCAGAAGAGCGAGTATGCCAGGTATCCATAGCGAAAGAGTAATTCTGCTCGAGGGCGACGGGGACGAGATCGTTCCCAACGCCAAACTAGCGGCCGACATGCATGGGTTCGTGATCATGGTTCCGCCCGGCGAAGGAGGCGAGCGGCTGCTCGATATGTTGTGGCGAATTACGATGGCCTACGCCGGGATGCCCAGTTTGCTCAGGGGCCGAGCGACCGTAAGCAAGATGGTAGAGGCGGTGTGGAGCAACGAGAGACGGGAGCCCGAGCCAGTGCGTCGTCCAGCGCGTAAGAGCGGATTGACCGGTCTCGCAGCTACAAGAACAGAACCACTGCCTGATCCGAAACGCAGTAGTAAAGCCAAAACGAGACGGAAAAACTGAGATGCGCGCACTTGTTATTTCCGATCTGCATTCAAACCTCCAAGCAATTGAGTGGGTTCTGGAAACTGCGCCAAAGTACGACGTGGTCTGGAATCTCGGTGATACCGTCGGCTACGGCGCCAATCCCAACGAGGTGGTCAATCTGGCCAGGAAACTTGGCGGAATTGTGGTCCGTGGCAATCATGACAGAATCTGCACCGGAAACTTCAAATTGGGAGAATATCGCGACCTTAGTCAGTTGGCGTTATTTGCCGCGAACTGGACTCAGAAGATCCTCAGCGCAGAAAACACAAAATGGTTGTCGCATTTGCCCCGGGGCCCCGTGAGACCGTTAGGACGAAAGGTGGCATGTGTCCACGGATCGCCTTGGAACGAAGACGAATACATGATTTTCAAGGAAGACGCCTGGGCAGCTTTCATGATGTGTCGCGCTCGGATTATCTTGTGTGGCCATACACACAGACAGGTTGGCTGGGTGAAGAACAGACGTGGTCTGACTCTTCTGAAACCGGTCTTTGAGCCCGATTGCGCCGACCAATTCATAATTCAGCTGCAGAAAAGCAATCGTTATCTCTTCAATCCGGGGTCCGTCGGCCAGCCTCGCGACGGCGACTGGCGGGCGTCATTCGCAATCTACGACGACGCTGAATTGAGCTGGACGTGGTGCCGCGCACCATACGACTTCCGCGCAGCGCAAAGAGGAATCCGGCGGGCCGGGCTTCCGAGGGGACTCGCCACTCGACTTCGGGATGGCAGCTAGAGAGGTGGAGTTACCTGGCAATGCGCAAATATCAAAAATCGGAATCAGGGCGTAAATCCAAGAAGGACAAGTCAAGACCTGCGTCCGAAAGTCCGTTTCGGAAAGAGGGTACGGAAAAAGAGATAGCGCGCGTCGTGATGCCGCGGCGATGGAAAGCATTACCTGCGACTGGCGCGGTGGCCGCTTTGATAGCGGAACGAGATGAAAGGGACGATGAATTAGCCGAACAAATCACCCGGTCGTTTGAATGGCGACGTCGTTCAAAGGCTCATGTTGAAAATGATGTTGGTGGCGTTCGAAGCGAAAAGCGCGTTCGAGTAACGGTAACGCTCGAAGACGATCTAGTTAGGACCGCGCAGTCGTACACGGGCATTAAGCAGAAATCGGCTTTGATTCAGATAGCTCTCACGCAGTTGATCGAGCGGGAAGCGGCCAGGAGGCTGGCCGCCATGGGCGGAACAATGCCCAAGTCGAAGGAAGTGCCGCGAAGCAGATTGCCAGGAAAATGAGTTCAACAACTACGTCACGCCCTATTCGTTCGATGGGCAAGGTCTACTGTTGATCGCGATAATGTATGGACCGTCTTACAACAGCGACACTACCTTGAACCGATGGCGATCTCGGATAACACCCGCGGCGAAAGCCTGGAAAGGAAGTCAGATGAGCACGCGTTGCACTATCAAAGACGACCGGGACGAGGGCACCGGGCAGGGATTCCATTTGTACGAGGATCTAGCCGACGAGCGCGATTGCGTCATGCTCGAACTCGAGGGCTTCACGTTTGAAACCTCGGTCTCCTTCGCGCCCTCGGGCAGGCCCGAGATGCGGGTGTCGGTGCGCCTCCCCAGACGCTTCACGCGCTCGCTCGGACTGATCGCCAACGACGGGAAAACTTAAGTCGGCGCATTTGTCGCGCTCCCGGTGAGATTCGTGGTGAACACGGCGGAACAACTGATGGGAAGACAAAAGTCAACATGCTCGGTAATAACACTGGCGAAAGGGCTCTGCCACGTCGTTGGCGCGGTAGGCCGAATGAGTGCAAGGGAGAGGACAGCTATGGGAGTTCTTGATGATGTTCTCTGCAACAACGAACTTTTTGGGGACCACAAAGGCGAAACTCATTGCACGCAAAGTTTGCACCCAGTCTTTCCAGGAGCCACGTACGAAATCACCCCTATGGGACGGATGGAGTTGTTGGAATGCACCTACGAAGACCGCACCGATCCGAACGCTCCGCGCTGGATACGATTAGGGGGGAGCATGACACCGGTCTTCACTGGGCAACGCACTGACGTAGAGCCGCACGGTTGGGTAGAGTTCCCAGGTTTTGGCCGTGCCAAGTTCAGTGACGGAACTTTCGTCGCATTTGAACCGGAACTGGACCAATCGCTGGAACGGAATCAGCCGCCGTCAACTGGAATTCAGAGCAGTTCGCCTTCAGCTCCGGAAAGCACCATCATCATGGCGGGCGGGGGACCTGCGGAATATTTGCGGCGCTTCTTTTCCGAATTAGAGAGGTTGAGGCGTCGGCCAAGCTGCGACGTCTCGCATGCCATCGGTTTTCGAGACGGGAAGCTGCACATCCTCATGAGCATTGGAGATTTTCGGGAACGGGTTTACGTCCAAGAGCTGGATCAGGACCCGACGAGTGCCGCCCAGGATGTATTTCTTCGGTGGCGGATGACACCTCGGGTTGACGGGGAGATCGAATAGCCTTCTGGAAATACTCGCAACTTGACTAGGGGACGACAGCTGGCCCGGGTGGTCGTGCACAACCTAAAGATAGAAAGGAAATTCGAACGAGCCCACAATGCACCATCAAAGACGCAAGGGGCGAGGGCACCGGGCAAGGATTCCACTTGTACGAAGACCTGGTACAGGACGAAAACGGCGTGATGATGGAGTTAGAGGGCCTCCCCTTCGAGACCTCCACTTTTTTCACATCACGTTGGACCTTTGACACGCGACTCCTCCTGACGATTCGAAGGCGTTGGGCGCGCGAACTGGGCATGCTTCCAGAGGAGAGTATCCCGTCCGATGCGCCGCGGAAGTGAACAGGAGAATTGATAGGAAGAGGAAAGTCAATGCGCTTGGTAATAACCTCCGATACCCACGGTCGTCACGATCTGATTAAGGATCTCCCCGCCGGAGATGTCTTCGTTCATGCCGGCGACTTCATGAATTCCGGCCTGCATCCTGAAGAAATAATCTCGTTCAATCGCTGGCTGGCTAAACAGCCGATCGAACACAAGTTGGTCTGTGGTGGAAATCATGACAGGCTTTTCCAATTGTCCAGACTGCTTGCGCGAGAACTGCTGACCGACGCCACCTACCTCGAGAACACAGGAGTGTCGATCGGTGGTATTTCTTTTTGGGGCTCGCCGTATACGCCAGAATTCTTGAATTGGGCATTCATGTACCGCCGCGGCGCGGAGGCCAAGCGGATTTGGGCCCAGATCCCCACGGGGCTCGATGTCCTTATCACGCACGGGCCGCCCTACGGCAT
>JBELAI010000283.1:0-6380 GCA_049508975.1 Occallatibacter sp. | reverse complement strand
CAGCGCGCCCTGCTTCGTCATGTCTCTTCCGAACAGTTTCACCGGCGCCTGCAGGTCGTTGTCGGAAAGTCCCGTAATCGCTTTTTGCAGATTGACGTAAGAAGCCTTCAGAGCTTCCTGCATTTTCTCCGGATCGGTGATGGGCGCGGGCTTTTCCTCCGTATTCGGTGTGCCCGAGAGCACTCCGGCGAGCATACCATTCTCCCTGACGATAAGGTTGAACACGTCGCCGACGGAGCGAACGCCCTGGCCGGGCTTCCAGTCGTACTTGCCCGCCATAACGCGCGCGAGTCCGGTGAATTTGTCGGAAAGCGTTCCGGCATCTTTTCCGAAGGCGGCCTGCAATCCTGCCGGCTGAGCCTGCGCCTGCGCCAACGGCAGCATCAGAGCGACCGCAAGCGCGCACACCCCATACTGAGTCAGAATCTTCTTCATGGGTAACTCCTCTTGAGATGATCGGTTAAATTTCCAGACTTTAGCTTTCCAGCGGTTGAATGTCATGTTTCCTCCCTTTTCTATCGCAAGAGCATTGAATCGCAACCGGCCCAGTTCATGCTTCCCGAAGGGCAATCATCCGGTTGACCTTGGTTGCTCGCAGAGCCTGAAGGTAGCCGGGCAAAGCGCGACCGCAAGCAAAAGCAGAGGCGAGACCGGCCCGAAATCGGCTGCTGGCCGCCACGGGGGGGGATTCGAGTAGCACAACCGATAAAGGCTACTCATAGCGCAGCGCCACCAGCGGGTCGACTCGCATTGCTCGCATCGCCGGAATATAACTGGCTGCCAGCGCTACGGCGGTGAGCACAAGCGTGACTCCCACAAACGTAAGCGGATCGGTGGGCGTAACGCCGAAGAGCAACCCAGTCATCAGGTGCGAAACAATCAGTGCGCCAATGAGTCCCAACGCGGCGCCGGCAATCGCCAACTCCAATCCCTGGCGCAGAATCATCTGCAGAATTGTCCTCCTCGTCGCCCCCAGCGCGAGGCGAATGCCAAATTCGTGGGTGCGTTCGCTTACGAGATACGAAATCGTTCCATAGATTCCAAGTCCCGCAAGCAACAAAGCCGTCAAGGCGAAAATCAACACCATTTCCATCGAGAACCGCCGCTGCGAGAGAGACCCGGAAACCACGTCAGAGAGCGTGGCCGCTCCGAAGACAGGCAGCTCCGGGTTGATGGACTGCACCGCCACGCGCGCCTCATCTGGAATTCGAGCCGGGTCCAGCCGCCCGCGCAGGAAGAGCGCAAGTTCATCGTTCGGTCCTTGAAACAAGCATGTGTAAATCTGAGGAACATCCGCTTCCTCGAGCGATTCGGTGCGCGCATCGGCGATGACACCAACCACCGTAGTCCAGGAAGTGGCTGCATTGAGACCGCTCAGTTTGACGCGCTTGCCTACGGGATTGTCGTTGGGCCACCAGGTTCGCGCAAGTGCTTCGTTGACGATTGCGACCTGGGGCGCATTCTCGTTGTCCTGGTCAGTGAATAAACGGCCGTGGAGCAGCGGGATACCGAGCAGATGGAAATATCCCGGGCTTACGGTTGATGCTCCGACCAAAGGAGGGTCGATGCCTCGAAAGTCGCGTCCTTCGAGGATGAGCTGGTTCAGATTCCGGTCATGATTTAACGGCACGGAGTGGATGCTTCCGACAGCTGCATCTTCGACTCCGGGCAGCGTCCGGCCCCGGCGCAGCATCTCGCGCACGAGCACTGCCTCCTGGGCAGCGGTTCCATAAATATCGGTTTTGGGATCGTTGGGCACGGGCAGCCGGGTGCGCACAGCCATCACATTCTGCGGATTGAATCCCAACCCCACGTTGAACGCATCCCAGAAACTACGCAGCAGAAGTCCCGCCGCGATCATCAGCACCAGCGAGAGCGCAAATTCCGTCACCACCAGCACGCGCCGCGTGCGCGCCTGCTCGCCCGATCCGGTTGTACCGCGCCCTTCCGCCTTGAGCTTGTCAGTGAGGTTAAGCCGGCTCGTTAGCAAAGCGGGAGCCAGGCCGAAGAGGATGCCTGCAACCACTGAGAGGAAGAGCGCAAACAGCAGGACGCTCCAACTGATGGATATGTCGTTGAGCCGCGGCAGGCTGTCCGGCACCATGCGCAGCAACAGCCCCTTGGTTGCGAACAGAATGGCTATACCCGCAAAGCCGCCGAGCAAAGAAAGGAGAAGGCTCTCGGTGAGCAGTTGCCGCACCAAGCGGGATCTTGCCGCTCCCAGCGCCTGGCGAACGGCGATCTCGCGTCCCCTGGCGCTGGCCCGCGCCAGCAGGAGATTCGCGACGTTCACATATCCGATCAGCAAAACCAATCCCACCGCGCCAAGCAGCAGCATCAGGGACTGGCGAACATTCCCGACTACGCTCTCCTTCAGCGGCACCAGCCGGACCCTCCACGCACTTTGGATGGGATAATCGGCAGGATACTGTTTTTCCAAGGATGCAACAAGCGCGTCCATCCGGCTCTGTGCGGCGGCCAGTGTCAAGCCTGGAGCGATGCGCGCGATGGCTCCCGGAGTGAACCGTAGGTTGCGCACTGGCGGGGGGAAAGGAACGCCCGAGAAGCCTGCTGCCAACCACAAATCAGCGTTCCTTTCCTCCGTTGTTCTTCCCTCATCGCGAAAACCGGGTGGCAAGACGCCGATGACATGATATTCGTCGTTGTCAAGTCGCAAACTCTTGCCCAGAATATGCGGGTCGCCGCCAAAGGCCCGCTTCCACAGCCCATCGCCGATGACCACTTCGAGGGTGAATCCGGGAGTTTCATCATGGGGATCGAAGGTGCGCCCCAACTGCGGGTTCACACCCAGCAACGCGAAATAATTCGACGCAACCATCTTGGAAGCGATGCGCAAGGGCTGGGACGATCCGGTCAGGTTCCCTGATATGCTCCAGTCACCGGAGACATATTGGAAAATTCCCGAACGCTGAAAGTCTTTCAACTCCGGTACCGACAGACCAGCATCCAGCGCACCTACGCCTGGAAGATCGTCCTCAAGCCGCACCAACTGGTCCGGCTTTGGAAAGGACAAGGGATGCAGGAGCGTGGCATCCACCACACTGAAGATCGCCGTCGTCGCTCCAATGCCCAGGGCCATCGTCAAAATTGCAATCGCCGCAAACCCCGGCGACTTTACCAGCATGCGCAGAGTGTAGCGCGCGTCCTGCAGCAAATTCTCCACCAGCGGCAGCCCCCCTTCCGCGTGATACTTTTCCCTCACTGCCTGCACTGCGCCAAACTTCAGCACCGCTTGGCGGCGCGCCTCGGCCGGCCCCATGCCGGCGCGAAGATTCTCCTCCGTCTGCCACGCCAGATGCTCCTCCATCTCTTCCCGCAGCCGTTTGTCGTCCTGCCGCCCGGTCGTAAAGTTCTTCAGCCGCGCCAGAAACCTTCTCAGGAATCTCATAACAAATCCTCCGCCGCCACTTCGAAGAATCGTGCGATAATTGCCGCCGTTTGCTCCCAGTCCCGAGTCTCGGTCTCGAGCAGCTTCCGTCCCGACCGTGTCAGGCGATAGAAACGCGCCCGGCGGTTGTTCTCCGAGGCGCCCCGCTCGGACGAAATCGCGCCCTCCTGCTCCAGCTTCAGCAGGACGGGATATAAAGTGCCCTGCTTCACGGCCAGCAGATCCCCGCTGATCTGCTCGATCCGGCGCGCGATCCCATAGCCATGGAGTGGCCCCAGCGCATCCAGCGTTTTCAGAGCGATGAGCCCCAGCGTGCCCTGGAGTACATCTGCTTCTTGTTTCATTGCGCCGCCCTTTTGGTTTCCCACAGATAGATTGCCACACTTCCACTGGGAAAACAACAGGTAAGTTACGGAGGCAAACGGCCCGAATGCGGCTGGAATATTACCCTTCGAAAATGATTTGAATTCCACCTCGGACCCCGATTTGTTGACAGGCATAATTACCCGACGAATCATTTCGCGGGAAACGAAGACTCAAACCCGCGTTCGAAGCGGATTGGCGCCTGACTCATTGGATTCTGCCGATCAGGAGGATCAACTTTAGTAGATACCCTGTCATTCAAGTGTCAAACAGGAGCAGTCATGCTTGCCAGTGGCCTAAAAGACGATTATCGTCAAATATGTGCCAATCGCTAAGACCACAAAGAGAGCTTCCGCCGCGCAGCACCGAGTCGTCGCGTTGGCCTATGACGGCCTGTGCACCTTTGAGTTTGGGATCGCAGTCGAGATGTTTGGGCTGCCACGTCCAGAACTCGAAAGTTGGTATTCCTTCTCAGTCTGCGGATTGGAAAACCGTGCCGTACGCGCAACGGGCGGAATCACCATAATGCCACAAGGAAGTTTGAGTGAGCTGCAGCAGGCAGACACGATTATTATTCCGGGTTGGTGCAAGCCAATTACGACACCGCCAGAGCCGCTCATCCATGCTTTGCTTGAAGCGCATGAACGCGGTGCGCGTCTTGTCTCGATCTGTGTGGGCGCGTTTGTCCTCGGAGCCACCGGTCTGCTGAATGGCAGGCGCGCGACTACGCATTGGAAGTTTGTAGACCAGATGGCACGCGCATTTCCGCTGATTAGGGTTCAACCCGATGTGCTTTATGTAGACGAACAGGACATCCTTACCTCCGCAGGGAGCGCTGCCGGAATCGACCTTTGTCTGCACATCATTCGTAAGGACTTCGGAACAGTCGTGGCCAATAATGTAGCTCGGAGGGCAGTTGTATCCCCACATCGCGAAGGAGGCCAGGCACAGTTCATCGATAAGCCAGTGGGGGAAGAAGCCCATCCATGGCTCTCACATTTACTGGAGTGGACGCACACAAGGCTACACACACAAGTGACGATCGAGCATCTTGCCAGAGAGGCACACACGAGTAAGCGCACGCTCTCTCGCCGCTTCGCGGAGACCACTGGAATGAGCCCACTTCTCTGGATTACAGTGTTGCGGGTGCGGCGAGCGAAGGACCTTCTGGAAACCACATCGCTCTCAATTGAAGAAGTGGCAGAACAATGCGGCTTCGGGTCCGCGGCAGCGCTACGGCACCATTTCCGAAGTAGAGTCAAGCTGAGTCCAAACATTTATCGTGATCGATTCCACCAGATCACCTCCTCAGCTCCTTAGAGACCACGAGCTAACTTAGCTTTTGACAGATGTAAAAGCAGCATTATGGTCCCGTTACTAAACGATCATGACGAAACATCCCCTCATTTGACAATTGTCCGATATGGCTTTCATGCCGTTGCGCTTCCCAATGCGTGCAGAGCGCGGATGTCGGCAGCCATGGCGAAGCGGAGAGTGAATTTCGACTCAAGTGTAACGCGTGTTGATTTCATTCCAAACGAAAAGAACGGAACCACGATTACAAATCGGGGGCACGCGTCTTTCCTTTACTTCATACGTACTCCAATTGTCCGGTTTGCCCTTATTGCATTGAAATAGAGTCAAAAAGTCATTCGGCGTGGAGAGTAGTGATCGGGTCGAGGTGCATGGCGCGCAGCGCAGGGATGTAACTGGCGGCGATTGCGACGGCGGTGAGCACGGCGGTTACGCCGGCGAAGGTGGAGAGATCGTAGGGCGAGACACCGAAGAGCAGGCCGGCCATGAGACGAGAAACAACAAGCGCGCCAACCAGGCCTGCGCCGGCGCCGGCGGCGGCCAGAGTGAGGCCCTGGCGTAAAACCATATTGAGGATATCGCGCCTTTGCGCGCCCAGCGCGAGGCGAATGGCGATCTCTCGCGATTGCTCATTGACCAGGAAGGAAATGGTTCCATAGATTCCCAGTCCGGCGAGCAACAGGGCAGTTGCGGCAAACAGCGCCACCATTTCCATGGAGAACCGCCGCACAGAAAGCGAAGACGAGAGAACCTCGTCCAAAGTCTCCGCGCGGAAAACGGGAAGCTCCGGATCGACGGCCTGGATTTGTGTGCGCACCTGCGCGGAGATGGCGGCGGGATCGACCTGTCCACGCAGGTAGAACGCAAGGAACTTGGAGGGGCGCTGGTAGATGTCGAGGTAGATCTGCGGAATGCCGGCGTCCGCGAGCGATTCGGTGCGCGCATCGGCAATGACGCCGACGATGGTGGTCCAGTCCGGCCTGCGACTGCCCAAATAGCCCAACAAACGGACTCGCTTGCCCACCGGATCCACGCCCTTCCCATCTTTGCCTGGCCAGTACATGCGCGCGGCGGCCTGATTGATCACTGCGATCCAGGGCGTGTCTTCAACATCCTGGTCGACGAAAAGGCGTCCACGCAAGAGAGTCATGCCGAGGACGTGGAAATACTCCGGTGAGACGATCGATGTATCGATCTGCGGAGGCTCGCCGCTTTGCACTTCCAGGCCCTCGCGAACCAATGGAACCGCTCTGTGATCGCTCTGGCCATAGCCGAGGGGAATGGCCGCCCGATC
>JBELAI010000282.1:0-6396 GCA_049508975.1 Occallatibacter sp. | reverse complement strand
GCCACCTTGGAATTCAATTCGCAAACAAGTTTGGCTACAAAGTAGCTGCTGTCGGGCGCGGCTCGCAGAGCGAATCGCTGGCGATGAAACTCGGTGCCGATGTGTATATCGACAGCAAAGTAAAGAAGCCAGCCGAGGAACTACAAAAATTAGGCGGCGCAAAAGTCATTATCGCGACAGCGCCGGACTCCAAGGCAATGGCCGGACTGATCGGCGGCTTGGGTCCGAAGGGCAAGCTTCTCCTCATCGGCGTAGCTTCCGATACCATCGAGTTTGCTCCGACCCAGCTGATCAGGGGTGGCAAGTCTATTGAAGGATGGCCAGGAGTGACGCCGGCGGATTCGGGTGACGCGCTTCGCTTTGCCGAACTGCGCGGGGTACGCGCAATGATCGAAACTTATCCCCTGGAAAAGGCAGCCGAAGCCTACGCCCGCATGATGGGCGGCGACGCCCAATTCCGAGTGGTACTTACGATGTGAGTTTGTTCGCCAACGCCGGTGCAGACAACGCGAGTAACGGAACACAAGCTTAATTGGGGAGTGAAGCGATACTCTGCTTTACAGTGCCGCGAGGGATTCGGCGCCTACAGTCTCCTTTCTGTTTTTTGAGGCCTTTCTGAACAAGCAAGATGAGAAATGGGGCAAGCATGATTGCACTCAATGGAAGCGCCGACTGGCGCGGCGACATCAGGACCGGGTCGGGAACAGTCACTGTTGGTAACGGTGTGTTGCAAGGCGCATTTTCTTACGGCGCCCGGTTTGGCGAGGGGATGGGAACGAATCCTGAACAGCTAATCGCGGCCGCGCAGGCCGCCTGCTACACGATGACGCTTACTGCGGTACTTGGCGCCGCAGGACATGTGCCGGAATCTCTTCATACCAGCGTCCGGGTTCAACTGCATAAAGCTGGCATTGCGCCGTTGCTCTCACGCCTTCACATTGACACTGAAGGGCACGTACCGGGCGTGGAGGAGGACGAGTTTCAGCGCTTCGCAAACGAGGCCGAGGCGAGATGCTCCGTCTTGCACGCGCTGGCTGGTATCCCCGAAGTTATTCTGACGGCCAGACTGGCCGTGGATGCTTGACGAAAGTTGACGTAGCCGTGCGTGGTACGGCCCAGCCATCTAAAATCCACAAATATCGTGTAACGATTTAGATATGAGGTCTTCGGTTTATATTACCGCACCTAGCTCCTCGATTAGGACATTGGCCGATTTCCGCTTTGAGCTGCGCTGTTTCCTTCAGTTCAGCGACTGCGCGGCACAATAAGCTGAATAGCAATCAAAGCAACACCAACTTCTCCTCCAGGTCACGGGAGCTCTGGAGGGAGAATGCCGTAGAAGTCGTGTTTGCTGTCGAGAGTGAGTCCGAGCGAAGCAGGTAGTCAAGAGAACGACTCTTCGCAGTCGAAAGCTCGCATTCTTTGTCGAGATTTTGACGGACGATGCGGATGTATATACGGAACGGCGAGCACTTCGACAGAAGAATGCCCGCAACTACACGTATTTCGCAGAATCTCAGTTTCCACTTTGCTTTGGCATTGCACATGCTTCTGGAAGGTCAAGTGCGGCACCCCCGCATTTCCCCAGGAGCGTCCTATGCGTTCGGATCTTGTATTTAACGCGAGTGTGCACGTTTCAAATTGTTATCAGCTTACACGACTTGTCTCGATGGCAACCCGTGTCCTCCATCGTCCGGGGACACGCATTCAGGACACGATGAATGAAGTCCTAACGCGTTTCGGTCAGGCTAAGCCGATTGCATATCTGCAAGCTGCAGACGAATCTGCGGTCCCTGCGGTTCGCCGCAGAAAGCCGCTTCCACATAGGAGCCCGGAAGCGGCGTTCGAGCGTGAGCGGATCGTTGGCGATCAGCCTGTTCAAATCTCCAAGTCGACGGCTCGCTCATCGTTCAATTCATTTGGTTCAACCGCGCTTCCCTCGGGTGTTCTGTTCACAACATTCAATCCGATGATGACCGCGCAAAGCGAGGAGGGGATGTGATGAGGAAAGCGCGCACCCTAGAACAGGACAAGGCGAGATTTGCGACTGCTGCGGACTTCTTGAAGATCTTCGCCAGCGAAATGTACAGCTTGTTTCTGTTGGCGTTCCTGTTGACGGTAGACTTGGAGACAGCGGAAATCTGTTTCGTCAATGGGCTGGAAGAATGTGTGCACGGAATGGATTCTTTTCCAGAATGGGCTGGCCTGTGGGCGCGACGCAGCATTATCAAGCATGCAATTCGGCTCATGATGCCTGCCCAGACGGACACTCAACGATCTCCCCGCACGCGCCTCAAATGGCCGGCGACACAAGAAATGAACAACATGATCCGGTCTCTTTCGGCGCTGAGTGCGTTCGAACGCTTTGCCTTCGTTATGTCGATTCTCGAGGGGTATTCCGACCAGGATTGCACTCTCCTGCTGGGGTGTCGGCGATGGGACTTCGAAGCAACTCGTGCTCGGGCGATTCGCAGTCTATCTAACTACGGCTACGACCGCAGTCCAGCTTACGGTTCGAACGCTGCGCGGCAAGCTATCTGGTTGCAACACAGCGCTGGAATAAACGCTGCGTTGGTTGCTTAAGCGGTTTGCGACCAACGAAACGATGCTGGTTGGATGCATGCATCGAGATTGCTCATGAGTAAGTAAGCCTCGAACTATCCCTTCCGAATCCGGGCACTGTTTGTGCCTTTCAGGATGTGGAACTCCTCAACGCGGCACACATTTCAGAAAGGGAGACACTGTTATGAATCTATCCGAGTTTCAACACGATACCAATAGCTTGCCACTGATCTCGAATGAGATGGCCGATGAGTTCCTGGTTTCCGCGGCACAGTCCGGGGACTCGCACGCATTTGTTGAACTCAGTAAGCGCCATACCCGGAGGCTCATGCTCAAGATCTACCGCATCACAAACAACTGGCAGGATGCGGAGGACGTGGTTCAAGAGTCTCTGATGAGAGCCTTCATGCACATCGGCACTTTCGAATCTAGAGCAAGCTTTTCGACATGGCTCACGAGCATCGCGATCAACTCGGCGCTTATGTTACTTCGGAAGAGGCGTAGCTCTCTCAGGTTTTCGGTCGATAGCTCGATCTTTGACGAGTGTGTGGCAGAATCGATTGAACCTCGAGATCACAGGGACAACCCGGAGCAAAGCTACTCGCGACGCCAGACAGCAGACAGGTTGCGAAAAGCAATTCAGCGGATGTCGCCGAAATATCGGGAGGTTGTCGAACTGCACCAGATCAGTGACCTCTCACTGAACGAGATAGCGCGATCGCTCAGCATTTCTGTGCCTGCTGTCAAATCGAGGTTGTGTCGCGCAAGAAGACAACTGCGTGAGTACGTCCAGTGAGAGTGACAACGGGTTTGTGAGTCGGTTCTTCGAAAGAGTTAATGGCGAGGGGAACTGGGCTCTGTTGGATGGAGTCCAGGCGTCTGAAGAGGCCAACGTTACGTCAACTGTCAAAATCAGCGCGAAGTGTCGAGATTCATTTTGACACTATGGACGTTTCTAGAACTACTCCTGGCCGCTTCATTCGGAGTCAGTGATTTGGTGCAGCGGCGGGGTTGGCATGCGTATTGCAGTATCCTCATCGTCGGCGCGAAAGTGGCACACCGCTTGAGAGACAGAAAAACTCGGCACGTCCACATCGGTTTTTAAAAAGGAGCACTCCAGTGAAAAAGCACAGTCATGTTTCGAAGTCTAAGTTAGGCGTAAACCCAGACCAAATGGCGCGTCGCAATCGCATGGTATGTGCGGCGCTTGTGGCCCTGCTGACATGCGTGATGACGCAGTGCCTCTGGGCGCAGACTGATTCGGGAGCCATCACAGGAACGGTCACAGACGCGAGCGGCGCGGCGATTCAGGGAGCGACTGTTACGGCGACCAATGCAGCAAACGGGCTTAAGCTCTCCGCTTTAACGGGCAATACGGGTGGATTTAATATCCTTGCTGTGCCTCGCGGCGACTATAACGTCGAGACCGCGGCAAAGGGTTTTGCGCCGCAATCGGTTTTGGTGACCGTCACGGTCACCGAAACCCAGGACGTAGCCTTCCAACTGCAGTTGGCGGGCACTACAACTACCGTTGAAGTTGTTGCCACCGCGCCTTTGATCGATACGTCCAACTCAGCCATCGGAGCCGCGATACACGGCGCGCAGGTAACGGAACTTCCACTGAATGGGCGCAACTTCAGCAATCTTGCACTGTTGACCCCCGGCGTGACGCGCGGCGCTTATGGGGACGAAGCAAGCGGCGGCGGCAACAGCAATACGACAGAGACTATACGCAATAACGAAAGCGGAAGCGCTGCGCTCTCGGTCAACGGTCTTCGACCGCAGGCGGATAACTACATCCTGGACGGCGTTGACAACAACGATGGCCTGGTGAATACGATCTTGTTCTTTCCCAATGTGGACGCAACTCAAGAGTTCAAAGTCAACACGAGCGTGGCTCCCGCCGAGTATGGCCGAGCGGGCGGCGCCATTGTTATCAGCTCGCTAAAGTCCGGCACCAATCAGTTTCATGGCTCGGCGTTTTGGTTCTATCGTAGCGGCAAGTTCGATTCCAACCCCGATTACCAATTCAATGGCGCTCCAGCTACGCCTGCCCCGTCTTTCAATCGCAACCAGGAGGGATTCGCAGTTGGCGGGCCGATTCTCAAGAATCGCCTTTTTGCATTCGGCGACTATCAGGCGTTGCGCGAGAGCCTGCCCGTGGCGCCGCACTACGTAACGGTTCCCACTGCGCTGATGCGGGCGGGAAACTTCACCGAATTGGAGAATGTCGGACTGTCCGGTGGAAACGGCATTCAAACGCAGTATCCGCGCTGCTATCCCGGCACGGATGCGAATGGAAATCCGCTTGCCGGCGAGACAACCTCGGGGACCAGCGCGGGATTCATTTTCGATCCGACCACTTGCCAGCCGTTCAGCGGAAACATTATTCCGTCCGGCCGTTTGAACCCGGCTGCAGTGAATTACCTGAATGCGTTTCCTTTGCCCAGCCGCACGGACCGCTATCTGAACAACTACCTTGACACGCAGTCGGAGGCGAACAGCTACAACACGTTCGATGGCAGAATCGATTGGAACGCTTCGCCCAACAATACTGCATTCTTCCGCTTCAGCTACGACAACTCCGTCAACACCAAGACCTCTGAGTTCACCAACCTTCCGGCGGGCAGTGGATCTGGCACCAACCCCACCCATGCACGCGGTTACGATATCGGCTACACGCACATATTCAACGCCACCATGGTGAACGAAGCGCACCTTGCCTATAACCGCGATAACTACGGGTACACGCCGCCGTTGTACGGCGTAAATGTATCCGCAAATCTTGGCATCGTAAATGCGAACATCAATCAGGAGACCAGCGGCGGCGCATTGATCGGCGGATGGAAGGGTGACCTTGAATACACCGGAGATTACGGGCTCTACGCCGTTCCGCAGAATACGTTTGAGATTACCGATTCGGTCAGCTGGTCAAAGGGCAAGCATTTCTTCAAATTCGGCGGAACGTGGCTACGCCGGCAAGTCGAGTACTTCAACCCGCAGGAAGGGAAGGGGTACTTCTGGATCGACCAGGGTACGGTGGACTTCACTGGGTATGAGGTCTCCGAGCTGTTGGCTGGAGGCATGGATCAATACGAGATCGGCTCACAGACAGGTTTTTTCGCCAACATCGGCCAGGAGGATGGCATCTTTGCTCAGGACGATTGGAAAGTCAATCGTCGGCTGACGTTGAACCTTGGTATCCGCTGGGATCTGCTGACCCATCCCTATGAAGCACACAACCAGCAGGCCTCATTTGATGTGAATAACGGAACCATCCTGCTTGCTGGACAAAACGGCGTGCCGAGCAGCATCGTTCACCAGGACTACCATGCCTTTGGCCCGCGCATTGGATTTGCATATGACCTGTTGGGCGATGGGAAGACTGTTGCCCGCGGTGGATATGGGGTTTTCTACTTCCTCGACTATGGTGGCATCAATAACCAGCTTGGGGAGCAACCTCCTTTTGGCGGCAGCAACGATTACCTCGCTACCAACGGATATTGCACTACGTTTACTGGACAACTTTCGGCGATTTCGCCAAACAAGGCTGACGGCGGATACAACTGCACTGGCTATGCCAGCCCGTCCGCTGTTGTCACCCCGCTACCGGCACGTGGCTATCCTAATTTCGATCCTGCTCATCCGCCAGCCGGCACCAGCATGATTGCAGTAAATCAAGGAAACAATAACAGCTTGGTGCAGGAGTGGAACCTGCAAGTGGAGAGGCAGTTTGGTTCCAACAATATTGTGAATGTCGCCTATGTCGGTACGAAGGCATCGAACCTCTCATCGTACTACCCTTACAACCTCTATCGGTTTGGAACCGGCATC
>JBELAI010000281.1:0-6423 GCA_049508975.1 Occallatibacter sp. | reverse complement strand
ATGCGTCAGCAGAATCTTGTGAAGGCCGTGGGGCTGAAGCTTTTGGTGCCTTCCTTGTAAATTGGCGGAGAGAGGGGGATTCGAACCCCCGGTACGGTTTTACCCGTGCAACGGTTTAGCAATCCGCTCTTGAGCCATTTCGCGTGATTCGCGTATTCACTGCAATTTACGTAACATACGTGATTCTTCTCGGGGGCGAGATCATTTATCCGATTTTTTGAAAACCACCTCGGTGCATCTCGGCCCAACAAAGTGCAAAAGTTAGGCGGGAGTTAGGCGGGACATTCAGGGCGCTGCTCCGTATACCCGGTTACAAGCGTTCCGCTCGTGAGAAGCGGTTGGGCCTGTATGGGGACGACAATGCAGTCGGGGTCAATATGGGTCTCGGGTTTCCGCCATTCAGACACGCAGGCCCATCCCAATGCTGCTACGAGGACGACCGCAGTTCCCCGAATAGGTGGATTCAATTGTCGCGGCTGAAAGAGGCGGAAAGCACTCCAGCTGATGACGAGGGACTGCGCCGCAGCGTCACTCCCGGTTTGGCGCGGTTGGAAACCGCTGAGTGTATGTTCGATGTACATGGTGTTTTTAGTTGAGCGCCCGGCACGTCACCAGGGCCCATTCTAATTACACCGGAATCTCTTCAATTTTGTGCCGATGGAGAGGGAAAGTCGTATTGATTTACAAAGCGTTATACATCATGATACATACGTGTTTTTCTAACCCGAACCTTTGACAATCCAAGAACAAGGGACGGCGTCGACAACACGCGGTTGACGGTGCCATATGGTTAGCTTCGGATCAAATTGCCGTGCGTGGTCCGATGGCGAAGGAATACCCCACCGAGAATACCATGCAGATTCCAGTCCCATATAAGATGACCCTCCCCCGTCCTGTCTAACCCGTGTCCAAGCATCTTTACGACGGATGGTGCGAGATCAAGTTGCAGGCCGTGAAGGGTGGCGGCCGGCTACACTCCATTTCGGAAATCGCGGGAGCACGAGCCAAGCAGAAGACGCGAATCATCTCAACGGTCCTTGGTCACTACGAAGACCCGCTGCACCTCGCGGAACGCGCGAAGCGCGTGGGTCTTAAGCGGGCCGCAAAAGTTTTGGCGGCCTTCTTGCCGAAGTCGAAGAAAGCCAGATCCGGGCACATTGGCGAAATCCTGGCGACCGAGGTCGTTCCCGCGATCTTGCCGGATTTTTTGGTGCCAATTAGCCGGCTGCGCTGGCTCGATGGACGGGAAACGGCTCTGCGCGGCGAGGATGTGATCGGAGTCGCCCGGAAAGCCGGCCACGTCAGGTTCCTCAAGACGGAATCGAAGAGCCGGGTATCGCTGAGCCCGGGCGTGGTCGCGGCCGCGCGCCAAGCGTTGAATGCCAACAAAGGGAGGCCATCGCAGCATGCAATGGGCTTCATAATGCACAGGCTCACGGAGCTCGGGCAAAGCGACCTTTCGCAGCTTTTCGAGAACTACCTGCTGGCTAAGACCATTGCCGATGAAGACATCGTCCACATGTTCTTTGGATTGGCCGGCAATGATGCGTCGGCCGCTGTGCGGGTCGACCTCGAGGCCTGCTCCGGAAGAATTGAACAGCATGCGGTGACTTTTCATATTCCGGACCACCCCAATTTCATCGCGTCCCTGTACCAGCCGTAGCCGGCATGCCCCGCCCCGCCCCGCAAATCATCGCTCGGATCGAGGAGGCCACGCGCGCCGGTTTTCGCGGCCAGCTGCTGGCGCGGGGTCTTGCGCGGAACTTAATCTGGTCCAATGGCAAGATTCCCGATGGCGGCCAGAAGTTTTCGCCCCTACTAAGTTCCGATCTGCTCGCCTATGGAGTGGGTTTGCTCCAATTGGGCCTGGAGCTCCGGGCGCAGGAACGGGGGGCCCCGGCGGCCATTACCGCGTTTGAACGGGCGGCCGAGGCTATCGAATCGGTCATACGGGACGGAGACCCGGAATTCAACGAGCGTGGATTCTACACGGTACTGGCGGCGACGGCTTATCACTTAGGCCACTTTTCGGCACGGGCATTCAGCCTTTTTCCCTCAGAGGTGGAGGGCCTCAACCTTAGTCCCTCGGAGCGTGCGTTGACCATGTTGCTCCGCCGGGACATGGCCAAGCTAAGGGAACATCTTAGGGCCCTCGCAGGCGACAGGGGCTTTGACAGCATGCTGGAGGCGCAGCTGCGCGATGTGGTCGAGGGTCGCGAGCTTGACGACGGCGTACACCTGACCCTGGATACGATGTATCATCAGACGCTGGCAGTATTCGACCACGCGTTAGAATCAGGTGATGGCAACGCGACGCGTATCGCGCTGAAGATGTTTGAAGAGGGGGCCGCAGTGGCGACGGAATTTGGAGCCGTGCCCTTCTGGTGGATCTTCACCCTCACCCGGCACCTAGTCGACGATTTGTGGGACCAGAGTCTGCATGTCCGACTGCCGGTGTCCCCGGACGATCCGCCAGGTTCGCGTTGGGCTGACCTGCGTCGCCTGTTCATCGCAAAGCTCCTCAGGCAGGACCGCGCGGAAATCGAGTTGTGGCCGTCTCAGTTGGAAGCGGCCGCGCGTTCGCTCGACATGCGGGACGATCTTGTGGCGGCGCTGCCGACGAGCGCCGGCAAAACCCGTATCGCAGAACTGTGCATCTTGCGCGCGGTTGCGCTGGGCAAGCGAGTCGTGTTCGTCACGCCGTTGCGCGCCTTGTCGGCCCAGACCGAGCGGTCTTTGCGCCAGACCTTCACTGCGTTGGGGTTTTCCGTGTCATCGCTTTATGGGTCGAGCGGCACCACTGGAGACGACGCGGACTCCCTGAGCAACCGCGACATTGTGGTCACGACCCCGGAGAAACTGGACTTCGCCTTGCGTAACGACGCTGCCCTGGTGGACGATGTGGGGTTGGTAGTCTTCGACGAGGCGCACACAATCGGCACCGGCGAGCGTGAGGTCAGGTATGAAGTGCTGGTGCAGCGCCTGTTGCGGCGGCCCGATGCGGCTGGCCGGCGGATAGTCTGCCTTTCGGCGATCCTGCCGCAGGGGCAGCAGCTCGAGGATTTCCTGGCGTGGATGCGTCAGGACCAACCGGGAAACGCCATTTCGATCAACTGGCGGCCCACCCGCCAGCGCTTCGGGGAAATAATTTGGAAGACGGATGCCATACGGACCGCGCAGGATGATATTACCCATAACCGGGCGCTCTTGGTTTTCCGAGTCGATGACATCGGCGACGAGGCCCCCTACGTGGACGGCTTCGTCGTCGCCCAAGCGCCGCGTGGTCGTCAGCGCACTCCGTTGCCCAGGGACCGACGAGACCTTAGTGTGATGAGCACTTGGCGGTTGGTGGAGGAGGGCCATTCGGTGCTCCTGTATTGCCCAGAACGGCGGTCCGTGATTCCGCTGGCCCGTACGGTCCTGGACCTGATCCAACGCGGTTACCTCCCCTCGCTTTTAAACGTCGATGAAAGTCTATTTGAGGAGGCATTGATCATCGGGCGGGAATGGCTCGGGGAAAACCACCCGGCGGTTCGGTGCCTGCGGCACGGAGTAGCCGTCCATCATGGACAGTTGCCGCGACCGTTCCTGCGCGCCGTGGAGCGCCTGTTGAAGGCGCAGCTCATCAAAGTGACGATCGCCTCGCCTACGCTAGCTCAGGGGCTGAATCTGTCAGCCACGACGGTCTTGTTCACTTCACTGACTCGCTCCGGTGATCCCATCCCCGGCGAAGAATTTGCCAACGTGGCCGGGCGTGCGGGACGGGCTTTCGTTGATGTAGAGGGCCAGGTCCTGTGTACGGTCTGGGAAAGTCGGCAACTCAATGACTGGGGCCGGCTCCTTCGTGCCGCAAAGGAGCGAAACCTAAAGAGCGGGCTGCTCCAACTCGTCATGCATTTTTGCGTGCGCATTGGCCTCCAAAAGCAATTGTCAACTGCACAGGTGCTCGAGTATGTGGCTGGCCAGGCCAATATCTGGGATCCACCCCAACCGGCGAGGGAGATGACAGACGATGAGGCGAAGGAGCAGGTGGAATTCGAGCGGAAGTGGCGGGCCGATGTCGCGTCCCTGGACTCCGCCCTGTTGTCTCTGGTGCAGCACGACGTGCCGCTGGAAGGGGTCGCAAAGGCGATTGACGACGGGCTGACCGGGTCGCTGTGGGCGCGAAGTCTCAGGCGGGAAAACGAGACAATCCAGAAGCTCTCGCGGCTCATTTTGGAAAACCGAGCCGCCCACATCTGGCGCGGCTCGACGTCGATCCAGAGGAAAGGGTATTTCTTCGCGGGAGTTGGCCTGATGACGGGCGCCTACCTGGACCAACATGCCGACGCCCTCAACGTTGCGTTGTGGGAAGCCGACGCCGCTTTCACGAACAGTGATCTCGAGGCTGCCGTAGAGGCACTGGTGGAATTCGCGGGTCTGGTATTCGCAGTGGAACCCTTTTCACCACGGGACGACCTACCGGACAACTGGCGGAAGATTCTACTCGCGTGGATTTCCGCGGAGAGCATGTCGGACCTGGCGGGTGAAAAGGACGAGGCAATGCTGGAATTCATCGAGGACGCGCTTGTCTATCGTCTGGTCTGGGCAATGGAGGCGGTGCGGGTCCGGCAGTCGGCGGTCGACGAGGACATGGAATGGCCGAATGCGGGGCGCGCGGCGCTCGCCCTCGAAACAGGGACACCAGACTATTGCGCATCGCTTCTGATCCAGAACGGGCTAGCGTCGCGAGTCGCCGCCATCCAGGCAGTTGCAGATTGTCCCCCCGATTTCACCGACATCAGCGGTATGCGCGCGTGGGTGCGCTCCGAGGCTGTGACGGATAAGGATGCTGGCGGGAACTGGCCCACAGCAGAAACGGCTGTGCTGTGGCGCAACTTCGTGCAAGGGCTCTGGATCAGCAGCGAAGCGAAATGGGAAATCCACGTCGGCCAAGTCAAGGTCGAGTGGAAGGGTGAACCCGCGGATGGGGGTCTGAAAGTGCGCCTCAACTATGACGCCGTGAGTCACCATATGCTGGTCCTCACGCCAGAAATGGAACCGCTGGGTCACCTGCCCTATCACTGGAATGCGGAGCCCGCCGGCGTGGCGCAGGGCTTGGTAGCCAAGGGCGCGGCAGCGATCGACGTGACTTATCTCGGGCCCTCGGACTTCTTCCGCAACAGATGAAGTGACATCGATGTCGGTTGTTACCGATGCCTACCCGTGAGAGCCCACTTAGCTACGTTTCCTTAGCTGTGACGCCTTCAAGGCTCGGGGTCCATTGGCGACCTCAACCGTGTCTTGCGCGGTAAACTGTTCCAGCAACTTCAGACAACGAGACGCCAGGTCCAAAAGATCGTATTTAGCGTCGGCAATCAGAAACAAACGTGCTCCTGAGGGCTCGCTTGGATTGTATTCGTAGCCGATAGAGAAAGTTGCATCCACCGAAGCGCGGCTGATGTTCAGGTGCTTCGTGGCATTGCAGATGTCACGGCAAAGCCGAAGTTCCTTAGTTCCGTTGAACAATCTGTCCACTTCGTGCTTCGGAATCGTGGACGTCTGGTGAAGCCATTCTCGTAAATGATAGCAGTTCTGGAAAAATACGAAAATGAAGTCCTGAAGGTCAGGACTTCCAGTCTGCGCGGCGGTGGCTGTGCGTGAATGCCATCTTTGGATGCGCTCTAATTGGCCCCGCCAGCCGTCGTTGCGATGAATGCTCCAGCCGATGCCCATTGTGGAGGCGAGTTAGACCATTTCGGACATGGTGCACAATCGCCTTGTCGTCCAATGCGAAGCCGAACCGGTTGCTTTCGCAATTACCCGCCAATGGAGTGCGCATAGGCTGTTGACCGAGGGGGGCATCGCACAGCTCTGGGTTGCCTCTTAGCCTAATTGTGCTTTGCGCGATAGAGACTACTATCTCTAAAGCTTTGGTCCTAATCCGAATTGGAATTCAAAGGTTCAAGGCGACGCATACGTTGGGCCTCAATGTCGATCAAGTGACAATGGTTCGTTCCCGCTTTGAAATCAGCACGGTATTGGTTGAACCTCTCTTGTCCTGCTTTGGTAGCCCGCAAAAACGACCCAACGCTTAGATTCATTTCCTGTCGCGTTGGGTACGGAGTCTCGTGAGCATGGTCTAAGTTGTCCTCGCGGACAAGCCGGGTAAAGAGACCTTCTTCATAGGGGTTCAGGCCGGCTTGTGATCGAACGCCCATGGCATGCGCCACGTCCCTTCTGATAGCCATCGGCAGGTCCGCTGCCTGGTAGGCGAGATCATCCATTTGGCCCTTGGTTTGCAGGGCCCACGCCTTGGCTGACTCGAAGTCGGGGAATCCCTGCCGGCGCCAACGGCTACCGTCAGGACGGCAGCCGTTGCCGACCCACGAATCCGACCTTTTGTCGTAGCAGGCGTCCCGTCGCCTGCTCCTTTTCTTTCGC
>JBELAI010000280.1:0-9962 GCA_049508975.1 Occallatibacter sp. | reverse complement strand
CTTCGAGCCGACCAAGCGCTACTTCGTGGACAAGCGCTTGGTCGAACGGATCAGGGTGACGAAAACGGAAAACTTCCGCGGCTACTTCACGCTCTTGCGCTTTCAGCCATCGGGTGAAGAGTTGCAGCAGCTCACCAACCTGATGACGGTGAACGAAACTTATTTCCTGCGCGAGGAATATCAATTCAAGTGCCTGGTCAACTCCATTCTTCCCGAGATTGTCCAGCGCAAGAAGGGTCGAGACCCGATACGAATTTGGTGCATTCCTTCGTCGTCAGGAGAAGAGCCGTATTCGGTTGCCATGTACTTGCAGGAAACATGGCCGGCAATCGAGGACTGGGACGTGGAGATTATCTCCTCGGACATCGACACGAACATCCTGCGCCGTGCGCGGACTGGATGCTATTCCATCCGTTCCGTACAGTATTTGCCGGCGCCCTGGCTGGAAAAGTACTTCAGCGGAGTGCATGGCGAATACCAGCTTTGCGACGACCTGCGCCAAGCAGTCGAGTTTACCAGAGTCAATCTCTCCGAGCCGGCCGACACTTACAGGTATCGCAACTTCGATGTGATCTTCTGCCGAAACCTGCTTATTTATTTCGACGATCTATCGCGGAAGACCGCGGCGGAGACTTTTTACGAAGCGTTGAACCCTGGGGGGTATATCTGCCTGGGCCACTCAGAATCCATGAGCCGCATCTCGTCGCTCTTCAAAGTGTGCAAATTCCCCGAGGCCATTGTCTACCGTAAAGGACTGGAGACCCGATGAAACACATCCTGCTTGTCGACGATGCTGCCACAGTACGCATGTATCACCGCGACATTCTCGAATCCGCGGGCTACAAAGTGGAAGAGGCATGGAATGGAATCGAAGCGTTGGAAAAGTCACTGCAATCGCCTTTCGATCTATATCTCGTCGACGTGAATATGCCCAAGCTGGACGGCTATGGCTTCTTGCGCGAACTGCGCCAACAGGAAGTTCCTCAGATGCCGGCCATCATTGTATCTACCGAAGCCGAGGCCAACGATGAGTTGCAAGCTTACCGGGCCGGCGCCAATGGCTATCTCATCAAACCCGTCAGTCCCCTGCAACTTCTGACTCATGTCCGTCTCATGCTCGGAGAGCATAGCCAATGACCCCGTTGCTTGAACAGTTTCTGTCGGAATCCAGCGAGTTTTCCCACGGTATCGGTGAAAAGTTAATGCAACTGGAGGAATCGCCTAACGACCGGGATGCGATGGACGAACTGTTTCGCCTGATGCATACATTGAAGGGAAACAGCGGCCTTTTCACATTTCCTGAGATGACGCGTGTTCTCCATGCAGGTGAAGATCTGTTGGGCATGGTGAGAAGCGGAGAGATCGCCTATTCGCGACAACTGGCCGATCACTTGCTCGAAGCAATGGACTTCGTCATGGTTCTGTGCGGTGATATCGAGTCAACAGAGAGCATTAATGCCAGTCGGGCGGAAGACTCCATTCGCATGGCGGAGGCTTTGCGGGCGCTGATGCCCGAAGTTGTGAAACCGCACGACTCAGGCGGGGGGCTTTCACAGGCTCCCGGTCTGCGTTCGTCAGGGGGAGCGATTCCTTTGAATCCATCGCCGCCGCTCTTCGATGTAATTCCGGAAAATATTCGGCTGGAGGCTGTTCTCCTTTCCCAGGGCGGAACCGGCCTGCATTGGGTCGTTTACTCTCCTGAGCCAGAGTGCTTTTTCCAGGGCGACGACCCCTTTCATCGCGCGCGCCAAACGCCTGGACTTTTGTGGGGCTGCGCGCGCCAACGCGAGCCCATTCCGCCGCTCCTTGAGTTGGACACCTACCGCTGCGTGCTGGGTTTCTATCTGCTGACTGGGGCCCCGCGAGAGGAGTTGGCTCAGTACTTCCGCTACATGCCGGACCAGGCGCCGATCCTTGCCGTCGATCCGCAATGGCTCGAACTTGCGGTCCCTGCGCAAGCGAAGCGTCTGGATTCTCCCGCCAGCCTTGTTCGCGACGGCAATGATGACATCTTGTCTGAAAGCGCATCTTCGGAGACAGGGCCGACTTCTTCACGACTCTCGGCGGAGAAGGCCGCCGCGCTCGACGCGATCCTGTCCAACCAGCAAAAGATTTTGTTGTTGCATGATCGGCCCAACTGGGGCGTAGGGCGGGTCAAGGCAGTTGCCTCAGTGTTGACCAACGTATCGAGAAGCATTGGAGACGGTTCCGGTGCGGCCCGGATCGAAGCGGCACTGGCGAAGGCTCTGGCTTCAGGCAAAAACGCACCGCTGCTCGAATGGCTTCACGCTTGGAATTTTGAGAGGCTTGCGGTTGTTGAAATCGAAGAGAAGCAAGCGTCGAAACACGTCAGCCAGACCGATGCTCTCATCGTTCCGCTCGAGTCTCAGACGAGCGGGAGGGCAGAACACGGTAGCGCAACTCCAGTGCAGGAAATCAATCCGACTCAACCGCCGCCGGAGGATGGAATCAAGTTCGGCCGCCGCGCGGAAGATTCCTATAGCGGTCCTAAGAGCCTCAAGGTAGACCAGGCCAAGATCGATTTGCTAATGAACCTGATCGGCGAACTGGTGGTTTCGAAGAACGCGTTGCCCTATCTTGCGCAGCGTGCCGAGGAGCAGTACGGCGTTCGCGAACTCTCGCGCGAAATCAAGAGCCAGTACGCTGTAATAAACCGCATCGCCGATGAGATGCAAGGCGCGATCATGCAGGTGCGGATGATGGCCGTCTCATTCGTCTTTCAGCGCTTTCCGCGGCTTGTGCGCGACATCTCCCGCAAGCTCGGCAAGGAAGTGCAACTGGTGCTTGAAGGAGAACAGACGGAGGCGGACAAAAACATTGTCGAATCGTTGGCCGACCCGCTGATTCACATTGTCCGCAACAGTCTCGATCACGGCATTGAGACTCCTGATGTTCGCCGCGCCTGCGGCAAGCCGGAGACGGGCACGATCACCATCCGCGCTTCGCAGGAGTCGGATACGGTAGTCATTGAAGTTATCGATGATGGCAAGGGCATCGATCCCGTTGTCATCAAGCGCAAAGCATACGAAAAGGGGCTCATCGACGAAGCCACTCTCGAACGAATGAGCGATCAGGAGGCGATCAACCTGATCTTCGCCGCTGGCTTGTCCACGACTGAGGTCGTCTCAGACCTTTCCGGTCGTGGCGTGGGAATGGATGTAGTTCGCTCCGCGGTCAACAAGATCAATGGCTCGGTACTTATCGAGAGTGAACTGGGCCGGGGCACCACCATTCGAATATCGCTGCCGCTCTCGATGGCGGTAACCCAGGCGATGATCGTCGAGTCCGACGGCCAACTTTTTGGGGTGCCCATGGACCATGTCGTCGAGACTGTTCGCGTTCCAAGAGCCGCCATTCACTGGATCAAACAAAGCATGACAGCCATTTTGCGCGGGCGGGTCATTCCACTAAAGTCCATGAACCATGTCTTGGGAGTTTCGGCTCCGCCTCGCGCCAATGAAGATGACGAACTGGCTGTGCTTCTGGTTCACTCCGGCGGCGAGATATTGGGCCTGTTGGTCGACAGCTTCAAGGAAACGCTAGGCCTGATTCAAAAGCCGCTTGGCGGCGTTCTCTCCGGTTTGTCGGCCTATTCCGGCTCGGCACTTTTAGGAGACGGATCGGTACTCATGATTCTTAATATTGGAGAGATCGTCTAATGCCCATTGAATTCAAGAACGATTGTGCGTTCCTTTTGGATGCTGTAAGCGTAGAAGATGCCGAAGGACTGCTCGAGTGGTTGCAGCGAATGCCATCCGCCAAGGTAGATCTTTCAGGCTGCTGCCATTTGCATACCGCCAACCTTCAGGTGTTGATGGCGGCAAAGCCAACGATCTCCAGTTGGCCTGAAGACGCGAAGCTGCGCTCCTGGCTTGAGACGGCATTGCCCCTTTCTGCCGATATGAAGAAAAAGAAGCCACCTAAGCCTAACCGCCGCATTCGCCAGAGAGCGATGGCATTGAACAAAGAGAAACCTCCCGGGATTATCACAGAAAACGCCAGCGAACAAGCAAGGTAAGGACCGGACCATGGCAATGACAATTCTCGTCGTCGATGACTCGCTCACCATGCTGATGAGTCTCAAGGCTACTCTCAGTTCGGAAGGCTTTCTTGTAGAAACTGCCAACAATGGTCAAGCGGCGCTGGACAAGCTGAAAGCAGGCCTCAAGCCCAATTTCATTCTTACCGACGTCAATATGCCGGTGATGGGTGGCCTGGAGTTGATCGGCAAGTTGCGCGCGCTGCCAAGCTTCCGGTTCATCCCAATCTTGACATTGACGACCGAGAGCCAGGCTGCCAAGCGGGATGAGGGACGGCGTTTGGGAGCAACCGGGTGGCTGGTCAAGCCCGTGGACGGCGATGAGCTGATTAAGATCATCAAACAGATTCTCCCAGGGGCGTAGAGGATGAGCCAGGCCATCGACAAATCGAAGGAGAATGACTCTTGCGCATCGACCGTCCGCGACGATCAGGCCGAGCATCTGAACGATCGACCTGGATATCGCTTTCGCGGCGCCGCCAAACGCCAGATCACCTCGATCGTCCTATGTCTACTATTCAATGCCTTGTTTTGGCTGGCCTTGTCTCATTTACAGGGACCAGTGTTCTTTCCCTACAGGCTTCAGGTTGCTGAGCTGCTGTTCACTGTGATGGTGGCGCCGTTTCTGATCTACACTGTGGTGAACTGGATCGGAGCCCGCCGCGGAATTGCCGCGCTGGGAGAACTTGGAAAGATGAATGCCCAGGAAGTATTGTATGTGCCGTTGCGGCGCCAAACTATGAGCAACGAGATCAAAGATTCCAAGCTTTACATCGATGTTATGCACGATCATATTGGCGATTCTCTGTCCGAATCCGAGCGCGAGGTTCTCAAAGTGATTGAACAGATCTCCGTGCTGAATGAGAAGACCAGCGAGCAGAGAGACCTCATCGCACAAACCATTGAAAACAGCAAGGAGTTGATGGAGAGTACCCAAACGCGGGTCGAATTCAACAAGGGAATCGTCGCCGCGATCGGCACGCAGATCGAGCGGCAAACTGACGAACTCAGAGGCGACTTTGTCCACATCAAAGGCCTGTCAGGCGAGGTGCTCGCCTTGACGCCTTTGATCAAAGTCATCACATCGATCGCTCAGAGGACTCACTTGCTTGCTCTGAATGCCGAGATCGAGGCGGCGCGGGCCGGCGTCGCTGGACGCAGCTTCGCGGTGGTAGCACTTGAGGTGAGGAAGCTAGCCGAACAAACCACAAAGGCTGCCGACGACATTGCTCACAAGATCAACTCAACCTGCGATCGGGCAAGCCAGGAGATGACTAAAGCTGAGATCGCAATGACAAAGCACAACAAAACCGACGTGATGACAGGGTTGATGGCCGACCTCGTTCGGATGCAGCAGGACTTCAGTCGGAACGACCAGACGATGCGCGCCCTGATCGTCAAAGTCGATGCAAACTGCCAGGACAGCGTCGTCGGCCTGAGGCGGGCAATGGGTCACATCCAGTTTCAGGACGTGATGCGGCAGAGAATGGAGCATGTACAGAATGCGCTGGTCGAGATGCGCGATCACATGCAGGATCTCAGTGAAAAGCCACTCGACTCCAGTTGGGATGGCCAGCTTGATCCGACTTTCAAGACTCTTCTTGCGGCCCACCTCGATACCTATAGCATGGCCAGCCAGACCGTGACCCACAACTCTGCGGACGGTGCGGTGGCGAAGAGTGGCCATGAGTGCCCAGCGTTTGAATTATTTTGAGGCCTTGAGCAAATTAGATTGCAAGGTCGAGTCGTGCGAGTAGTTGCTTGAAGGTCTCATCCTTGCCGCGGCGGAGCATCGCTATGGTGTCGCGTCCCTCAGCGGCGATGGCAACTGGGCCGACGGGGTCCATGTATCCGATAACGATCTGGCCGTGTTCGGTGAACTCGTCAATATGCGGGTACATGGAGATGGCGAACGGCGAGGTGAAGTACTCAGGCAGATCTATGCGACTTTTCGTAATGCGGGCGCTAGTTTTTCGGCTACGTTCCATGGCAGCAACCCTCGATGCGAGAGATCGGATGTTCTCCGATTCGTGCGAGCACGTATCGCAGGTAGGCTTCCGGGTCCAGGTCGTTCAACCGCGCTGTCCCTATCAAACCATAAAGGACAGCTGCGCGATGATTGATTTTATTGGGAAATTTTGGAGGCGCGGGTCGGGATCGAACCGACGCATAAAGGTTTTGCAGACCTCTCCCTTACCACTTGGGTACCGCGCCTTGGCAGGGCTGCCTGATTTTCTGATTCGCTCCATACCGCCGTAGCCAACCCGGCTGGCGCCGGAGGGCGGAATGGAGCGGGAGACGAGATTTGAACTCGCGACCCTCGCCTTGGCAAGGCGATGCTCTACCACTGAGCTACTCCCGCTTGTTGCAGTATTGAGTATACCGGGCGCCCCAAACCAGGTCAAACCAGCGAGGTCAACTCACAGAAGGCGCAGAACTTGCCCCGGTCAGCGAAGAATTAGCAGCCGAGCCCTTTTCCTCCCGCACAATCTCCCCGTCGCGCATGTATAAGGTACGGCTGGCGATTGCCGCCGCCTCGGGGTTGTGCGTGATCATCAACGTGGTCTGGCCCAGCTCATGGTTTGATCTGAGCAGCATCTGCAGTACCGCATCGGAGTTTTTGGTGTCCAGGTTGCCGGTGGGTTCGTCCGCGAGCACAATCGCCGGACGGCAAATCAAAGCGCGCGCAATGGCCACCCTCTGCTGCTCGCCCCCGCTGAGTTCCGAGGGGCGATGATCCAGACGGCCCTTGATTGCCAACAGTTCGCTGAGGTGATCGAGGTACTTCAGGTCCAGCGGTTCTTTCCGCCCGCTCACCGCATGAGCAATTTCGATGTTGCCCATGGCGGAAAGGGTAGGGAGCAGGTTGAACTTCTGAAAGACAAACCCGATGCGATGTTTACGCAGGCGGGTTCGTTCGCCGTCGTTGAGCGTGGCAAAATCCACGCGGTCGATCACCACTCGGCCCGTTGTTGCTTGCGTGAGTCCGCCGAGCAGGTAAAAGAGGGTGGATTTGCCTGATCCGGAAGGGCCAACGATGGCCACAAACTCGCCTCGCTGCACGGCAAGAGAGATTCCGCGAACGGCGGTGACCTGGAGTCGGCCTGCCGCGTAAACCTTGGTCAGGTTTTCGGCAAGAATGATCGGCGAAGACGATTCTGACGGCACGTCCTCCATTGTAAATGCGGAGTATCGGCTGAACTCCGACAGGCTCTGAGGCGTAAGTTGTTTGTTTAGGTAGGTGCTTTTTGCTTTTTTGGGCATAACGTTATTGTTTTCAGGTGCGCAGGAGAAAAGGGGGGGAGGGGTGGGGTAAATACCTCGGAAGTGAGGCAGGGTTGGACTGAGGGAGTTGAGGGATTTGTAGCGTTGTAGAGACCATGAATTGATTGTGCG
The DNA here is from genome assembly GCA_049508975.1 of Occallatibacter sp. Lineage (GTDB taxonomy): Bacteria > Acidobacteriota > Terriglobia > Terriglobales > Acidobacteriaceae > Telmatobacter. The sequence continues at coordinate 2,506 of JBELAI010000280.1, read as the reverse complement.
CGTTTCCGCGAATTAATCTGCAAACTCAGGGAAAGTATTTGAGATTAGTTTGGTCAGCAGGTTTCTCCCTGCGCGAAGCGCCGCAAATCCCAAAAAGGTCTCCGATCTTTTTCTCCGCAGCTGCAGTCTAATTCGCGGAAACGCGCACAATCGAGTTGCGCATCGGAGAACGCTGTTTGCCGAAAAGTGACTGCCGGGTTGCCGACAATACACCCGGAATCCACCGGAAGCCCGCTCGATATTGAAAACGTGCGCTAAGATGGGCCGAACCCAAAAGTTCGATTTGATGGATCCGAATGGATTATACACACTACATGGTGTGTAGTTTGCTAGGAGCTGGCCCGGCACTCGCCATCTTCTTTCTTCTCCGCGCAAAACGCAGAGCATGGATTCCGCCTCTTGCCTGGTGGCTCTTTCTGGCCCTAGGAGCCGTTATTTGCTTTTATGGAATGTTTCACTCGACAGTACCATCGTTCTCACACCGGATTACGGCCGTGGGCAAGGCATATGACCACGTGGACCGGGAAATTCATACCGGCTACCATCACGACACGGTTTACGGTTTTCGTTTTGTGCCTGACGGAGGAAACCCCATTAACATTGAAACTCAAATCATCCTCCCAGATTGGAACACTCCCGGAATTTTCGACGGACAATCTTTTCGCGTTGTGTATCTCGACGATGATCAAAGGGCCTTCAAGAACGAAGCGATTGACATTGTGATCCTATCGGGCAAGAACGCTGGTTTTCATGATTCTTACGATGCGCGGCCAATTGGGAAGTGGCTCGGAATTCCAATTGGCGCAGCGTTCGGTATCTTTGGATCCGTCGGCCTTAGATACATAAAGGACGATGCTGAGTCCGCGGCTTCATCCGAGAACGATGAAGCTTCCTAGACCTGAAAAACTCAGGTTGCGGTCGGTTTACCGGCTTCCATGTAAGTCTTTGTCAAGAGAAAAGCACGAGTTTCCTGGGCGCGCTCAGGAGAGCGCGCATTTCGTCTGATCCGGTCATTCGCCTGCGCACGTGTGCCTCTCGGCTGGTGGTCCCTGCTCCCCGCAGGACCGGACAATGCGTCGGTTACCTTTGAGTAAGCATTTCGTCGTGCCTTCGGCGTCGGTGACGATGTTGTTCCTCTTTATGCAATTCCCTGGCGGCAGAACCTTGCATCCGGTGGCGGCATTTCCCTGAATTCCGTGGCGGCATATCGTTGTACTGGGTGGCGGAATTGACTGGATTCACCATAAGAACGCGGGAGAGGGCTTGAGCGTCGCAATCCGCCTCCTGTGCGTCCGACATGCACTAGAATAGGTATTGCAACGTATTCTCGACGCAGGATGTTCCCTGAATGACAGCCGAATTGAAGTCCTCCCTTGTCACTTCTGTGCAAGCCGCCGCGGCACAGGCCGGCCTGGTACTCGTCTCCGCAACTGAGGGCCGTGACTTCCACGGACAGCCCACGGCAGTTTTCCAACTTGGTCTAAAGGGCGGGGAAGCGGTTGGCCGCACGCTCAGGCTCGAACTCAGTGAGGCATTCGAATTTGACAAGCCGGGCCTGCTGCCCACGATGAAGGCTCACCTGGCGGGCGAGGCCAAGCGCCTGCGCAATCCGCGGCCCGAGTGCTATGTGACGCTGGGCGGCCTGCCCATTGCATTCGGCAAGTTTGAGTGGCCCTTCCACCAGTCAACGTCCGGTGCGGACACCTACATTGTTCACGGCGAAATGCACCTAGCCGATGGTGGCACCCACAATCTCCATGCCAAGCTGGCCGCCGCAGTGACTGTTACCTTCGCTGAAATCGTTCCCGCCATGGAGCAGCCCTTCGCGGAGAGCTTCGTCTACAACGCGATTCGCAAGACCGTCGATTATGGACAGTTGGAATTCCTCAAGTCCGGCAACCGCCAGCCTGTCCCCGTGACCACCCGCTACTATAGCCGCTGGCAGAAGAAGTTTCTTTTTACCGAGACCACGGATGCGGAGCGGCTGGCTTACCTTCTACGCAAGGTTTATTGGCTCTCTGGAGTGCTGGGCGAGAGCAAGCCGGTGTGGATTGCCGACCCCCGCGACGCGCAGTATCTCAATACCACCGAGGCCGATTTGCTGCGCATGGCCGGCCACGAGGCAGGCGAGGGGTTGATGACTTTGGATGGCGAGTTTTCCGCTGCCACGCCGGCGCTGCTGGCTCGTGCAGCGGAGTACCAGGGTACGCTTGAAGCGGCGCTGAACTTTACCAAGCCGCAATTCAACGAGTCGATGCGGTCAGGCCAGGCGAATATGTAGGGGCGGTTTGCCCATGAAGATTTGTGGTTTCCCTGGTCTCAAAATCGAAACCAGGGGCACCCAGCTTTTATGGATGAGAGATTTGTGCCGGTTCTAAAGCGCTCCGCCGCAGCCGGCGCAGAAGCGGGCTCCGGGCGGGTTGGTCTGTTGGCAGCGGCTGCAGGCAAGGAGCGTACCAGGCTGGGTTGAGACCGTCGTGCCGGCCCCCGGCATATTCACTGTTAC
>JBELAI010000028.1:0-38577 GCA_049508975.1 Occallatibacter sp. | reverse complement strand
CGGTGACCATACTGCGAGGGATCACCCGTTCCCATCCCGAACACGGAAGTTAAGCCTCGCTGGGCCGATGGTACTGCACGGGCGACTGTGTGGGAGATTAGGTGATCGCCGGCATTAATATCGAACAGCAAGAGCCCCGCTTAAGAAGCGGGGCTTTTCTGCGTTTGGTAGTGGCTTTTGTTGTTGCTATGAAACCGCCGGACACGCGACCAATGCGAGCAATTCAATTGCGAGTGTGATGAGCAAGAATCGCTCGAAGACGCCTTGCTGTCTGTCAGCGTTCGCGATGCTCGAACTCAATCGATTCCGGGACAGTTGAACTGAGTCGCTGGACCTCATCTCTCCATGATTCAAAATCGAAGTGGCAAGATCCATACCCACTTCACTTGCAAGCGTGCTGACCACCGTAGCCCGGCAGGAAACCTATTGTCCGCCTTCTATTGAATCGTCAATCGCGGGTAGTCGCAGTTTCGGCCATCAGGCGCGCTTTGATATCCCGCATCGGCGGCTGGCCGAAGAATCTGCTGTACTCTCGATTGAACTGGCTGGCGCTTTCATAGCCGACTTCGAAGGCCGCACTGGCGGCATCGAGACCGCCATTGAGCATGCGTTCCCTGGCCACGTGCAATCGTACTTGCTTCTGGTATTGAAGAGGGCTCATCGCGGTGAGGGATCGAAATTGATGGTGCAGCGTCGATACTCCCATTCGCGCCAGCTCGGCAAGTTCCTCGACGCGCAATGGCTTGGCGTAGTTGGTTCGCAGCCATTCCACGGCCTTCGATGTCCGATGGCTCTGCTCACCGAGTGTCGCAATCGCGCGCAGATTCTTTCCTTGGGGGCTGCGGAGCAAGCGATAAATGATCTCCCGCTGAATCAAGTTGCTGAGGAACGGAATGTCCTGTGGCGTGTCAAGCAGGTCCATGAGCCGAGAACACGCGCTGAGGAGTTCAACCGAACTCTCGCCCATCGCCATACCGCGAGCGTCCGCGGACTCTACGCGCAGATGAAACTCCTGCTGCGAGAGAATCTCTCGGACTGCCGGCATTTCGAGTCTAAGGATCAATCCAAGAATTGGCTTTTTCACCGTGGCCGCGACCACCTGGCTGACCACGGGGAGATCGATGGAAGTCAGCAGGAATTTCGAGCCGTCGCAAAGGTAAGTTGTCTTGCCAACAATGATTCGTTTCTGTCCCTGCACAAACACGATCAGGCTGGGCTCATATGCCGCCGAGGCGCATGCTGTGGTTTCCGATCGCCGGTAGAGCCGCAGACCCGGTATGTCTGTGAGCATGTCTCCTTCCGCGATGGCACGGCGGGATATTTTGCCTGCCAGTGCGGCCCGCATCTCCGCCACTCCCGATTGCGCGCGCTTCTGCCTCAACCCTTTCAAGGCTTCGCTCTTGAACTTCTTCACTTCCTTATTCCCTCAACCCAAGTTAACGCCGAAATCACATGATTGTGCACAAAAATCCATGCATCGACAGAAATAGGCAATAGATTGGCAGGATCGGGATACCGCTCAAATCATCTAATTACGTAATCTGACTTACGAGCAAGTTGCTCACCATCCGCACAGGAGGTCGAAATAGCCCATGTACAAGGCAAATGCTTATTCCGTTTCGAGCGCCACATCGCCATTCGCTTCAACCACGATTGCGCGGCGCGATCCCAGCGAGGACGATGTCCAGATTGAGATACTCTTCTGCGGCATCTGCCACTCCGATCTCCACCAGGCCCGCAACGAGTGGAGCGGCGTGATGCCGACCGTTTATCCTTGCGTTCCCGGCCATGAAATTGTTGGCCGCGTCACAAAGGTGGGCTCAGCAGTTACCAAGTTCAAGCCCGGCGACCTTGCCGCAGTCGGCTGCCTTGTCGACTCCGACGGTACATGCCCGGAGTGCCAGGCGGGCTTCGAGCAGTTCTGCCCGAACCCCACCCTCACTTACAACTTCCCCGACAAGCACCTCGGCGGCGTCACGTACGGAGGATACTCCGACAGCATCGTCGTCAGGGAGCGCTTTGTGCTCCGTGTTCCAACAAACCTCGATCTTGCCGGAACCGCGCCATTGCTGTGCGCCGGAATCACGACTTACTCGCCCATGCGCCACTGGGGCGTGACCAAGGGCAAGAAGGTCGGAGTGGTCGGCCTCGGCGGACTCGGGCACATGGGCGTGAAGTTCGCGCACGCGTTCGGAGCCCACACGGTTGTCTTCACCACTTCTGCCATCAAGAAAGGCGATGCCCTCCGTCTCGGCGCCGACGAGGTCGTCCTCTCGCGCAACGCTGATGAAATGGCGAAGCACGCCGGCAGCTTTGACTTCATTCTTGACGCCGTTGCGGCCGACCACGACATCAACGCCTACATCAATCTTCTCCGCCGCGACGGGAATATCACGCTAGTTGGCGCACCGGAAAAACCACTGTCTATTCCTGCCTTCGGCCTCATCATGGGACGCCGCAGTCTTTCCGGCTCCCCCATTGGCGGCCTTCCCGAAACCCAGGAGATGCTCGACTTCTGCGGCCAGCACAACATCACCGCTGATGTCGAGGTCATCCCCATTCAGAAGGTCAATGAAGCTTACGAACGGCTTCTCAAGTCGGATGTGAAGTACCGCTTCTCCATCGACATGGCATCGCTGAAAGCGGAATAATTTACGGACAGCGAAGATGCGTTAAATCAGGTGAAATGTGAAGGAGAGGTCGCGATGAAAATCACACGCAACGGTTCGCAGGCGTCGGCAAAAGGACCGTCGGATTGGTTTACCGGAACAGTCCGCATCGATCAGCCGTTCGCAGCGACCGAACCGGCACGTGTCGGCGGCGCTATCGTTAGCTTCGAGCCGGGAGCGCGCACTGCATGGCATACGCATCCGCTCGGGCAGACGCTCATTGTGACCGCTGGATTTGGTTGGGCCCAGCGGGAGGGTGGCCCTGTGGAGGAAATTCACCCCGGTGATGTCATCTGGTTTGAGCCGGGAGAAAAGCATTGGCATGGAGCTACGCCAACAACCGCAATGACTCACATTGCCATCCAGGAAAAGCTCGATGGCAAGGCTGTCGATTGGCTTGAGAAAGTTAGCGACGATCAGTATCAAAGGTAATTCAATCCACTCGTCCGAATTTGAGCGAGCGGTCACGGTCTGGTTGTCGGTGACAGAGGGATGGAGTAAGACATGCAAAAACGCACATTGGGAAACAGCAATCTTGAAGTATCGGCGCTCGGCCTCGGCTGCATGGGCATGACCCATTCCTACAAACCGTTCCCAGAAAGATCAACGTCGATCGCGCTGCTTCGCGCGGCCGTCGAGCGCGGCATCACCTTCTTCGATACCGCGGAGGTCTATGGTCCCTTCAATAACGAAGAGGTCGTTGGCGAGGGACTTGCTCCCTTCAAAGGTCAGGTCGCCATCGCCACCAAGTTCGGTTTCGATATCAACGACGATGGAACCCATGGCCCGAAGGGCACCGACAGCAGCCCAGCGCGCATTCGCAAGGTTGCCGAAGCCTCACTCAAGCGCCTGGGCGTTGATGCCATCGATCTTTTTTACCAGCACCGTGTCGATCCAAATGTTCCCATCGAAGACACGGCCGGCGCCGTCAAGGACCTGATCGCCGAAGGCAAGGTCAAGCACTTCGGCCTCTCTGAAGCAGGAGCTAAAACTATCCGCCGCGCTCATGCCGTTCAACCGGTGACCGCACTACAGAGCGAATATTCGCTTTGGTACCGCACCCCTGAAAAGGAGATTATTCCCACGCTGGAGGAACTCGGCATCGGCTTCGTCCCGTTTAGCCCGCTCGGCAAAGGCTTCCTGACCGGCAAGATCGATGAGAGCAGGACGTTCGACAAAACCGACATCCGCAGCACCATCCCGCGCTTTGCGCCGGAAGCGATGAAGGCCAATCAGGCCCTCATCGATCTGCTCGCGAAGATCGCAGAGCACAAGAAGGCGACACCGGCTCAGATCGCACTGGCGTGGCTTCTGGCCCAGAAGCCGTGGATGGTGCCCATCCCTGGGACAACGAAACTTCATCGTCTCGAAGAGAACATCGGCGCAGTCGCACTCGAGCTGACGAACGACGATCTTAGCGAAATCGAAACAGCCGCGGCACAGATCAAAGTCGAAGGCGCACGCTACCCGGAGCACATTGAAAGGATGACCGGCCGCTAGGCAACGCGGCCTGTCATGACTAGCGGAGCCTGCCCGGCCCTGCTGCCCGCACGGCCTCAGTAGTGTCGAACTGCCTGAAGTTTGCTTCGAAGCGGCTGGCCAGGTCGGTGGCCTGGCGGTCATAGGCGGCCTGGTCGGCCCACACATTGCGCGGGTTCAGAATTTCTGTCGGCACGCCGGGGCAACTGACCGGAATGTGCAGACCGAACGCCGGCTCGGTCACAAATTCAACATCGTCCAGCAAGCCATCGAGGGCAGTGTCCACAAGGGTGCGCGTATGTTTCAGGCTCATGCGCTTGCCCACGGCGAATCTGCCTCCAGTCCAACCCGTATTCACCAACCAGCATGTTGCCTTGTGTTCCTTCAGACGGCTGCCAAGCATCTCCGCGTAGACATGCGGAGCCAGCGGCAAAAACGGCGCACCAAAACAAGCTGAGAATTCCGGCACCGGGTCTGAGCCCATGCCGGCCTCAGTACCAGCAAGCTTCGCCGTGTAGCCGGAGAGGAAGTGATACATCGCCTGCTCCGGTGTAAGACGCGCGATGGGAGGTAAGACACCGAATGCATCGGCAGCCAGAAACATCACGTTGCGCGGATGCCCGCCAATCCCCGGTATCACCGCATTGTCGATGAACTCAACCGGATAAGCGGCGCGGGTATTTTCCGTCAGTTGAATATCCCTGTAATCGGGCTCGCACGTCGCAGGATCGAGTATCACGTTTTCCAGTACCGAGCCGAAGCGGATGGCGCGGTAGATCTGCGGCTCCTTCTCTTCGCTCAGATCGACGCACTTGGCATAGCACCCGCCCTCAAAATTGAAGATGCCGGAGGCGCTCCAGCCGTGTTCGTCATCGCCGATCAGCCGCCGTGCCGGATCAGCGGAGAGCGTGGTCTTGCCCGTTCCCGACAGCCCGAAAAACAGCGCCGGCACGCCATCCGCGCCCACGTTGGCCGAGCAGTGCATGGGCAGCACCGCATCATTGTCAGGCCGTCGCGGAAGCAGAAAATTCATTACACCGAAGATCGACTTCTTCATCTCGCCGGCATATTTTGTGCCGCCGATCAGCACGATGCGCCGCGTGAAATCGGCCAGGATGAAGGTGCTGGTGCGGGTTCCGTCGCGATCGGGAACAGCCTCAAACTCCGGCGCCGCAATGACGGTGAATTCCGGTTCGTGCGTGGCTAAGGCGCCGGATTCGGGGCGCACAAAAAGCTGCCGCACAAACAAGGCATGCCACGCGTACTCGGCGATGACGCGAATAGGCAACCGGTATTTGGGATGGGCGCCGGAATAGAGATCCTGCACAAAGAGATCCCGCTCCCGCATGTGCGTCAAAACGCGTTCCAGCAGTGCGTCGAACCTGTCTGAAGCAAACGGCTGGTTCACGCGCCCCCAGTCGGTCGGAACATGTGTGACCGCATCGTCCACCGTGAATTTGTCTCTGGGACTGCGGCCCGTGCGCGCACCCGTCGTGGCCACCAGTGCACCATTGGACGCCAGTCGAGCCTCGCCGCGCAGCAAAGCGCTCTCTACAAGTTGCGCCGCCGGCAGGTTCTGGTGCACCTGGGGGCCGGCCGCCAGCGCCCGAACTGCTTCCGCTATCGAGAGACTTCCCATGGACAGGACTCCTTATGCAGAAAAAATAATGAAAAATCAAGGAAAGCCCATTGTGTCATGAGATGCGGCCTGAGGTCAGGTGTTTTCCATCACAGGAAGAGGAAAAATAGAGGATTCTTCACTCTTTCGTATTTTCGCGGAGGGGTGCGAACACGAAGCGAAAAGATGGAACATGAAGAGCTTTGCGTACGGTTTGAGCGCGAAATTGAGTTGCTGTTCTATATTTATTTCGCCGCGCACGTCCGCACAGCACCATGAAAGAAGCATCTTAGGGTGAATGCCCCTGGCAGAGCATTCACCCCATGATTTCAAAGCAACCGTGCTCGTATTAATGGGCGCTCGTGGCATGCGTTTGTTGCGCACGTTCAGCCTTCTGTGTAGAAGCCGTCGATGTCCCTGTTACCGCGGGTCCAAGCAAGCTCTGGTATATCAGAGTGCCTTGCGGTGAACCCAGACCGGTACAGGCATCCCAGCCATTGGAAGCGGAGAACGCGCCATTGTTGCCCATGGTTATGTCGCGGAAGTCGCTGGTCTGGTCGAGGCTGTAGAGCGATGGATTGACAAACCCCAACCTGCGGTTAAGTTTCTGGTTGAGCAAGACCACGAGGGCCGCACACAGCGGAGCAACAGCGCTGGTTCCTCCAATGACCATTTGTTGCCCGTCGACGAGGATGTTATATCCGGTTTCAGGATCGGCGTCGCCGGCTAAATCGGGTACACCGCGGTTGGGTTGCGTAACGTCGGAGGCCTGATAGGCGGGGCGCGTAAACACAGTGCTGTAGCCGCCTCCCGTGGCTCCGCCTTGCGCGCCGTCGTTCCAGACAGTCTCACTGGTGACGACGCCGTTAGCCGACATCAGTTTTGTGCCGCCGGCGGCCAGCACATAAGGACACGACGCCGGGAAGTCCACATGGCTCTTACCGTCGTTGACTCCGTCGCTGGACCCGTTATCGCCCGAAGCGACAGTGACTGTTATGCCGAGGAGTCCGGCTTCCTGGGCAACCTGGCTGAAGTTCTCCATCGATTGTGCGGTCCAGTTGACTTCAGCGCTGCCCCAGCTGAGGGAGACCGCGCTCGGCTTGTTGAGCTCATCGTGAATCGCCGTGCTCAATGCATCCTGGAATCCGCGCGCGGTGTTGGGGGCGAAATAGACGACGATCTTCGCGCCTTGCGCCACCGATCCCGCCACTTCAATATCGAGCATCACTTCACCGTCAGCGCTCTGTGGGGTGGTTGGGCGGTTTTGGGCGTGATCCACCGAGGTGCTTTTCACTGCCGGCGCTTGCAGTCCCAAGCCAGTGAAGTAATCGGCGATGTCGGCTGGACGATAGCCGCCGCCCAACTCGATGAGGCCAATGGTCTGGCCGGCGCCGCCGGCGTTGGTCGGGAAATTGTAGAGCTTGGCGATCTGCGGAGGCGTGTAAGAGGTATTCGAAGCGCGCGCGCCAAATGCGCCATGTGTGCTGCGATAGCGGAAATGCGGTTTGGCCACCTGGCGATTATCCAGCCCGAAGATGCCGGAGACAAACGAGGCGTACTCCTCCGGCATCTGGATGGCGCCCATATGTCCTCGATAACTTCCGTTCTCATGCTCGTATTCAATTAACTCGACGGAGAATGCTTTCTCCATGGCCGCGGCTGTTCCGGAGAGGGTAATTGTGCGGCGAAGGACCTCATCCCCGCGTTCCAGCATGTGCAGGTTATTCTCGCGGGCAAACTGGCGAATCTTGTCCACCTGCGCGGGGTCGGCGCCGTACTTCTTGGCGAAATCGGAGTGAGTCAGGATCTTGTTTTCACCTCCGGGCACTGCCAGGGACTGGCGGTGCTTCAACACCAGGGAGATCTCGATAAGTTCGTGGGGGTCGCTTGGACCGATTGCGCGCGCTCCGGACAGCAAAGTGTGCTCGGTGCCTTGAAGGGTAATCTTCTTGGAAGTCGACATGTGCTTCTCCTTATCGTGGTTGAGATTCGGTTGCCGATTGAAAACGAGCGCAAAATCTCCACCCAGCGCGATTGGTGGTTCCCGAGTGAGGGATCCGCCGATCCGCCGGTAACGCTCCCTGACAACGGGAGATTGCACGCAATAATCTCTCCAGCGCTCTTTCAAGCGCTCCTTGTGGAGCGGAGTTATTGGTCTAGTGGGGAGGCAAGCTGGCGCGAAGTTTCAGGGAAACGTCGCGAGCAGGGTCCGAATTGTAAAGGGCGACCGATCAGGTCAAAGCGATGACGGGGACTCGATGTGCATAAACAGCAGCTACCCGGTCACGACAATCTACGGCGCCCGCTTTCAGCGCTTCCGTTCACGAGTTCGGTTTTTGTTGCAATTCCACCTCGAAGAACGATCCTCATTCGGCGGATCGTGCGCAGACACAATCCAGTACAAGGTCTTACTTCAGGCTGCATGGGGAGCAACTTTAATGCTTCAACTGTGAGTCTAATCGCCGACCCTGACCGCAGAGGAGAATCCAAACAATCCAAGCGAGCCAAGGCTTGATGCGGTGTGGAAAAAGCCGCCACCCGCCCAATGGAATTCAATATACGCTCAGTCCCCGCCGATCTGCAAAGAGGAAAATCTCCTTTTTTGCACAGGCACGTGGGGCGCATCCGGGGATTCCAGCAGAGATGAAGAGTATCGGAGTCGAAAGACCCCACTCTTGTTCATGTCTCTCCTTGACAATCTAGGAGAGTAGACTTAATCTCTTTCCTAGAGCGTCAAGGAGAGCGATAAATGGGAAATGACAAGCCCGACAAACACTCCGAAAGACAGATTGACCTATTGCAGGGGACCTTGGATCTGCTGATCCTCAAAGCGGTTTCGCTGGGCCCGCTCCACGGCTATGGAGTGCTGTTGCGGATTCAGCAGATCTCGGGCGAGGAACTGGTGGTCCAGCAGGGGTCGCTGTATCCGGCACTCTACAGACTTGAGCACCAGGGCGCCATCGCCAGCGAATGGGGCGAGAGCGATAACAACCGGCGCGCCAAATATTACAGCCTGACCGCTGCAGGCCGAGACCGGCTGGTCGCTGAAACGGGGAAGTGGAACCGCATGGCCGGGATCATCGGAACGATTCTCAGCGCGACGCCTGAGAGCGCGTGATCAAGACAGGGAGCAGGGACTAGGGAATAGGGACTAAGGAACCGGGGGGTGGAGACCTATGAATCTGCGTTCATTCTTTGCTCGCGTTGTTACGCAGCCACGTTCCTGGCTGCGTGCGGTCGTTCAGCGCAACCGTTTGGAAGCGGAGATGGAAGCTGAGCTTGCCCAACATCTTGAATGTCTGACCGCGGATTTGGTCCGTGCCGGGCATGCGCCTGCCGAGGCAGCACGGCGTGCGCGTATCGCTCTGGGAACTGCGCTCGCGCACAAGGAAGGCATGCGCGCATCACTCGGCCTTCGCTTGTGGGACGAACTTCGGGCCGATCTGCGCTTTGGATTCCGCTTGCTGCGCAAGAGCCCGGGGTTTACGGCGATCGCCGTTTCGTCGCTGGCGCTGGCTATTGGAGCAAACACGGCAATGTTTTCGATCGCCAAGACCTTGCTCTACGACCGCCTGGGCGTCCCTCATCCAGAACAGATGCGAATATTGGGGTGGAACGCGGATGCGCACAGCCCTGTGCATGGTTTCTGGACCTCCTTCGACGCGAGCGCTGAAGGGATGAGGAGCGAGTGCTTTTCCTATCCGATTTTTCTCAAGTTGCAAGAGGCGAATCGCGGGATGCAGGGGATCTTCGGGTTCAAAGACTTCAATGTGACGGCTGGAATCCGCGGCAATGACCAGCGGGCCACAATGCAACTTGTCTCCGGCAACTACTACTCGACCCTTGGAGTTCAGCCGCAACTCGGGCGGTCGATCCAGCCGGGCGACGTATCCGTAGCCGGATCGGGAACGGTCGCGGTGATCAGCGATGGGCTGTGGCAGCGCGCTTATTCGCGCTCACCGGCGGTGTTGGGGCAGACGATCAAGATCAACCAGACCACGCTGACGATTGTGGGTGTGAATCCGCGCGGGTTCACGGGTGCGGAAAGTGTTCAGCAATCCCCTGACATATTTGTACCGGTGACCATGCAGCCGCTGGTTGCTCCCATGATGGGCAAGGATCCTTCGTTGCTCGCGACATCCACCAATTGGTGGCTTGAGGTGATGGCGCGCGCCAGGCCGGGTGTGCCGGAGAGCGAAATACGCGCCGGGTTGGATGTCGCATTGGCCGGCGCAGTGCGCGCAACCATGACGGTGAAGGCGGATGAATCGATGCCGCGCATGGTGGTTGCCGATGGTAGCCGCGGTCTGCATCAACTGGATGGAGATTTTCGAGAGCCCATCAATCTGTTGCTGGTCCTGGTTGGCCTGGTGTTGCTGCTGGCGTGCGCCAACATCGCCAACCTTTTGTTGGCCCGCGGCGCGCAGCGGCAGCGCGAAATGAGTGTCCGGCTGGCGCTGGGCGCTGGGCGCGCGCGTGTTTTGCGGCAAATGATCGCCGAGAGTCTGCTGTTGGCGGCATTGGGTGGCGCCCTGGGCATGCTGCTCGGCTATCTGGGCCGCAATGTCCTTCCCCGGCTTTTCGCGGGTCAGTGGGAGCAGGACCGGATTGCCATTCACTTTGACTGGGGCGTGTTTGCCTTTACGGCGGCAGTGACGCTGCTGACGGGGATACTGTTCGGTCTGGCTCCGGCGTTGTCGGCGGCCAGCGCCGAAGCGAGCAGCAGCCTGAAGCAGAACGCCCAGACAATCACTCGGCGGCGCAAGGGGATGGGCGGCAAGGCGCTGGTGGGCTTCCAGATTGCCTTGTCGACGTTATTGGTGATTGGCGCGGGGCTGTTTCTGCGCACCGTTGCGGGTCTGAGCCAGGTGAACCCCGGATTCAGGACCGACAACATGCTGATTGCCGGGATTGAAATGCCGCGCAAGGGATATGCCGACGGAAGAGATGTGACAGTGAACGAACATCTGGAGCAGGCTATTGCGGCCCTGCCGGGAGTGGACGGCGTGTCCGCGATGTCAGTGCAATACCTCACCGGCTCGACGATGCAGTATTCGTTCAGGACGGAAGAGGAGATCGCCGGCAAGACCGATGCGCCGAGCGAAATGGTCAACATGGTGGGGAATCGGTTCTTTCCGGCGATGGGCATTCCGATCGTTGCGGGGCGCGGCTTTGGCCCGCAGGATACTGCGACGTCCGCAAAAGTGGCCGTGATTAATGAGAGCCTGGCGCGCAAGCGGTTTCCCGATGGGAACCCGGTCGGGAAGAAACTGAAAGTTGGCGATCCGGCAAAGTCGGATTGGATTCAAGTAGTGGGCATCTGCGCCGACTCGCGCTATGCGAGCCTGCGCGACGACGCACCGCCTCAATTCTTCCTGCCTTATGTGCAGCGCTCCGAGGTGGGCAGCATGGCATATGCGGTTCGTACGCATGTGGCCGCTGGTTCAATGGCGTCCGCGCTGCGGCGAACCGTGACGCGGATCGACGGCAACCTTTCTATCACCGACGTTCATACCGGGCAGCAGGATATTGACGAGAGCCTGCGCGAAGAGCGTGCCCTTGCAGCGTTAACTGGCGGGTTCGGCCTGCTGGCGTTGGCGCTGGCGTGCGTAGGAATTTACGGCATCATGGCGTATTCGGTGGCCAATCGCAGAAACGAGATCGGTATCCGTTTGGCGCTGGGCGCACAGCCAGGGCAGGTACGCAGGATGATTTTGCGCGAAAGCACGTCTCTGGCGTTAGCTGGAATTGTTGTTGGCGTCGCCGCCGCGTTGCTGTTGACGCGCCTGGTCAAATCGATGCTGTATGGCATCGAGACGTACGATCCATTGACACTGTGTCTTGGAGTCGCAGTTTTGATGGCTGTCGCAATAGCTGCGAGCTGGATTCCCGCGCGCCGTGCCGCCGGCGTGGAACCGATGGAAGCGCTGCGGCACGAGTAGAGCAGGGAATAGGGATTAGGAAACAGGGATTAAAGAGCTATGAGGCTACGTGCATTTTTAACTCGCGTGTTTTCTCAGCCGCGTTCGTGGATGCGCGCGGTCGTTCAACGCGCCCGTCTGGAAGCGGAGATGGAAGCTGAACTTGCCGATCACCTTGAGCGCCTCACCGCCGATTTGATTCGTGCGGGCCACGCGCCTGCCGAGGCTGCACGGCGTGCACGCATCGCTCTGGGAACCGCGCTCGCGCACAAGGAAGGCATGCGCGCCTCATTTGGCCTCAGCTGGTGGGACGAACTGGGCGCCGATCTGCGCTATGGTTCGCGCATGCTGCGCAAGAGCCCCGGCTTTACAGCCATCGCAGCGACTTCACTCGCTCTGGCCATTGGCGCCAACACGACCATTTTTTCCGCTGCAAAACAGATTCTGTACGAGCGCCTGCCCGTGCCGCATGCGGCGGATCTGCGGCTGCTCTCGTGGACGGGATCGCAGGATCACAGCACGGTGCATCACATCCATGGCGATGTGGACCCACTGCCCGGCGGCCGCGAAATCAGCACGGTCTTCTCTTATTCCGCTTACACGCAAGTGCGTGCGGAAAATCGCGACGATAGTGGGGTGATCGGCGAGCTTCTAGCGTTTCGAGAAACGGGAATGAACGCGACCGTTCAAGACAACGCGCGGCGGCTGCTGTCGGAGATGGTCTCAGGAAATTACTACTCCGTGCTTGCTGTTCAACCGCAACTGGGACGCGCGATCGAGCCTTCGGATGACGCCCCAGGCAGCCAGCCTGTAGCCGTGATCAGCGATAGCCTGTGGGAGCGCGAGTTTGCGCGGTCTCCGGCCGTGATTGGTCAATGGATCAAGCTGAACGACAAGCCAGTCTCCATTGTCGGCGTGAATCCCAGAAGCTTTACGGGCGCCAAGAGTGTGCTCGAATCGGAAACGCCTGACGTGACTGTGGCACTGGCGATGCAGCCCATCCTGACGCCGTCTTCGGATGGAAGCTCGTGGCTTACCAACTCCAATCAATGGTGGGTGAACATCATGGGCCGCGCGAAACCGGGCGTGAGCGACGCGGCTGCTCAGGCTGCGCTTGATACCGAGCTGTCCGCGATCGTGCGCGCCACCATGCCGGTGAGGGCCGGTGAAGACATACCACACCTGACACTGCGCGATGGAAGCCGCGGGCTCTTTGAACAGGAGCAGATATTCCTCAAGCCGATGGCTGTACTCATGACACTGGTGGGCTTTGTGCTTCTGCTGGCATGTGTCAACATTGCCAACCTGATGCTGGCACGCGGTGCACAGCGGTTGCGGGAGATGAGCGTGCGGCTGGCTCTGGGCGCGGGTCGTGCACGCATCCTGAGACAACTGCTTGTGGAAAGTCTGTTGCTCGCCGCGCTCGGTGGTTCAGGCGGAGTTGCGATGGGCTACCTGGGGCGAATCGCAATTCCGCAGTTGACTGAGAATGCGTGGCAACATGCCCAACTCAGTGTTCACTTCAATTGGTCCGTCTTCGTGTTCACGGCCGGAATAACGATACTGACCGGGCTGCTGTTTGGAATAGCTCCAGCGGTGGGTGCGGCACGCGCCGAGGTCACGCATGGATTGAAAGAAGGTGCGCAGACAACAACGCGCCGGCGCAAGGGTATGGGCGGCAAAGCGCTCGTCGGTCTGCAAGTCGCACTCTCAACCTTGCTGGTGATTGGCGCTGGACTCTTCATCCGAACTTTGGCCGGCTTGAATTCGGTTGATCCTGGATTCCGCACAAATAATCTGTTGCTGGCACAGATCGCGTTGCCGCAAAGCCGCTATCCGGCCGGCAAGGATCTGGCGCTTCACCAGCAGTTGGAGCGGGCCTTCGCGGCAGTACCGGGTGTTGAATCCGTTTCGCCGGCAATGGATTCGTATCTTTCCGACGATATTTCCGGAACCGACTTTCTGCTGGAAGGCGAAGCCTACGACAAGAACAAAAAACAAGAGGAGGACTACAACGCTGTCGGCGTCCATTTCTTCGAGACACTGGGAATACCCATTGTTGCCGGACGGGGTTTTGGCGAGCAGGATACGGCGACCTCGCCGTTGGTGGGGATTATTAACCAGAGCCTGGCGCGGAGCCGGTTTCCAGGACAGAATCCGATTGGCAAGAGGTTTTCGACCAGCGCCCACGACATGGACGGGCACGGAGGCAAGCTGGCAACGGATTCGATCGAGATCGTTGGCATCTGTGCCGACACGCGATACGCGAATCTGCGGGACGATCCTCCGCCGCAGTTCTTCCTTCCCTATGTACAGCAGAGCGAAGTGGGCGGCATGGTCTATGAGCTTCACACGGCGATGAAGCCTGATGCAATCTTGCCTGCGTTACGTAGCGTTGTTCAGAAAGTCGACCCCGACCTGCCGATCGTGAACGTGCGGACTCAGGATCAGCAGATTGAGGCCGATTTACAACAGGAGCGCATCTTCGTCACGCTGACCTCGGGATTCGGCCTGCTGGCGCTGGCGCTGGCATGCGTGGGCATCTACGGCATCATGGCGTATTCAGTGGCCAATCGCAGAAACGAGATCGGCATTCGCATGGCGCTCGGTGCGCAGCCAGGGCAGGTGCGCGGGATGATTCTGCGTGAGAGCACAACGCTGGCTCTTGCTGGAATTGTTGCCGGTGTTGCCGCCGCGCTGTTGTTGACGCACCTGGTGAAGTCGATGCTCTACGGCATTCAGCCCTGGGACCCGCCAACGCTGGCTGGTGGAGTCGTGATTTTGATGATCGTCGCGCTGGCCGCAAGCTGGATTCCCGCGCGCCGCGCCGCTCGCGTGCAACCCATGGATGCGCTACGGCACGAGTGAAGCGTTGACCAGGGACCAGGGACCAGGGACCAGGGACTAGGGAAATGGGGAATAGAAGGCCATGAGCATTCGTTCATCTTTAATTCGCATTTTTTCTCAGCCGCGCTCGTGGTTTCGCGCGATGATTCAACGGGACCGTCTTGAAGCGGAGATGGAAGCTGAGCTTGCCGATCATCTTGAGCGTCTCACCGCCGATCTGATTCGCGCGGGCCGCACCCCTTCCGAGGCCGCGCGGCGTGCCCGGATCGCTCTCGGTACCGCGACGGTGCATAAGGAAGGCATGCGTGCCTCGCTCGGCCTGCGCTGGTGGGACGAATTTGGAGCTGACCTGCGTTATGGCATTCGCATCCTGCGCAAGAGTCCTGGCTTCACGGCGATTGCCGCAAGTTCGCTGGCTCTCGCGATCGGCGCGAACACTACGATTTTTTCGCTGGCCAAGAGCGTGCTCTACGACCGCCTGCATGTGCAGCACGCCGACCAGTTGCGCATGCTGCGCTGGTTCAACGACCCGCACAGTGCTGTGAATAGCATGTGGGGCGATTTCGAGCCTGATCCGAACGGCGGAGGGACGCTGGGATCGGTGTTCTCTTATCCTGTGTACCAGCAGATGCGCGCAGACAATGCGGTGCTTGAAGACCTGTTCGCTTACAAGGAAAACAGCATGAACGCCACTCTGCACGGCAACGCGCAGCGGGTGAATGTGGACATGGTTTCAGGAAACTTCTACGCCGCCCTGGGGACGCGGCCGCAGTTGGGGCGCGCGATTCAGCCTTCGGACGATGCGACACCTGGAGCGGGCGCGGTTGCAGTGATCAGCGAAGGCGTGTGGGAGCGCGACTTTGGCCGGTCCCCTGCCGTGCTGGGGCAGACCATTACCGTGAGCCAGACGCCGTTGACGATTGTGGGCGTAAACCCGCGCGGCTTTACAGGCGCCAAGAATGCGCATGAGTCGCCCGACCTGTTTGTGCCACTGAGCATGCAGCCGGTGGTCGATCCCAAGGGGAAAAAGGGCTCGCTGCTGGACGACAACGATCTTTGGTGGCTGAACGTGGTGGGACGCGCGCGGCCGGGGATTTCAAGCGCACAGGCTGAGGCTGCGTTGAATGTGGAGTTGGCGGCAGCAACGCGCGCCACCATCACGGTAAAGCCGGGGCAGACCGTTCCGCGGCTTCTACTGGTGGATGGCAGCCGCGGGCTCAACTACGCGGCACGGATGTTTCAGAAGCCGGTCACGGTGCTGATGACGATGACGGGCTTTGTGCTGCTGCTGGCGTGCGCCAACATTGCCAACTTGCTGCTGGCGCGTGGGGCGCAACGGCAGCGCGAGATGAGCGTGCGGCTGGCGCTGGGCGCGGGTCGCGGGCGGGTGCTGCGGCAACTGCTGACTGAGAGCCTTCTTCTGGCGGGAATGGGCGGCGCGGGCGGCCTGCTGGTGGGCTACCTGGGCCGCAATTTTGTTCCCAGGTTGATGTCGAGCTCGTGGGAACGCAACACATATGACGTGCCGATGGACTGGGGTGTGTTTGCCTTTGCCGCCGTGGTGACCGTGCTGACCGGGCTCGTCTTTGGTTTGGCGCCGGCGTGGCTGGCCGCGCGCAGCGAGGTGAGCAGCAGCCTGAAGCAAAGCGCGCAGACCACCACGCGGCGGCGCAAGGGGATCGGCGGTAAGGCGATTGTCGCCTTCCAAATTGCGCTTTCCACACTGCTGGTGGTGGGAGCCGGGCTGTTCCTGCGCACGCTTTTAGCGCTCGACCGGGTCGACGCCGGCTTCCGCACAGACCACCTGATCCTGTTTGAAGTATCGCCGCCCGTGCATCGCTATGGCGCGGGCAAGGACATCGCGCTGCACCAGCGGCTGGAGCAGCAGTTTGCGGCACTGCCGGGAGTCGAGGGCGTGGCGCCGGGCTGGACGGCTTATCTCTCTGACAATATGTCGAACGGAGAATTCGCGATCGAGGGCGAAAAGTCGGCCACGGGCCACGACGATCCAGAGGACTTGAACGTGGTTGGCAACACATTCTTCAAGACCGTGGGCATCCCGATCATTGGCGGGCGCGGTTTTGGCCCGCAGGATACTGCGAGCTCGAAGCAAGTTGCTGTCATTAACCAGGCGCTGGCGAAGAAGCGGTTTCCTGGCGTCAACCCCATCGGCCGGCGGTTCAAAACCGACGACGACAAGCCGGTGTGGATCGAGATTGTCGGCATCTGCGGCGACAACCACTACACGAACCTGCGCGATGACGCGCCGCCGCAGTTCTTCCTGCCCTATGTGCAGCAGACGGAGGTGGGTGGCATGACGTATGCCATTCGCACGCAGCTTGCGCCTGAATCGCTGGTTCCGGCACTGCGCCAGGTTGTTCAGCGAGTGGACCGCGACCTGCCCATTGTGAACGTGCGCACGCAGCGTCAGCAGATTGACGACAACATGCAAATGGAGCGGGTCTTTGCCGCTCTTACGGCAAGCTTCGGCGTGCTGGCGCTGGCGCTGGCTTGCGTAGGCATCTACGGCATCATGGCGTATTCCGTGGCCAATCGCAGGAACGAGATCGGCATCCGCCTGGCTTTAGGCGCGCAGCCAGGACAGGTGCGCGGGATGGTTCTGCGCGAAAGCACATGGCTGGCGGCTGCAGGCATCGTCGCAGGAGTCGGCGCAGCACTTGCACTTACTCGCCTGGTGAAGACCATGCTCTATGGCATTCAACCGTACGACCCCGTCACCATGGCGGGCGGCGTTTTAATACTGTTGGCTGTCGCGTTGGCGGCAAGCTGGATTCCCGCCCGCCGCGCAGCCGCTGTGCAGCCCATGGAAGCACTGAGGCACGAATAAGGCAGGGAATAGGGAATAGCTGGATTCAGTTGCTACGATCTGTCTGGTGCTCCATGCTCGCTTGCTATTCCCTATTCCCTATTCCCTGATCCCTAACCCCTGCTTTTACGCGATTACCGGCAGCGTCGGTATCGCGCCCAGCTTCGTCGCTTCTTCCACCACAATGTCCAGGTGCTCCAGCACTTCCGGCACGGTCATGGTGTAGATCTCGCGGCGGGAGTCGTAACCTTCTTCCACCAACTGCTTCAGGTAGCGGCCGGCGATTTGGACACACAATTGATCCGTAATCACCTTGCCGCTGCGCTCCTTCTGTTCCACCCATGCGGTTGAGGGCAGGGCAATCCACATGGGGCGGCCGTTCACGTCGAAACGGACATCGACAGCGTCGGCATGGCGGGTGGCAATGGCCACCATGGTGCCTTTCCAGCTACAGTGCAGGTCTTCGCTGCTCCAACGGTCGGTTACGTGGAAGTCTTCATACATGCAACTAGCCTATCGCTCCCGAACAGGAACGGCAAGCCGAGCAGCCGGTATTCGTGAATCCAAACGTCCGGCTGGAACTTTCCCTCAAAGTCCTGTTCCCGCGCCTTCATCCGCCGATAAACCCGGCAGGGGAATTACCAATCATGCAGATTACTGTTACCGTCTCCGACGTTGTGGTGCGCGAAGCAGGGGCTCGCGGCCTCCCAGTCGACGAATTCATTGAATCGCTTATCGACAAGGGCATGCTGGAATCGCTCGAAACAAAGGAACGGCCGGTGCTGAATAGTGCTATTGAACGAATTCGCGCCTTGCGCAGTACGGCAATTGACACAAAGAGATAGGGGCTTTTGCGGATTCGAGCACCCGGCGGCGGTGGACGCTGCTCTTGGCGCGCTGATAGACTAGTAGGGTTGCAGTGGAAGTGCTCTCAACCGTTACTGCCCGCCTGCAAGTCTAATCAACGAAGGACAAAAGAGACCCTGTGGATACTCAAACCCGTCATGCCCTGAAGAAAGACAAGTTCGCCCAGGCCACTGCCAGCAGCGTCAGCTGGGTAAGTGGACACCGCTCAGGAGTTCTTCGCTGGGCTATTGCTGCTGTGGTGGTGGTCGCCGTTGGCGTTGGCGGTCTGATCTTCTGGAACCTGCGTTCAACCGCGGCTGACAGCGCATTGGGCGCTGCCCTCGACGTTTACGATGCTGCTCTGACTCCACCCGGCGCTCCTGCGGAAAACGGTTCTTACTCGACCGCTGCCGACCGGTCCAGAGCCGCCAACAAGCAGTTTGTGGCCGTCGCACAGCAGTATGGCTGGCTGCCGGAAGGCGCCAAGGCACACTACTTTGCCGGAATCACCTACCAGGACCTGGGCCAGACTGCCTCCGCCGAGACGGAATTGAAGGCTGCTGCCGGTTCGTGGGATCACAATCTCTCCAACCTGGCCAAGCTTGCGCTGGCCGGCGTATACCACCAGACAGCCCGGGATTCCCAGGCCATCGACCTCTACAATCAGCTGGCCGCCAAACCTTCCGTGACGGTTTCAGCCAGTGTTGCACAGCTTGACCTGGCTAACCTCTACGCCGCCACCGGCAAGCAGGATCAGGCGCGCGCCCTCTGGGCCAAGGTCAAGGACGCGGACAAGGATGGCGCCGCCGGCTCCATCGCCACTCAAAAGCTGGCCGCCAAGCAGTAGCAGGAACAGACAGCTTGAGCCAAACCGCTCGCGGAGCCATTAGGCTTCGCGAGATCTCTTTTTTGGGAAACAAAATTAACAAGATGGGCACGCGTTGGAAGGAATACGTCGGAGGGAGGCGGGGGTTTTCAACCCATGCATTGAGCCCACCCTGGAATGTCGGCTTTAGCCTCGGAAGGAAACGCTTCGTCGCACTCGCAATCCGTGATTTTCAGAACAAACGCCAGCTTATAAGATTCCGAGCATTTTCCCACGATCGTGCGTCATGTTCGGTATGAGCGCCAGCCAGGCAGTATTCTCAGGTTGGATGGAGATTACAGAAAGCGCTGTGCACGAGCGGAGCCTAACTCACGCGGACCACACTCAGGCCGATGAGGAGACTCTTGCGGCACTGGTGACCCAGTACGCCGGCACCCTTTATCGCGTGGCCTTCTCCGTCCTGCGTAATCCCTCCGATGCCGAAGACGCGGTGCAGGAGGCGTTTATGCGCGTCCTGCGCCACCGCGACACTCTGTCCGAGGTGCGCGACCAGCGTGTGTGGCTGATCCGCATCGTGTGGAACATTGTGCTCGACCGCAAGCGCCGCGCCAAAACAAGGCCGGAGACGGACGACGTGTCCGAACTGGCCCGCGTTCTGCCTTCGCATGGGCTGAGCGCCGAAGCCCAGGCCGCCGCCGCGCAACACCATGCACACGTGCTGGCCTGCGTAGAAAAGTTGCCCCTCAAGGAGCGCGAAGTGCTCATGCTTTCCGCATTCGAGGAATTAAACAGCGTGGAGATTGCAACGGTTCTTGGCATCACCGAGTCCAGCGTTCGCTCGCGGCTATTCAGAGCGCGCAACCTGATGGGTGGGCTGTTAAATCATGAACGAAAGTAGTCGAGAAGCAGTTTTCAGTTGTCAGTGATCAGTTGCCAGTGGTTCGAGCAGGAGTTGAAAATGAGTTACCCGAATCAGAATGGATTTTCGAAGGATTCCCGCGCAGGTGAGGCAGAGCAAACTCTCCACCTGATTGCCTCGCTTCCCGCCCCCAAAGGGCTTGAGGATCGCGTCAAAGCTCGGCTTCGCTCAGCGCCGCGAGGTGGTCGCGTGCTTGCATGGCCGGGGCAGTTTTCGCCGGCTGGTGGATGGCTGCGGGGTGCGGCTGCCGCCGCTATCGTTTTTGTCGTCGCCGGTGGCGGATGGGGAATCTACTCTCGCGTTCAGCCCGTGCAGCCAACAGCTGGTGCTGCGGTACCGCACGTCGGCGCGCCCGGCGGATTCTCTGAAGGCGGCGCGGTGCGCAGGCCGCAGACGCTCGTGGGGCCGGTCGTGACGGCTCCAGCACCGGTCACGACACCCAAGCTTAAAGCCCCAACCAAGCCCACGACGACGCCGACCGCCAAATCCACGTCAGCCGGCAAAGTAATCGCTCCGACTCTGGCGCCTGCGGTGAAGTGAAACTTGTAGCAGGACGTTGAGTGAAGGGTAGGTTGGCTGAAGCTCGTACCCTTCACGCAACTCCAAGTTGTAAGACAGGCTCTTAAACCTTCTTCGACCCCGCATGAACCGCGATCCCCACCAGTGCCAGCACCACCGCGCCCACTAAAGCAGGAATCCATCCCGTCACGTGGAAGCCTTTAACCAGGTGCGACGCCAGCAGAATCATGGCCGCATTAATCACCAACAGAAACAAGCCCAGCGTAATGATTGTGATGGGGAAGGTAATGATCTTCAACACCAGCCCCAGGGTTGCGTTAAGCAGGCCGATGACCAATGCCGCGATTAGCGCCGGTTGCAGTCCCATGACATGGAACCCCGGCACGAAATGGGAAATAACCAGCAAAGCGATTGCACTCAAAAGCCAGTGAATCAAAAGTTTGAGC
This sequence comes from Occallatibacter sp., assembly GCA_049508975.1. Lineage (GTDB taxonomy): Bacteria > Acidobacteriota > Terriglobia > Terriglobales > Acidobacteriaceae > Telmatobacter. The sequence continues at coordinate 17,660 of JBELAI010000028.1, read as the reverse complement.
ATTCTTTGTCTCTCCTTGAGGGGATGGTCGAATCGGTCTGTTCCGGGAACTCGCCCAGGAAGTCCGCCTTCGCTACCGGGTTGCCGTCCGAACACACCTCGCGCGCTTCCGATAGCATGGTCTCAGACGATACTCGATGGAGCCGGTCTGTTCAAGCTGATCAAAACAGCACGACATTTAATGGCGGCCGGTGTCCAATCTCTTGAATCCCGTGCAGAAGCTCTGCACAAGCTGCCTCTCCTCCGGACTTGCCCTCATGCGCTCTGTTCAAGCCTTCTGTCTCGCCTGTTTCCTTCCGTTCTTCAGTGCGCCGCCGGCGCGCGCCCAGCAAACGGCCAATCCGGCTAGCCCACCACTGCCGGAAATTCATCAGCTGATGCGCGAGGTGCAGGAACACCAGAAGCTGCTCGACAAGGTGCGGGAGAACTACACTTACACTTCTCTGCAGACGGTGCAGGACCTCGACTCGAACGGCCAGGTGAAAAAGACCGAGGTCACCGAGAATGAGGACTTCTTCGTCAACAGCCACGTCATCGAGCGCACCGTCAAAAAAGACGGCAAGTCGCTGGACGCTCACGACGAACAGAAAGAGACCGAGCACGTAACCAAGCTGGTCGAGAAGGCAGAGAAGACCCCACCCGGCCAGCCGCTCGAAGGCCCGCAGATCAGCATCAGCCGCGTGCTTGAAATCATGGACGTGAGTAATGAACGCCGTGAGAACTATCGCGGACGTCCGACGATTGTCTTCGACTTTGTGGGCCGTAAAGACGCCAAGACACACGGCCTGGCGGAGGACGCGTCAAAGAAGCTGCAAGGCACGTTGTGGATTGACGAAGCCGACCGCGTAGTTGCGCACATGGAAGTGAGCTTCGACGACAATTTTCATGTTGCAGGCGGACTGGTTGCCAATGTGCAGAAGGGTTCAAGCTTTCGTTTTGACCAGGCGCAGGTCAACGGGGAAATCTGGCTACCAACCGGCGGCGAAGGCAACGTGCAGCTTCGTCTGATGCTGGTCAAGGGCATTCGCCAGCACTTCACCGAACGCGACTACGACTTCAAACGCTTCCACGTCGAAACACAGCAAGGCAAGGACACCAAAGCCGTTCCGGACAAGAAGCCGTAAGAAGCGCGAAGAGGGATTTGCGCCGCCAAAACAGAAACGGCCGCCGGCATCTGCAAGCGGCCCGTTTCCCTTGAGTCTTGTCCAGCACAAAACAGCGAGCCTTAGCTGTTCGGTGGCTGTGGCGGCGGACCACCTTCGCCACCGGCGCCCCGCCGTTCCATCCTCTCTTTGCGCTGTTGCTGCCAAGCGGCAAATTTGGCCTTCTGGTCGTCATTCAAGAGCGCTGTGATCTTTAAATCTGTGTCATTGCGGATCGCTTCCATTTGCTCACGGCTTGGCGGGGTCGCCTGGCCGGTCGCTTCCGTGGACGCAGGTGGACGGTGGAGCACCTCCATCTTCTGCCGCCGCTCGGCCAGCAGGCCCTTTACCTGCGTCTGTTGATCCGCGGTCAGCGACAGCACATTGGTAAGCTGCTGCAACTCCCGTTCCGGACCGCCGCGTCCACGCATGGGGCCCGCGGGCTGTGAATCGTTCTGTGCCTGCAGAGCACAACACGCGACTGCCAGCATGCCGGCCAGCAGCAGCGTTCGCCGTACAAGCAAATATCCATACCTCAAATCAATCATCATGTAATGCTCCTGTTGTGAATGGGAAAGTCGGAAAGTGCTTCGGGGAAACACGGGAAACCTGCCGGGGCAACGTGTGCGCCCGCGTCAGACCTTTTCCCAACCGAACCTCGATCTTCCGTTCAAGAGCAGCATCGCCGGCGAAGGTGCTCATCCACCTAGACGAGGACTTCGAGGCATTCGTTGACGTGGAGGCGCGATTTGTTTTGCCTGGCCGAGGTGAATCTGACGTGTGTTGCATTTGTATCAAGTGAGAGCTTGGGGCACACGTTCCGGAAAAGCAGCTCCTTCGACTCCGCTGAAGTACGCTTCGCTCAGGATGACAGGTCTGTTGTCAACATGAGCATTCGACTCACGGTGCCACGGTTGGCCCATGCGGTAAAGTGGAGCTATGTTCGAGCGCAGCATCTCCATTCAGCGAATCGACGCCTCGGGTGCGGCCTACCCATGTCCTATTCGCCAGATTGACAACTTCGCCATGCGCAACTTCACCAACGATTCGGTCTTCGACGACACGCTCCCCGCCGCGGACGGCCTGCTCGAAGCTGGACACCGCGTCCCGCTCGATCGCTTGCAGGCTGCCATGGAAGACTGGTTTCGCCGCAAAGGCTATCTCAAACCAGGGGAGCGGCTCCAAATCTGCGAATTGGGCGTTCACGAATTGGCCGGGCGCGAAGTTGAACCGTGAACCATCCGAGACACCGAGTTTCAAAGTTTTCTGTGCTACCATTCCCTCGATCCACTCCATCTTCAATGCTTTGTTGGACAGTGGCCGCTCCTGTTCTAATCGAAGCAAAGGCCAAAGTCATTCATGCTGTTTCCCACGGTTGAATACGCGCTGTTCTTTTTCGCAGTGCTGGCCATTGCCTGGAGCCTCTATCGCTTTCCGCAGGTCCACAAGGATTTCCTGCTCCTCGCCAGCTATGTCTTCTACGGTTTCTGGAACTGGACCTATCTTCCGCTCTTAATTGGTATCTCGATCTTTGCCGGGCTAGTTGCCCAGCGCATCCAACGCAGCCAGACCCCAACCGCCCAAAAGCGCTGGCTCATCGCCGGTGTCGTCGTATGCCTGTCCGCGCTCGGTTATTACAAATACACCAGCTTCCTGATGACGACGATGCTCCAGGTGTGGGGGCGTATCGCGCACCCGCCGCACATTCAGGTCTATTCGCCGTTGTTGCCGCTGGGCATCTCGTTCTTTGTCTTTCATGCCATCTCGCTGCTGGGCGATTGCTATCGCGGCAAGGTGAAAGAGCCTGTGCAACTGCGCGATGCACTGCTCTACGTAGCATTCTTCCCGCAACTCATCGCCGGCCCCATCCTGCGCGCTTCGCGGTTCCTGCCGCAGCTCGCAGTGCGCAGAAATCCCAATCACATCCGCATCAACCGCGCATTTCTTCTGATCATCGGCGGCCTGTTCAAGAAGGTCATCATCTCCAACATGCTCGCTACGCGGCTGGTTGAGCCGGTATTCGCCGTTCCCCAGTCGTATGGCGCATGGGACACGCTGCTCGCCGTCTACGGATACGCCGCGCAAATCTATTGCGATTTCTCCGGCTACACCGATATCGCCATCGGTTGCGCACTGCTGCTCGGTTATCGTTTTCCACGCAACTTCAACGCGCCCTATACAGCCACCGATCCGCAGGATTTCTGGCGTCGCTGGCATATCTCCCTCTCCACCTGGCTGCGCGATTATCTCTACTTCCCACTGGGAGGGTCGCGCAACGGTAGAATGCGGACCTATCTGAATTTGATGATCACCATGCTGCTCGGCGGCCTGTGGCATGGCGCGGCGTGGACGTTTGTGGTCTGGGGCGGTTTGCACGGAAGCTATCTGGTTGTCCATCGCCTCTGGTCGCGCATTGGGTGGGCTCCGCTGGTTCGCTGGCGGGCAACTGGAACCTGGCGCTGGATCGCGCGGATTCTGCTCTTCCATGCTGTCTGCCTTGGGTGGGTTTTCTTCCGGTCGTCGACGTTTGCCATTGCCTTCGACGTCTTCAGCAGGCTGCATGTGCCAGGTCCCGCCACGTTGGCCACTGGGCCTGTCCTGCTGGTGTTATTCCTCGGGCTTGCCGGCCAGTTTATGCCGCCGCGCTGGCGAAATGGGTTCGAGGTGGAAATGGGCCGCTGGCCTGCCGTTGCGCGCGGAGCAGCCGTGGCCGTGGCGATTGCCGCCATTGAAATCCTTGGGCCAACCGGAGTGGCGCCCTTCATTTATTTCCAGTTTTAAAGGGATTATGCAGACGATTACTCATCCAATCCGGCAACTTGCCCTTGTAGTCGCGGGGTTCGTCGTGGCTGTTGTGCTGCTGGAATCTCAAGGATTGGCAAGCTGGGCGGATCATCTGGATATCGGCCCTCTGCGCACGGTCGCGGTTCCGGTGACGGGAGCGATCAAAACAGCTCTCGTGCCGCTCGCCATCGGAGGCATTCGCGAGCATGCTCTTCAAGCCCTGGCGCGGGTGGGCTGGAGCGACGATGCCGCCCTGTTGGCCGACGCGGCGGGAACCAACAGCCCCAGCCTGACCAAGCCAACCGAATGCGTCCTGCCTGCATTGTCCAATGCGCCCAATGCAGCGTCGATTCCAGGATCCAAGCCGGGCACGGCAACTTCATCCGTACATCCATCCATTCCGGGAACAACAGGCACGTTCTCGAATGCCGTCGGCTCCCAGACGCCTCTCCTTGCCAGCCTCCCGCGAACAACCACGCTTTCCCCGCTGCCTCCGATAGCTCCTGGCAAGCCCCGCGTGGTGGCCCTGGCGGGCGACTCCATGATGGCGGTTGGTCTCAGCGCCACCCTTCTGCGCCAGGCTGCCGGCAACAAGGACCTGCGTGTTATCAAGGCCTTCCGCTCCGGAACCGGCCTCGCTCGTCCTGAAGTTTTCAACTGGATGGACGAATACCCCGCGATGATTGGCGCCGAGAAGCCCGATGTGGTCATCGTCGCCATTGGCGCTAATGACGGCCAGGGCTTCGTTGTCGATGGCAAAGTGTTGCCCTACGGCAGCGAAGGCTGGCAGAAAGTCTACCAGGACCGACTGGCCAGCTACCTGGCCATGGTCAGCTCCAGCGGTGCGCGAGTTGTCTGGGTGGGCCTGCCGCCCATGCGCATTCCTGTGTATAACCAGAAAATTGCCGCCATCAACCGTATCGCCTACACGGTCGTAAGCCAGTCGCCCCAGGCCACCTGGTGGAACCCGGATTCCTATGTAGGCGACGATTCGGGCGGGTTTCGCGAGTTTGAGACCCTGCCCAACGGACAGTCGATGCGGCTGCGCGCGACCGACGGAATCCACCTCTCCGACGAAGGCGCGGGCCTCCTCACGAATGTGTTGATGAAGTGGCTTGATCCGCCTCCGCCGCCTTCCGTAGCCAGCGTCGGCGCTCCAGCACCCGCAGTGGGAGTGGCAGAGCGGCCCGCGAAGCCCAAGCGTCGCGTCCGCCACCCATCCAAAGGGTGATTCACGCTGCCTGCTCCGCGCTTGTGCTTTGCCAGAGTTCAAGCTCGGCCTCGCGGCGTCCCTTCAGGCCCGTGTTTACTTGTCCGGCAGCAAGATCCCAGCGCAGCAACTGCTCTCCAGCCGCCTCGTACCTGGCTCCGTTCAGAACCTTGAGCAAAGTCGAGGATGCCAGCCTGCCCTCGCCCAGATTGAAGCAGAAATCGACCAGCGCGTCGAACTGCCCCTGCGTCAGCGGAACTTTCACCAGCCGTCCCACGGCCTGTTCAGCCTGTTGTACATCCAGTGCAAGCATTTCGGCCGCCCGCGCCTCCGTTACTCCTTCCGGAAAGGCCTGTTTCGGCAGCAGCCTGTGGCCATAGCCGATGGTGGGAATCCCCGCCACATCCAGATAAGTCCTGCCGCGAAACCCTTCCGACCTCTTGATCAACTCCAACCCCGCGCCACTCAATTTCATACTTCCTCCAAGGCCACGGACTCGTTTTTCCGCTACCTGAGGATCACGCTAGCAGGATCCGCGAATCAATCTGCAAAACGCTTGAAGATTTCCAAACTCAGTGCGTCACAGCCAGCGTCTTCCCGGTAAGCGACTCAAATTCCAGCAGAATCGCAGTCAGTTGTCGAGCCCTGGGACGCTGGGGCGCCAAACCCTCGAAATAGGTCTGTTTTGCACCCTTAAAAGGCATTCTGCACCGCTATTGGTGCAAACTGTAAGTGACACAATATCAATAGCTTATCGGATGCATCCAGAAAAAGATGAGCAGTTTCAGCCTAATTGCATTCTTTTCTTGTCAATAGAAGGCCAACAGGAGTATCCATTTAGTAAAATGGGGGGATGGTGATTAACACAAAAACTCGCAACACGAGCATCAAAGCTCCTTTGGGGCTTGCTATTCTTGCCGGTGCTGTCACAGGTACGCTGGTCGCCATGATCACGGCGGTTAACACTCCCGCCGTGCATGCGGATGCGGACATTTCCAGGGCCCCCGCAATTGTGGCTCCCGCGCGGACAACGACCCCGACTCTCGCGGTGGCGAATCCAACCCCGGTTTTCGCAGCGTCTCCCAAGGATGCTCCGGAAGCCGTCGCTAAGAAGCACTTCCAGATACTCCATGGGCTTGCGTCCTGGTATGGTGGCGTTTTCAACGGGCGCAAGACAGCGAGCGGCGAGAAGTTCAACATGCATGAACTCACTGCCTGCCATCCAACCCTTCCCTTCGGTTCGCTAGTGCGGGTTATCAACCGCTCCAATAAGCGCTCGGTGGTGGTACGCATCAACGATCGTGGCGACCTGGGCGCGGAAGGCCGTGTACGCGTAATCGACCTCTCGTGGGCCGCAGCGGAGAAACTGGCCATGACGCACATCGGTGTGGCCAAGGTAGACGTGGAAGTGCTCACCCTGGGAAGCGGTCACGCAAATTAGCAATCTGAACTGAGTGCAGCAAACAGAATGGCCAGCCTGAGGGCTGGCCATTCTGTTTGGGTCGACGTAAGTCTTTTGTTTTGCGAATGGGGCAAAAAACCAATTTGACGTAAGTGCTTTGTTTGAGGGGGTCAAAATGGGCCAATTCATACGTAACATATTCTTTTTCAGTCGATTGCAAGAAAATCCGGAAAACGGCCTAATATTCAGCCGGCGGGATGAGTTGTTTTTCGACCGTGACGATTGTTTTCCGCAGCGAGTCAGCGAGTCAGCGTGCGCGTTGGCGGCCACAAATTTCATGCCTCCCCTGATTGTGCTCCGAAGAGAAGGAATGAACTGCAAACTGCGGGGAAAAGTCTTTGGAGATTGAAGAAGCTTCCTCTACTGGTCCGTATCCGGCAGCTTATAAGGCTTCTGCAGCCATTGGCGGCCTTCATTGACGCAACCCTGAGTGTTGTCGTTGGTCTGCACCGCAAGCCGGTATTCATTCACGCCCCGGTCCCGTTGCCCGGTAATGTCGAAGATCTTGCCCAGGGCGATGTGGCTCCAGCACTCGGTCCAGCGCGGCTCCCCGTCGCCGCGGAGCGCGTCCCGGTAAGAATTCACGCTGGCCTGGTAGTTGCGCTGGGTAAAGAGCAGTTCGCCGACGCGGTAGCTGGCCAGCGAACTCTGCGGATTTGCTTCCAGAGCCTTCTGGTATTCGGCCAGCGCGCCGGTCAGATCGCCCTGAGCTACCAGTTGCTGTCCCTTGAGAATGGCGATTCGTACTTGCAGGTCCGGAGTGGACTTAAGCAGCCAGTTCTGAGGATCAATGGCGATCCGGCGCGGCCGTCCGAAGGTGGTCACGGCATATTGGGTATCTGTGCCCACCACGTCAACCTTTTCGATTTCTGTCTTGCCGTCGGTCTCGATGCGCAACTCGACCGGCATCCGGAACAGGTCGAGGTCCTGCTGAATTTCGCCGATGGTGCGGAATCCCTTGTTGTTGCCTAACCTGTAAACCGCATATTTGTCGGTAAATACCGGTGCTCCGGTACCGTCGATCCACTGGGCAAAAAACGGCGTCAGTTGCTGCTGGCTCTGCGCCTCGGAAACCTTGATAAAGTCCGAAGTGCGCATGCTGCCGTCCGTATACTGGCTCAGCGCGCCTTTCATTGTGGCCAGAAACGCCTTGTCGCCAATCTCCCAGCGGAGCATGTGAAAGACCATGGCGCCCTTTTCCAGCGTCATCGACTGAAACTCCGGCGAAAACGGGCTCAGGCGCGACACGCTGGAAAGCGGAATGGTGTCATACGCCAGCGCCCCTGCAGCAACATCCTGAAGCGCAGTATGCATGGCGCTCTTGCCGTTTTCTTCTTCGACATACATCAGTTCGCCATAGCGGGCCATGCCGTTGGTAATCCAGGCATCGTTCAGGGTGCGCGGGCTAACCTCCGAGCCAAACCACTGGTGGACAATAGTGTTGGCCAGCAGCCTGATCCCGCTCTTATCGCCCACGCGCGAACCGAGAATCGCCGCCATCTCCGGTGCCCAGACAGCGGGAAGCGTGTCGTCCGGCAGTTCAACCACGTTCAGATGGCTGGATTCGGGTGAGCCAAAGCTGTCTGTAAAGAAGTCGTACTCCTTGGCCGCCGTTTGCGCCAGTTGGTTGCCGCTTGCCTGGTGGGCCACGGTCAGGTAGACCTTCACGTTCCCCGGCCCAGCCGAAACCGGCGCCACATAGCGTCCGGCAATAACTGTGCCGGGGAATCCCGGCTTATCCCACTTGAAGTCGAACTGGTCGCCCTCTTTGCCGTTGGACAACTTGGTCGGCTTAGCCCCGCCGACGGCTCCGCTCGCAAAAACCTTCATGCCCTGCGGTACGCGGAAGTGAATCTCCGCGGTGAAGCGGTCGGTGAGATAGCCAGACATGGGGAACCAGCGTGCCGGGTAAAGCAGATAGGTGATCGGCTCCTGAATCGCGGCCAGTTTCAACCCCTCCACCGGGCCGTCTTCATTACCGGTGATGGTACCGTCGTATTCAAAGGTCCAATGGTTCGCCTGGCCCTTGATGAACGGCGCACCGGGAGCCACGCGGATAGTTCCATCGGCCGATCGTTCGCCGGTAAGCAGCTTGCCTTTGTCGTCGGTGATTTTGGTGACCTTGAGCGCCGGGTGAAAGCCGAACGCCACCAGTTCCATGGTCTCCGGCGCGGTAAAGGTGACCACCGTCTTGGCCGCCAGATGGTGCGTGGTGGTATCGATCTCGGCATCGATCACGTAGGCCACGATATCCAGCGCAGGCCGTTCCGCCCGTTGTGCCCGGAGCGGAGCCGACACCAAAAGGCACCAGGACACCAAAGAGCTCAGGGTCAAAAGCCCCGCAAGGGCAAGCCGCCGTCCCAATTCAATCCGCAAACTCCGCTGTTTTCTACGCATCGCAGTCATTATCGCAGTCACCGGTCGTCTTTCGTCTCTATCAACTCTGTGTACTGGGAAACCAAAGTCTCTCTCCGCCGATTACGCCGGGTGTCTTCCCGGCCAACTTTCTTGGGTGCCCCAGATCTCGATTCTGAGATCTGGGAAGCTCAAATCTCCATCCGGCCGATTCAGGATTGCACAACAGACGGGTCCAGCGCCGGGGAACCGACTCCAAGCATTTCCAAAGTAACCGCAGCCACCCGCTCAATGGCGCCTACGTTCTCATCAACTCTGTCTGTCCGCCGGGATCTCAGCGACGCCCCAACCGCCTGGAGCTCCTTCATCATGGACTCGCGAGGCGCACCGTCCGGTAGCAGGCGCTCAATCTCTTGGACGATTTTTGCCGCGGTGAAGTCATTTTGAATCAACTCCGGTACGACGCGTTTGCCGGCAATCAGGTTGGCCATGGCCACGTGCGGCACCGTCACCACCCGCTTCGCAATCGCGTAAGTGAGCCAGGAGACTCTGTACACCACCGCGAACGGGTTGCCAATCAGCGCCGCTTCCACCGTAGCCGTACCGCTGGCTACCACCGAGGCGCGCGCATGAAAAAGCGCCGCTCGTGCATCCTCGACCAGGCGGACTGGCAGGCCGTCCGCCAGTTCCTCAACCAGGTGGCGCACCTGCGTCCGCTGCACTTTATTCAGAGTCGGAGCGAGCGGGATCAGAAACCGGTACTCGCGGTTTTGGGCCGTAGATCGGGACCGCTCCATCAGGCTCCAGGCGGCCTCCAGCATCTCCGGGAGGTTGTCACGAATCTCCTTGGGACGGCTGCCGGGAAGCAACGCTATCCAGTTCTGGTCCGCATCGAGCCTGTTCTCATCGCCAAACTGCTCGCGGCTGATGGTCGGCAGCGGCAACTCCGCCAGCGGATGCCCCACAAACTCCGCCTCCACGCCCCGAGCCCGATAAAAAGGTTCCTCGAAAGGGAAGATCACCAGCATCTTGTCTACGTATTTCTGGACGAGCTTGATGCGGTGCTTCTTCCAGGCCCACAATTGCGGGCTCACAAAGAAGATCACCGGCACACCCAGCCGATGAAGCTCCTCGGCCAGCTTGAAATGGATGTCGGGAAAATCGATGAGAATGGCCACGTCGGGCCGGCGGTCGCGTACCGCTTGCTTCAGCTTGCGAAACTCGCCATAGATGCGCGGCAGGTGCCGAATCACCTCGGTGATTCCCATGACCGCCATATCTTCCGAGCGCACCACGCGGTCGAGGCCCGCCGTTACCATCCGTTCCCCGCCCATGCCGAAGAAACTTGCCGTCTGCCCGTTCACAGCCAACTGGCGTTTTAGCGCATCAATCAGAAGGGAGCCATAATGCTCGCCACTGGCCTCGCCTGCGGAGATGAAGATCGTGGGAGCCATCCGGGGCGCGCCGCCTTTGCGCGCTCAAGTCCAATCATAGCGGCTGAGGGAAAGAAGCCGCGCATCAAAGCTGGCCGGCTGGCCTCAAAGCCCTCAACTACGGGAAAAACTGCCGACTATAGAGATAACAGGAGGAGTGAAATCGCCATCCTATCCAATATCGTGTCGTTCTGGAATCACATCGCCTTTTCATCTCTCCCGCCCATTCTTGCCCTGGTCATTGGCTCCATCGCGATCATCTCCTTTTCTGATTGGTACACCAGGGAGCGATCGGCCCGGACCGAATCGAGCGTTCAGGCGCTGGAAGCCCTTTTCGCGCTTCCCGACAGTCGCGCCGCCCGGCCCCATCGCGCACAGCAATAAGCTCGCAAAATCGATGGTAAGATTCACGGTTTTATATGAAGTGCTGCGTGAGTTATTTATAGTGAGTCGATGCGACCAAGGCGGCTTCTCCCTCCAGGCTCCATCCAGCTGATCACGGTGGCAGTGATCGCCGTTTCCGTGAACGCCGCCCAGCTGACTCTGGAACAGGCGGTGCCGGCATGATGAACGCCTTCGCACAGATGACGGATGCGCCCTCTCTGCGGGATCGGCTTTTCGATCCGGTGCCGCTTGCCCTCCAAGTAAAGAACACGTCGTTCATCGTTTATGCCGTGCTGCTCTTCTCCCTCGCCATCGCGTACCTGGCCTTGTGGTGGACGGCTCGCGACTATCGCGTGTTTCGTACCATGAGCATTTACCTCGGCCTGTGCGGAGTACAGATGATATGGCTCTACGAGGGCGGGTTCAAATCAAACTGGGCCCTGATTGCCGCAACCGGACCGGTGTTTGTGGTGATTGCCGGCGAGGCTCTGCGCATACCCAATCGGCGCTGGACGCTGATCATCTGGCCTTTCAGCTACTTTGTCGTTGTCGCTGGATGGTTCCAAGGGCTCCATTTCCTGCAGCCTCTGCCGGTCGATGTGAGCGACCTGATTGTCGTCATACTTCTTGTGCAGTGGTTCCGCGTGGGCCAACGGCGCGACCGGAAAATCGCAGCCGCCTTTGCATTTTTCCTTTGCATCCGGGCCACGCTCTCTTCCAACTTCAGAGCCTTGACGCACGGCCCGGTGTTTTTCGAGATCGGGGGCTGGCTCTGGGCGCTCGCCCCCGCTGCCATCACGTTGCTCGGCGTGGCGACACTTGTCATCTACGTGCACGATTTGATCGAGGATCGCCGCGAAAAGCTCCGCATGTCGGCGGAGTTTGAAGCCGCGCGCAGCGTACAGCAGGTGCTTATTCCGGAGGAAATTCCCGAAGTTCCGGGCTTCAGGATTCAAAGCGTCTACAAGCCGGCGGGCGAAGTGGGCGGCGATTTCTTCCAGATACTTCCTCTCAGCGGTGGGCCCGGGAACGGCGTCCTGATGGTCATCGGAGACGTGAGCGGCAAGGGAATGCCCGCGGCCATGACGGTTTCGCTTCTAGTGGGGACGGTTCGCACGCTGGCGCATTACACGCAAAGTCCCGGCGAGATTCTCGGCGCCATGAATCAGCGCATGATGTCTCGCAGCCACGGCGGCTTTACGACATGCCTGGTGTTACGCGCCGATGCGGATGGCAAGCTTACCATAGCCAACGCCGGGCACATCGCGCCGTACCTCTCAGGCAAAGAACTCACCATCGAGAACGGCCTGCCGCTTGGCCTTTCAGCGGACACAACCTACTCTGAATCCAGCTTCCAATTGACTTCGGAAGACCAACTTACACTGGTCACCGACGGCATAGTCGAAGCTCGCGACAAAACCGGCGCTCTGTTTGGTTTTGAACGCACGGCGGCTCTTAGCGTTCGGTCCGCCGAAGCCATTGCCCAGGCCGCACAAGCCTTTGGCCAGGACGACGATATTACCGCGCTCACCCTCGCTCTGGTAAGCTGAATGCGCTTTTGGGAAAAACTTTCAGGAGGTTGTGCAATGCGTATTTCGACAATGGCAGCTTGTTGTCTGTTGGGCGTAGGGTCGCTGGTCGCAGCGGCGCAGATGAAAAACCCCTTGCCGGAGGGTCCCCCGGTTGGAACCGCCGCCACACCGGCGGCCGCTCTGGATTCACAGTTGAGCCTTATCGAGTTGGAAATGATGGGCGCGGTGAAAGCCATGCCAGCCGACAAGTTTGGATTCGCGCCCAGCGCGGCGATCTTTGTGCCTGGGCAGAAGACCGAGTTTCCATCGGTGCGCACCTTTGCGCAACAGGCCACGCACGTTGCGGAGGCCAACTACTTCTTCGCCAGCCTGATCAGCGGCGTAAAGCCCGACGTAGACACAAAGGCAGTGGAGAAGCTGACCAGCAAGGACGATGTTGTAGCGGCGCTGGCTGCTTCGTTCGTCTTTTCCCACAAGGCGGTTGCCACGTTGACTCCGGAAAATGCATGGGTAGTGATCAAATCGCCGGAGCCGGGTTTCGCCACGCATGCCACGATGGCTGCGTTCCTGGTGGCCCATGCCAACGACCACTACGGCCAGATGGTTGAGTATCTGCGCATGAACGCAGTGGTGCCGCCCGCCAGCGCGCGTTAACTACTTTTTTGCGTCGGGATAAATCCCTTCCAACGGCTTGGCGCGCTGCTCATCCAGTTCCGGATGCGGGATGGGCAGGCGCGGCATCATGGCATCGCGCTGCGCCGCGTTGTAGACGAAGATGGCCATGATGACCGCGGCCTGTTTCAAATCCGGCTCCGACAGGCGTTCATAGACATCCTGGTTGGTGTGGTGCGTCACCGTGCCGTAGTCGCGCGGATCTTGAATGAACTGAAATCCTGGCAGACCGACCGCGTCAAAAGCAACGTGGTCCGTTGATCCCGTGTTGCGCAGCGAAATCGTGGTAAAGCCAAGGTCCTTGATCGGCGCAGCCCACTGCGCAAAGATGCTGGCCGCGGCTGAGTTCCCCTCAGAAAAGATCCCTAGAAACTTGCCGCTCCCATTATCGGCGTTGAAATACGTATCGAATGTTGCATGCTCCGGCTTCACTTTGACAGGACCGGTTTGCACCCGGATAAACTCCGGCAGCACCTGCTCCTCCGGCTTGGTGGAGTAGGTGAGCGTGCCAAAATGGTTTTTGACGTAGCCGACCGAGCCGAAGAGGCCTTGCTCTTCGCCGCCCCACAGGCCAATGCGAATGGTGCGCCGTGGCTCAATGTTCAGCGCCTTGAGGATGCGCATCGCCTCGAGCGCGATAATGGCGCCGGCTCCGTTGTCCGTTGCGCCAGTGCCCGCAATCCAACTGTCCAGGTGTCCACCCATCATCACGACTTGATTTTTGAGTGCTGGATCTGTGCCGGGGATCTCGGCAATCACGTCGTTGCCATCGACATGGTCGCCGGTGAAACGCGTATCGATATTGAGCCGCAGCTTCACCGGCACATCGTGCGAAACCAGCCGGTTGATGCGGCCGAAAGCCTCGCTCGCAATAACGGCGGAGGGGATGGTCTGCTTGTGATCCGGGCGATAGATGAACCAGCCCAGGGATCTGGTCGTGTCGTCGTGAAGGACGCCGCGAAACCCGCCGGGAATGAGAACGGCGACGGCGTGCTCACTGGCAAAGAAATGAGCTACCTGCTCCTTGAAAGCCATCTCCTTGAACATTTTTTCCCAGAAGGCGGGGTCATTCGGCAGCACGAAGCTGTCGTCCTGATTGCCGTCCAGCGGATAACTGGCAAAGTGTTCCAGCTTGGCCGCGTCGTAGTGTTCCATGGGATTCTCGGGATCGGGATTGATTTTGGGCGCGTCGCCATAGAGCACAATCTTGCCCGCCAGCTTGCCCTTCCACTTGTCGAATCCCTTCTCGTCTTCGAACGTAGGCACGGCAACCACTTCGGCCGTCACTTCGCCTGCTGTTGCCGGAGACCAAGGCGTAGCCTGCGCCAGCAGTGTCGCGGTGGCAGGAGTGACCATCAACGCCGACGCGCCGATCTGCTGCCAGCCCATGCCGAAGTCGCCCCACGACTCTTCGTGTGGATTGACGGCGCCCATGCGCCTGAGCTGCTCGACGCTCCACTTCGATGCCTTCGCGAAGTCCGGCGAGCCGGTCAGCCGCGGGCCAATGCCGTCGAATAGACCGCTGGCATATTCCAGGATGTGCGAGTGATTCAGGCCTTCATCGCGAATGCGCGCGATCGTGTCGAGATCGAGCGATTCACTTGCCGGCTGGGCGGCGGAGGATTGGGGAGCGGGGTCGGGCGCAACGTTCTTTCGAGGTTCTCCCGCGGCAGACAAAGAGACACACAGAGCCAGTAGAACAACGATTGCGATTCTCATTTGCGTAGAGTACACAAAGGGCGGAAGGCCAGTCCATCAGGAAAATGAAGAGCTATTCCAGGGCGTGTCTCTGAATTACGTTGTAAAACTCACGGAGGACAAAAGCAGATTCTTCGACTCACCACCCCCGAACTGAAAAACGTTCGGGGCCCCCGTTCGCTCAGAATGACAGGCTAGGTTTTGTTATGAGCTTTGTTTTGTTATGACCCTTATAGACAGGACACTAGATTCGCAGGAAAACTTTTTTCCGATACATCCAGAACAGCATCAGCCAATAAGCCGTGAGCGTCAGCGCCCCCAGTAGCAGTGGCTCAAATGCAGTTCCGAACACATTCAGCACCCGCTTTCCCAGGTTGATGCGGAAACTACTCTCGACGAAGTCCTCGCATAAGTGCGCAATCATGTATGCGGCGATTGAGTTCATGCCCACCACGACCAGCGGAAACGCAATGCCGCGATGCCTCTTGACATCGACGACCCAGGAAAACACAGCCAGGAAAAGAAAGCACACCCCGCCGCTGAACAAGGTCCATGAGGGCGTCCAGATTCTCTTCACGATGGGACAAATTCCAGCGAAGTGAAACAGCAGTCCGGCCGCCATCAACACCGCCGCCGCCAACAGGAATTTACGCAACGGAATCTTCGGCGCGGCCTCAAGAAACCATCGCCCCGCGGTCACGCCCAGCAGCATAGTGCCCAGGGTTGGGATAAAGCTCAGCGTCAGATATCCTCCGTCGTTGAAAAGGAACCGGTTCGGCCGCGGAAACAGATTCAGGAACCAGACGTCGAACGCCTGGCCTAGATTGCTGTTCTTGTTCCAGTGCGAGGCGAAACCGGTATAAAGATGATGCCAATCTGAAGGCACGCCCACTGCGGCATATGGGAAGTCTGGGCCAGGCGCCGGATAAAGTGCCCATGCCAGCCAATAAGCAAACAGAATGGCCGCCAGCGCGCTCCATTGCCATCGCGGCAGAACGTAAGTAAGCAGAAATGCAAATGTGTAGCCGAGACCAATCTGCGTCAGCGTATCTTCAAAGGTGAAGTTGGTCATAGGGCTTTCCATCGATCGGAGGAAAATTCCCAGCGCAACCAGAATAAAACTCCGCCAGATGGTATGGCCCAGCATGCCACTAAAGCTGTCGCCTTTGCGCTGCCGGCTGCGGATGGAATAAGGCAGCGCCACGCCAACCAGGAACGTGAACGACGGCTGGATCGTGTCGTGCAGGCTCATTCCCGACCACTCCACATGGGTCTGGTTATAGGCAAGAAACCGCCAAAATCCACTGTCAGGGAAAGCCTGCGCAATCGCCGAGAACCGCAGCACCTCACCCATCATCAGCAGCATCACCAGGCCGCGGTAAGCATCCACGGCGACGTTGCGCTGCTGGTCCACACTTGCGACGGTCTTGTTCACGGAGAAACCTCCCGGCGATTCTAATGTGTCAAGGCGGATCGTTGGATGAGCTAGCCGTTTCTCCGCGCGCGCACTGCCCCCGCCAACTCCGCCAGCAGTTTGTGCGTCTCCGCCCAGTCAATGCAGCCGTCGG
The DNA here is from genome assembly GCA_049508975.1 of Occallatibacter sp. Classification (GTDB taxonomy): domain Bacteria; phylum Acidobacteriota; class Terriglobia; order Terriglobales; family Acidobacteriaceae; genus Telmatobacter. The sequence continues at coordinate 1,421 of JBELAI010000028.1, read as the reverse complement.
TGATGCTCTGTCCATACAAGAGCGGCTTGCCCGGAGCGAGTTTTTGCGCACCGGCCACCAGGTTGCTCTCGATCATCACACCCATAATCCGCCGATCGCCGCCCGCAATCTGACCGGCCACATCGTGGCAAACGATCGCCTGCCTTCGATAGTCCTTGCTGCTGTTGGCGTGGCTGAAGTCGATCATGATGCGGGGCGGAACGCCGGCCTTCTCCATCTTGGCCGCTGTGTCGGCCACGCTTTCGGCGGTGTAGTTCACGGTCTTGCGGCCGCCGCGCAGGATGATGTGGCATTCCGGATTGCCCGTCGTCACAAAAATAGCCGACTGCCCAAACTTGCTGTGGCCGAGAAAGGTGTGCGATTCCGCAGCGGACTGAATGGCGTCGATCGCCACCTGCACGTCTCCCGATGTGCCGTTCTTGAAGCCCACGGGGCACGAAACACCCGAGGCCAGTTGGCGATGCACCTGGCTTTCCGTGGTGCGTGCGCCAATGGCTCCCCAACTCACCAGCCCGGCAATGTACTGCGGCGAAATCATGTCCAGGAATTCTGTGCCTGTAGGCACGCCCATCTCGGCCAGGTCGAGCAGCAGGTGCCGCGCCAGGCGCAGGCCGTCGTTGATCTTGAACGACTGATCCAGGTGCGGGTCGTTGATCAGGCCCTTCCATCCGACCGTGGTGCGCGGCTTCTCGAAATAAACGCGCATCACGATGCGCAGGTCGGCGTAAAACTCCTTGATGGCCGATTTGAGCTGCACAGCGTATTCGCGCGCGGCTTTCGTGTCGTGGATCGAACAGGGGCCAACCAGCACCAGCAGCCGCGAATCCCGGCCGTTCAGTATGGCGGAGATGTCCGTGCGCGCGTTGAAAATCGTAGCCGTGGAATCTTCAGTGATGGGCAGATCTTCTTCAAGAAAAACAGGGGGAAGGACGACTTTTGTCCACTGGATTCGGAGGTCTTCAATCTTTGGCAGCATAGCTCGCTTTCTTGCTCGGTTCTGTGCGTTCTATTTTCCGCCCCGACTCAGGAGACGGCCCAGACACGATGTCCATGGACGAGATCGACCGGTGGTAATTAAATTTCGGAAGTATGTACTTTACGCAAGGGGGCCACCTGTTTGGGACGGCGAAATCGTACCATTGGAGTGTGCCTAATGGAGAGTCATTCTACCGATTCGATGAATATCAAAAATCTCATTCCCTCATCGTCTGGCGGGGATGTGATCGCCAATACGGAGGCGAGTTTTTGCGCATCGGAAAGCTCAAACTCTTCGAGTAGTTCAGAGAATTCGCGCGCTTCTGCATATATGAATCTCATTCCTGGCTCAGATAACGATACGACTAGATGCCCCTTGTCGAAGACTATCAACACCGCCAACTCATCTGTGACACGCTCAATCTGGCACGAGAGATATATCCCAA
>JBELAI010000279.1:0-6464 GCA_049508975.1 Occallatibacter sp. | reverse complement strand
GCAGATACTCGATCGCGGGCCACACTTTTTGAAGCGTAGCCGGCCAGTCGCTGGAGTTGTTGGCTTGCGCACCAAGTACCAGAAATGGCGCGCCATCGACCATCAAGGCATAGCGTCCGTTCTGCTGGACGATACTCGGGATGGGGTGCGCCGTCCCCTGCGAATTCGCGGCTGACCCGAAAGCAAATAGGGCCGCGCCTATGGCCGTGGCAGACGTTTTCATCCTCATTATGCAACCCTTTCTCGCAGGCCCGATTTTGTACGGGAACTCATTTCCCGATCTCCTGTGCTTGAATCTGTTGTGAGGGTGCAAATTTGACCCGCAGGGCAAAGCCGTATTTGCAAGCGGCATCTGCGGGCAGCTGCACTGAGAGCGCATCGGTGGTTTGCAGCCAGTTGACCTTCCGGCTCGACCCGAGCAGGTCCACCTCCCGGATCACTTTACTCTTCGCTTCGCCCGCCAAGCCAAGAGCATGAACGGTAGCCGTTTCATCTGCAGGGCAGGTCAAACTGATGACGTAGAGGTTTTCCCCCTTTCGGGTAAAGCGAAAGTCCGATGGCGTATAGGGCTTCATCTCCTGGTCTGTGGCAAAGCCCGTCTTCACTTGTGTCGGTCCCTCGCCGGAGATGGTCCAAGGCTCGGTCCCATAGATGGCCTCGCCATTGCGATTGAGCCACGCGCCCATATCGAGCAGGATGGTTCGCACTTCATCGGGAATCGTCCCATCCGCCCGCGGACCGATACTCAACAGCAGGTTGCCGTTCTTGCTGACAATATCCACCAATTGGTGGACAAGAAACTCGGGCGTCTTGAACTGGTCGTGCTCCATGTATCCCCAGGACAGATTGCTGATGGACGTGTCGGTCTGCCACGGCCGCGGATCGATATCCGTGCGCAGGCTTCGCTCAAAGTCCCTCGCTCCGCCAGTCCACTCCATCGCATAATCCTTGAGTGTGATCACGCCGTCGATGTGATGGCTTACTGCATAGTTATCGTAGTACGCCGTGAATTCCGTCATGCTGGCGCGGTAGGCAGGTTGACCGTTGCCGCCGTCGAAGTACATCAACTCCGGCTGGTACTTTTCGACCAATTCGACTGATCGCGCCAGCCAGTCGCGAAGCCAGGCATCGCTGACATAGGTCCATTCGTTCACTGGGTTGAAATGCGGATCGTTGAGCCACTGGTGGGCCGGACCATAGAAAGACGCATACTTCGGATCGTTGACATCCGAGCGGATAGAACGGCCCTCTCCGTAGTAGTAGTTGTGCTCTGCACGATGAGAGGAAAGACCAAAGTGCAACCCGGCTCCGCGAGTGGCTGCCGAGAGCTCCGCCAGCACATCGCGGTGAGGCCCCATCTTCACCACGGTCCAATCGGATAGGTCTGAGTCATACATTGCGAAGCCGTCATGGTGCTCTGCAATGGGAACAACATACTTCGCTCCGGCCTGTTTGAAGAGCTTGACCCAATCCTGGGGATCGAATTTCTCGGCACGGAAGGCGGGAATGAAGTCCTTATAGCCGCGTTTGTCCAGGTTGCCGAAGCGCTGAACAAAGTCGTCGTGAGCTGGGTCGCCGAGCCGGTACATGTTGTGCGGATACCACTCATTTACCGCGCCGGGGACAGCGTAGACACCCCAGCCGATGAAGATGCCGAATTTGGCGTCCCTGAACCACTGGGGAATCGCACGGTTGCGCAAGGTCTCCCAGTCCGGACGAAAAGGTCCTTCGTGCGCCTGCTCATCGGCCAGCTTTAGCAGCGAATTGCGCCGGCCGTCGAACCGGGTAACTGACTCTTGCCATTCCTTGTCGATCTGTTCCGCCGATTTGACCCCGTGCGTGGGCGCCCAAGTGTCTGAAGTCTCGGCGGCAGGTTGCGATGCCCGAGGGGTGGAATTGCTAGATTGAGCCGGCGCGGAAGTTGGCGCCGCGCAGACCCCCGCGAGCAACAGAAGCATGCAGTGAATCTTCATTTTATGGTTCTCAACGAGCGGCAAAAAGATTGCAAAAACAGAACCCATTGTACATGTTCGAAACTGCGCCAAGTCGATGCACCCTTTTATCCTTTCCGCGCTTCGTGTTACGCAATGCCGGCCGAATCGAGACGCCTCTTCGATCGAAGCGAATGACCGCTTGCCTGACCGATCTCTTCAATCAGTTTGATTGGTAGTGAGGTGCAGCGTTGATGGGACCAGCTTTACTGTGCCAAGCTCTTGTCAGTCGCCGGTGGGGATCTGGGCGTACAATCTTTCGCGACCGGAAACCTGTGTGAGAATTGCCGCTGAAAACGTCTCCAGGTGCATCTGAGACGCGGTTGCGACGGATTTCCTGTTCCATGCCACTCATGGAGGCTGTTATGCGCATCGGTGCGATTTCTCTCGCCGTTTTGGCTCTCTTAACTACTTGCCTGCCGTGTTGGAGTCGGGCTCAAACACCTGGCGACGTGCCTCATCTCACAAAGCATGGCAATGCCACGCAACTGGTCGTAGACGGAAAGCCATTCCTGATCCTTTCGGGGGAATTGACCAATAATGCCGCTACGGCTCTGGAACCCATGGAGCCGATCTGGCCCAAACTTGTGAGCGGCAACCTGAATACCGTCCTCGTCGGCGTATCGTGGGCTCAGTTCGAGCCGGAAGAGGGCAAGTTCAATTACAAGCTGGTGGATGGAGTAATCGCCAGGGCCCGCGAGAATCACCTTCACATCGTCTTCCTTTGGTTCGGTTGCTGGAAGAATGGCACCTCAAGTTATCCGCCCTACTGGGTTAAGAAGGACTATGAACGTTTTCCCCGTATTCAGATCGGGGAAGGGAAGACTGTGTCCATTTCGGGGCCCGTCGAACTGCTGAGTACTCTGAGTGAAGCGACGCGCGATGCCGACGCACGAGCCTTCGCGGCCCTTATGGGACATATCAAAGAATTGGACGGAGCGCAACACACCGTACTCATGACGCAGGTGGAAAACGAAGTGGGAGTTCTGCGCGATACGCGCGACCGCTCTCCCGCCGCAAACCGTGCCTTCGCTGGACCGGTCCCATCAGAGTTGATGAATTACCTCCAATCCCACAGGGAAACGTTGATTCCCGAGCTTCGCGATGTGTGGGCTGCCAACGGCTACAAGAAGTCGGGCACGTGGGAAGAGGTCTTTGGCCCCGGCAAACCTGCATCGCTCGAGATTCCTATCCAAACCACCGTCTCGCTTCTCGGTCCACTTGAACATGAAAACAGTTGGCAGAAGCTTCACTGGGTGTCCGATGAGATCTTCATGGCATGGAATTACGCTCGCTTTCTGGAGAAGGTCGTCCAGGCCGGCAACGCTGCCTATGACATTCCCATGTACGTGAACGCATGGCTGCAACAGCCTAATCATGCCTGGCCGGGAACCTATCCGAGCGGCGGCCCATTGCCACAGGTTCATGACATCTGGCGCGCCGGCGCACCGGACATAGACATCCTTGCTCCCGACCTTTACCTCGAGTACTTCGACAACGTTTGCGAACGGTTCATTCGCAACGGCAACCCGCTTTTCGTTCCCGAAACCAGCACCAATCCCGCCAATGCCATTGTCGCCGTCGGCAGGTTCAACACCATCGGCTTCTCACCTTTCGGCATCGACGGAAACAGGCCGATTCCGCCGGAGCTTGCCGCCACGTACAGTCTTCTCAATCAGATGTTTGGTGCTCTGCCGCGATTGGCGCGCTTTGTGGACTTGGCGCGTTGAACCTGGCGCTCGTGCTTGCGGTTGCGGTTCTCTTCACCAACATGGTCCTGCGCCCGCTGGCCTATCGCTTGCATCCAGTACTTCCCGAGGCGACCCCAGCGGAAACGCGCTATGAGATTCGCCTCGTCTGCCGCATTTCGGTCGCTGCACACGTTCGCGCATTGCTGATATCCAGTATCAAAAGCCTACCGGTCACGCTCCAATCGATCCATGGCGAACAGGACGACGAGAACAATCAAACCCAAATCCGAGCGGAGTTAACCACAGCCGGTCGAAATAATGAAGCCGTGGAGCAGGTGGTGATGCGCCTCTCGATGGAGGATGACGTTTCGACTCTAAGCTGGTCGATTGTCGAGTCTACGATGGAATAAAATGGCCCTCATCGCGCCGTTTCAAAGGAACAGTGGACGCTACGGTGCTTCTGAGCGCGAGAGCATCTTCGATCCGAAGGGATCTCTGTAGCCTCATGGAGCGATCCTATTCGTTCCGCAATCCTTCCATCGGATCGATTCGCGCTTTACATCCCGCGATACCAGCCAGCTTGACCCCACCGCGATCACGGCGTTGGCGACAGCGCTGCTTGAAAACGATTGGACGTTGGCGTGTTCGAACGGTTGTGCAATAGGCGGCGATTGGCGATACATCTGGGAAACCCCGATCGGCTATACAAGAGTCTCTATCCGCGTGCAGGGCAGCCGAATGCTGGAAACGCGGTTTGGCCTATTGGCAACAACTGACTTGGACGAAGCATGTCGACGTACTTTAGGGCACCTCGCAAAGTCAGGCAGAGTCTCCGAAGGTTAGGGTTTGCATAGAAGTTCGAATGATGCCATAATGCCGGGAACTTTCTTGAGCTGTTGCTTCCGTGAATCATTCAGACAACGACGGCGGCGAATTTTCTTCGAAAACTGAGTTAACGCTTTTGACTCCCGATACATCCAACCCCTCGATGTCAGGGGTTGTGTGAGTTGCTTCGAAGGAACAAATCGGCCGTGAAGCATGTCGCAGTAGGGTCGAATTCGAGGGACTTACGAGAGAGGATTCCTTGCCATGACGCCGGAGACCGCGCAACCGGGATACGAAGAGGCATTCGTCGATGTGTCCGGCGCTCGCCTGTACTATCTCGATGCAGGAAGTGGCAGGCCGATGCTGCTCATCCATGGACTGATCGGATCAAGTGCAACTTGGCGGAATAACATCGACGCACTCGCACGGCACGCCAGTGTTTATGCGATCGACCTCGTGAACATGGGTAAATCGCAACGAGTCGCGGTGGTGGACGCCGGGCTCAGGGCCACCGCCAAGCGCATTGTCGCAGTCATGGACGCGCTCGATCTCGCCGAAGCGGATATCGTGGCCCACTCGCACGGCGGAGCCGTTGCGCTGATGCTTGCCGCGCTGTATCGCAGGCGTGTCCGGAGGCTCATCCTCTTTGCGCCTGCCAACCCATACTGCAACTCAAGCGATCCTGTTGCGCTCATCTGTAGCGCTCCGTGGGGCAGGTTTCTCGCCCGTATTCTGCCCTATCTTCCGGCACCCATTCAGCGCATTGCTCTCGGAAGGGTCTATGGAGGCTCCGACAGCGTTGTCGATAGCTGTTTGCAGGAAATCGTCGATGGCCTGCGGAACCCCGATACATTGCGGCATGTCCTCTGCATTATTCGCTGCTGGTTCGCCGAGAGGGCCAAGCTAAAGGCAGCGCTTCGTCGCGTGAAGCGAATTCCAACGCTGCTGGTGTGGGGTGATCGGGACTGCACGGTCAGTTTGAACTCTGCCGTTAAACTGAACCGCAAACTGCGAGGATCGGAACTCATTGTGTTGCCGGGCCGCGGCCACGCTACCTTCGAGGAGACACCGGAGGAGGTGAACCGCGTCATGATTGAGTGGCTTGGGCGACATCCGTTGCCCCCCGATCGGTTGACCGGCCAACCCCGAGTCACCTCCATAGCACGAAAAACCAGGCGCACCGCCGTCATGCGGCGTTTATCGCCTGGAATTTAAAGCAGCATCTTCATTGACGATGACTTCAAAGGCGAGAATCGACAAGTTAATTAAGTTCAGAATATCCAGCCCGGACGACAACGCCACAATTAGTCTTGCGAGCTGGTGTTTGGTCACGCGAGTTGGCTCAGCACCAGTGATGCTGGTGGTCCACGGTACGGCTCTTACTTTAGGGGCGCTGTGGTTTCTGACCCATGGCAGGAGCCTCAACGATATTCCGTCGGATGACAAAAAAATAGCTGAGGACCGATGAGTTTTGGCTCCCCCGCCGGTTTTACCCAGTAGAGAGACAAGATTGGGCCGGCCAAGGTCGTCCCCCAAAGGAGATCATCATGAACACCGCACAGAAAACAGTCTTGATCACCGGCGCCAACCGCGGCATCGGCCGCGCGCTCGTCAACGAAGCCCTCCGGCTCGGAGCAAAGAGGGTGTATGCAGGCACCCGCGGAACGCTCGACATTGTCGACGAACGCGTGACCCCGCTGATGCTCGACGTGACCGACGCCGAGCAGATCGAGCAGGCAGTCCGCCAGGTCGGAAAGCTCGACGTCCTCATCAACAACTCCGGAATCGCACCGTATGACGATCTGGGAGATCCGGCCGTCATCGAACGAGCCCTTGCGGTCAACTTCTTTGGCATGTACAAGGTTTCGCGGGCGTTTCTGCCGATGCTGAAGCGCTCCAAAGGAGCGATCGTCAACAACCTGTCGCTGCTGGCGCTTGCGCCGTTACCTCTTACGCC
>JBELAI010000278.1:0-6499 GCA_049508975.1 Occallatibacter sp. | reverse complement strand
GGTACCACTCCATACACATACAGCGCGAGCGGACTGCCAAGCGGCTTGTCGATCAGCAGTTCGACGGGCGCAATTACCGGCACACCCGCGCAAAACTCTGTGGGGACTGTAACCGTTGTAGCAACGATTACGGACTCGACCCGACCAACGGCGCAGACCTCTATAGCCAAGCTTAGCCTCACAATTCAAGCCAGCAAGCTGGTCATTACCACGGCCTCGCTCTCAAATGCCACAGCCGGCAGTTCCTACAGTGCTTCAATCGCCGCATCCGGCGGCACCACTCCTTACGCATTCAGCGCCAGCGGCCTGCCCAGCGGCTTGTCGATCAACAGTTCAACCGGCGCAATTACCGGCACGCCCGCGCAAAATTCCGTGGGAACAGCGTCGGTGGTGATAACAGTGACGGACTCAACGCATCCCACAGCACAGTCGGCGAAAGCTACCTTGAGCCTTACAGTTATAGCCCCCGTCCTGCCCAATCCGCTGGCCATCACGACGACCTCGCTGCCAGAAGCGACCGTTGGCTCCACGTATAGCGCCTCGATAGCAGCGTCTGGCGGCATCCCTCCGTACACCTACAGCGCATCCGGACTGCCCAGTGACCTTTCGATCGGCAGTTCGACCGGCGCAATCACCGGCACCCCTGCCGCAACCTCCGTCGGGACCGCCTCGGTCGGAATCACGGTGACGGATTCAACCAAGCCCACCCCGGAATCGGCCAACGCGAGTCTGAACTTGACGGTGAATGCGGCAACAGCCCCGTCGGCGTGCGCGGGCATGTCCACCGGCGACGATGCCAGCCTCAACGGATTCGTTCCGTTCCAGCCGACCGACGCCTGGGACACAAATATCTCCTCAGCTCCGCTCGACCCAAACAACGCCGCGATTACGTCGGCAGCCGGGTTTGCCGGGCTTCATCTGCATCACGACTTTTCTTCAACGGCCGGAGGCAACTACGGCATTCCGTATGTTGTGGTTGATTCCAGTACCACGCCGCTGGTGCCCATCAACGTGCTTGATTACGCCAGCGAGAGCGACGTGGCCCTGGCGCCGTTTCCCCTCACCGCTCCCATCGAAGGAGCGCCGGCGGATTGCGATGGATGGCCCGACACCTACATCGGAGACTCGCACGTGCTGGTGCTCGATCGCAAGGCCTGCATGCTCTACGAGACCTTCAATACGCATCGCTGCAATGGCTCCTGGAGCGCGTCTTCCGAGACGATCTGGGATTTGAAGAACTACGAGCATCGCCCCTGGGGATGGACCTCGGGGGATGCCGCTGGCCTGGCAATCTTCCCTGGGCTGGTGCGGTACGACGAAGTTGCCGCCGGCGCCATCAAACACGCCATCCGCTTCACCATGCAGCAGACCAAGAACGACGCCAACGACGGATACTTCGTGGAACCGGCCACCCATGCGGCAGGAACCGTGTGGGGCGTCAGCAATGTGATGGGGATGCGTATCCGGCTCAAAGCCAGCTTCGATATCTCAAGCTACTCCGCCGCCAACCAGGTGATTCTGACCGCGATGAAGAACTACGGGATGATTGTCGCGGATAATGGCGGGTATTTCTTCTTTCAAGGGGCTCCCGATCCCCGTTGGGACGACAACGACCTTGTGAATCTTGATTCAATTCAGTCCTCCAACTTTGAAGTTGTGCAGATGACGCCCACGTTTCCCGGATGGGATGCCGTCACCGCGCCCACGGGACCTCCGCCGACCATCGACAGCTTCACTGCTTCGGCTTCAACGGTTTCCGCCGGCACGCCAGTGACGCTCACCTGGGATACGACGAATGACTCGTATGACTTCATCGACGTGCTTGGCGGAGTCGTCGGTGGCACTGTAACTACCAAGCCCACGGCAACCACGACCTACACGCTGAACGCGACCAATCAGTACGGCCGCTCAACCGCGCAGGTTACGGTTACTGTGCAGTAGCCGGAATCGGGTGTTTGCGAAAGGGAAGATAGAGCAGCAGGAACAGCGCCAGTCCAACGGGTTCGCTGACCAGTATGTACCAGGGCCATGGTCCGAAGATAGTAAGCAGCGAGTCCGTCTGCGGCTTGGCGCGAAGATACATGTAATTCGTCTTGTAGAGAGCATCGAACGTGCCTACCAACGCGGCATAGAGGTTCAGCGCCAGCATCGCCCTGCCCACTGACCCTGTCCGCGGCCGCGCCTGCCTCGACAACACGAGGTAAAGCACACTGACCACAATCAGGCCATGGTCGCAAAAATACTGAATCGACAGGAACAGCGGAAAGGACTCCGTAAGCACGGGCGTCAGCAGCGACATCGACGCTCCAGCCAGCGCATAGTAGTAAGCCAGATCGAAGACTGCCGGCTTCAGCGTGAGCAGCGCAACAATCACCAGCCACAGCGAAGCGTCGCAAAGCTCCAGCGGCAAATGATTTGGGAACATTCGCTGGCCTTGCAGCGCAAAGTATCCGTAATACATCGCGAAACACAGAAACAGCAGCGTTGCGAGGCCATAGCGTATGCCACGCGCACCCTGTGCTAGCCTCCGCTGGATTGTAGCAAGCGTAGCAGCCAGCAGCGGGACGGCGACGAGAATGATCAGGTGCACCGACCCAAAGAGTCGAAGATGGTCTGGCATGCTTTTCCGCGCGTTCGAATTGAGTCTGGAAGGCTCGCGGAATTGTAGAACGTCTGCGCTCGGAGGTCGAGGTCCGGAGAGCCAGGACGCCAATATGGACTGGAGAGCATAATGGCGTCGAGTGCATATTATTGCTTTGCCGTGCGTGAGATGCCGGGCATCGGCGCGGCCTTCAATGACGCGGCCTGCTATATGCTCAATCAACTTCACACCGGCGAGCGGGCAGCCCTACAGGGTCTCGCTCATATACCGGGAAATTTCTTCTTCACATACTCCGTCACAGCAGCCATGGCTTCGTCGTCGGACTTACCCTTTTTTCTGGCTTTGAAGTAAACGCGCCGTATCTTCAGATTGGTCCAATCAAGATTCGGATCTCCTCCATAAGTCGAAACATACTTGTTGTACTTGGACTTTACCCCAAGCCAACTGAAGCCGGACAACAGCGAATCGGCCTTTCGTATGCCTTCATCTACGCCGGCCTTGAATGCCAACAAGGCTCCGGCCCATTCATCGGGTCTGGGCACTGCCATCGGGACGCCACTCCTCTGCGACTCAACGCGCAGCCCGTTTTCCAGGTGCGATCTGAACGTCCTGGTCCACCAGGTATCGACGTCAAACAGGATCTTCATGCCAAAACCAGGCGGCAACACCGGGGCTTTCCCTAGCGCATGGGCTTGCTGCTGCTTTGCGGACGGGACAGACAACCCTCCACCACGGAGGAGGTCGTTGGCCCAGTTGGTGGGTTTGCTGTCAGCGGGGCCCGCAAAAAAATGAGACGCCGCGGAGGTGTCGTTGAGGATCGCGTTGTAGTTTGTCAGCACCGTCGAGCTATCGATCGCGCTTAAAGTACCATCCATCTTGAAAACGATATTGCCGGTGTTCGGCTGGCACAGCCGGTCCCCGTTTCCGATGATGGCGTCGGCAGCGAACAGCATGCCGAGGTTTTTCATGAGGACGTCGTTGCGTAACATCCCTCGCAGGCCGCCGTCACGGCTGACATCGCCAAACTCTTGAATGCCCTGTTGCGTTTCCTGAAGCAGGAACGAGTCGGCACCTTCGTAGTGGGCCATGACCTCGGTCCAGCGGGCCTTGATCCCCTGATCCGTTTCCAGGCGCTCGGCCTCTTTGAACTTCAAGACCAGGGCATCGCCCACCGGTGAATTTCGAGCAATCGGCTTGCTATTGGGAGAGCTGGCTCCGCCTGCACGCTTCAAAACAAACTCGGCAAACTTGGTGGCCGCTCCCGTGCCCTGGATCGGTTTGATCACGAAGGAAGAAGTGGCCGGGTTTGTCCGGTTGCCCATGGTAGTGGTCTGATCCCAGACAAACACCACTCCCTGCGCGCCGCCGCCGGAGGGTTTCATGTAGCGAATGTTCTGTTTCCATTGGAATGGCGTCCACTTCAAAACGTCGTTGGGTATCATTCAGTTCCTCCCTTGCCTGAACTGGAAGCGGTGAGCGCGATGAAACCGTGCCGCTGACAAATGAACCGAACGGTGCGCTCTGCCCACACCCCTGATCGGGCAATTTAGCCTGGATTTTAATTTTGATTGCCCAGCCAGCGGAGAATACATCTCCGGGGGCCTGGCTGGCCATCTTTTTCGCATTCGCTCCATTGGCCTGTTGCCACACCCTCGACATACACTTACGGTTCCTTTGCGAAGCGTGGGCAGCCATTTGACCTGGCAAGCCGCCGGTTATAGAGTTTTGTGTCACATTCAAAGACGTTTCCGCGGTTCTTGAAATGGAGAGCACCCCGATGGCGAGCAATTCGCGCAGAGGATTCTTGAAGGCAGCGTCATTCACGATGGCTGGATTGGCGGCATCCCATCGAATTCCAGCTTGGGCCGACACCGCAGGGACCGCGCAAATCTGGAGCACCTTCCGAGATAAGCGGCATGCGCCCGGTGCGCCACTTGCATGGAAGCCAGCAGCCGAGATCGCCTCCGATGCGATCGTGCTTGACCCTACGGCAGCGCAACAGGAGATGCTGGGCTTCGGCGCGGCGTTCACTGACGCGGCCTGCTATATGCTCAATCAACTTCACAGCGACGAGCGTGCAGCCTTGATGCACGGACTTTTTGCTCCCGGCGAAATGGCGCTGAACGTATGCCGCACCTGCATCGGGGCCAGCGACTATTCGAAGTCGCTCTACAGCTACGACGACAGCGAGCAGGACGATCCTGAACTGAAGAAATTCTCTATCGACCACGACAAAGCCTACATCCTTCCCATGCTCAGGGACGCACGCAAGCTGAATCCGGATCTGTTTCTGTTTTCTTCGCCCTGGAGCCCGCCGGCATGGATGAAGTTCAACCGCTCCATGCTGGGCGGAACCATCCGCAAGAGCAACCTTGAGGCCTATTCGCGCTACTTCGAAAAGTTCCTCGAAGCGTACAAGGCCGAAGGCGTATCGATCGACGCGGTGACGGTCCAGAACGAAGTCGATACTACCGTCGATGGCCGTTACGCGGCCTGCCAGTGGTCGCAGGAAGACGAGATTCTCTTTGTCAGCAAATACCTGGGACCGCTCTTCCGCAACGCTAAGATTTCCACCAAGATCTGGGTTCTCGACCACAACTTTACGCTCTGGGGACGCGCTATCGCCGAGCTGAGCGATCCAAAGGCCTACGATTTCATCGACGGCATTGCTTGGCATGGGTACGCGGGTGTGCCGTCGGCCATGACGCAGGTGCACGAGGCCTTTCCGCAGAAAAGCGCCTACTTTACCGAGGGTGGTCCGCAACGCGAACCGCATCAACCTGGAGTTCCCTTCCCCGATCCGATGACCGCCTGGGCGCGCTGGGCGGAGTGGGCCAACGGCGTCATCCGGAACTGGTCGCGCTCCATCACCGTGTGGAACCTGGCGCTCGACGAGGTGGGAACTCCCTACATCGGCATTCGCGAGCAGGGGGACATTGTGCCCGGCGCGCCCACTACCGGCCGTGGGCTCATTACCATCGACAGCAAAACCCGGGAAATAAGCCGCAGCGGACGCTTCTGGGCGCTTGCACACTATTCAAAGCACGTGCGCCGCGGAGCCAGGGTCTTTGGCACCAACGGAGTTGCGGAAAGTGCCGCGCAACCTTCCGAGCACCCTGTCTCCCACGTCGGATTCCGCAACCCGGATGGAAGCTGTGTCGTAGTGCTCTCCAACCGCGGCCCGGAGAAGCAGGTGCAGCTCGTGCTCGGTTCAAGCACCCTGGCGATCGAGCTTCCGGCGGACTCCGTCCACACCGTGAAGTGGTCATAACAAAGCCACAATCGGAGACGCCAATCACCTATCCCACTCTGTGGTACCACGTCTCTATCCAATAGGAGCATACTGTTGTATGGGCTGCTTTTCTCGGATTTTTGAGGTCGAACCCTCCCCTTGGGTTTCTTCCTCTACATCGCGGCCTTTACACTTGCAAGGGCACTTAATCAGGTTCGCCGCTGTGTGCGAACCGATACAAATTCGTTACGGCCCGCGGCGCGGATTCCTGGAGGTTACAGCTCCCCGAACCCAAAGCTCGCGCAAGGCCTCAACATCGAGATCGCAACATTGTTTTAGAGATTTTTGCCTTACTGAGAGGGATTCATGACCGCTGCTGCGCGTTATCCAGGCATTCGTATTACTGCAAACGGAAACCAGCTCGTCTCCTACCATACGGAGACCCGGATCGCCGACGCCGGCGTGTTTTATCCCATCACGCCCTCGACTGAAGGCGGCGAACTCTTCCAACAGGCCTATGCCGAAGGGCACCTTAACGTCTTCGGCCACAATACGATAGCCATTGAGACGGAAGGCGAGCACGCGGCCCAGGGCGGCGCCATCGCCCACTCCGTCTGCGGCAAGCGCGTGGTCAACTTTACCTCTGGCCAGGGTATTGTCTACGG
>JBELAI010000277.1:0-6546 GCA_049508975.1 Occallatibacter sp. | reverse complement strand
CTCAATTTTATCGACAATCTTTCGGTGACGAGAGGCAAGCATCAGTTGAAGTTTGGGGTTGATTATCGCTGGCTTTCGCCTTTCACCAGCCCCTACGACTACCGGCAGTATGCGTTATTCCTCGGAGTCTCCTCCTGCGTAGAGCCATGCACCGAGACACCTGGATATGCGCTCTCCGGAATTAGCAGGGAGGCTGCTTCATTTGCCGAGCAGTCTGATGCGCTGCTGGCCCAAAACCTATCCTTTTATGGCCAGGACATTTGGAAGATCTCATCGAGATTGACACTCACGTATGGAGTGAGGTGGGATATTAATCCGCCGCTGAAGGGCAAGAATCTTGCCAATGATCCGTACACAGTGACCGGCCTGAACGATCCGGTGAATCTGGCGTTGGCGTCTCGCGGTACACCGCTCTATCAAACCACGTACGGCAACGTTGCGCCGCGAGTGGGCGTGGCGTATCGAATTGCTGGAGGAGCGAATTGGACCTCGGTGCTGCGAGGAGGGTTTGGAACTTTCTACGATCTTGGGTCTGGATCGCTGGGAGGAGTGTCCAGCTATTTCCCGTACTCTACGGACGCGATCTACCTGGACGTGCCGTTTCCATTGAGTGCCCAAGAGGCAGCGCCTCCGGCGATCAGTACCGAACCGCCCGTCTCGACCATCCTTGTGGCTGAACCGAATTTGAAGCTACCGCGAACCTACGAGTGGAATGTTGCGATCGAGCAATCCCTCGGCAGCAATCAGAGTTTATCGGCAACGTATATCGGCGCGGTTGGAAGAGATTTGCTTCGGGTAACGGATATGATTCGTCCGAATTCAAATTTTAACTTTGTCAACGTAACCAGCAATTCAGCCACGTCGAACTACAATGCGCTTCAACTCAAGTTTGATCGGCGTCTTTATAAGGGGCTGCAAGCATTGGCATCCTATACCTGGTCGCATTCGATTGATATTGCATCGACGGACGCATTTGCGAACTATCTCAACACGCCAAGCTCAATTGCGAATCCCAATATAGACCGTGGCAATTCGGATTTCGACATACGAAGCTCTTTTACGGCTGGCGTAACTTACAATCTGCCCTCGCCCGAATCGAATGAGTTCGCCCGCGCCATGCTGGGCGGATGGTCGGTCGACAGTTTCATATTCGCGAGGACGGCTCCGCCAGTGGACCTGGTCGGCGGGATTACCGAGGCGGATGGTATCGCGCTCTATCCGCGCCCGAACTTACTACCCGGAGTGCCGATGGTACTCTATGGCTCACAATATCCCGGCGGAGAGGCATTCAATCGAGCTGCGTTTACCGCACCGTCCCCCGGGCAGCAGGGCGATTTCGGTCGCAATGTGCTGCGGGGATTTGGAGCGTGGCAAGCAGATGCCGCGTTTCAGCGGGAATTTCACTTCGCGGAGAAGGTGGGGCTGCGCTTCCGAGGCGAGTTCTTCAACCTCTTCAACCATCCCGATTTCGGCCAGCCCACCAACAGCCTGACCAGTCCGCTGTTTGGCCAATCGACGCAGACGCTGGCAAGCAGTCTGGCCGGCGCCGATAATGCGGGTTTCAATCCGCTGTATCAGATCGGAGGGCCTCGCTCGGTGCAACTGGCTTTGAAGCTGGAATTCTGAGCAACGAGACAGAACCCATACGGTAATTCTTGTGAGTTCCCACCCATTGGTGGCCATCGTTCAAGAATCGGACGAAAGTCGAACAGCCCCCGAATTTCGTCGAACGCCGTTCGAAATCAAGCGAATACTGTTCGACATACCCGGGCCGCGCGGGCAGTCCTAAGCCGTCAAGCTTAGGGATGGTGTCTATCCCCAGAACGAGCGCAGCGAGAAGGCAATTTGCCCGAACGCGCCAGAATGACGCTTGCAGGAACGCGCCACGCAGACCAATGTGTGATGGGACATGACATCGGGCGCGATTGTGAGCTTGCTACTTTTCCGACGCAACCCATTGCAATTGGAATTCGAACAGCGATAGCGTCGGGATGTGCTAACGATCCGAGCCATGTCGGGAGGTGCTGGGTATGCACAGCGGCATCTTGAACACAGCGACTATTACGATGAGCACCGTCGCGTTCAAGGTGAGTGGCAGGGACGCGGGGCGGAGTTGCTTGGCCTGCGGGGAGAAGTAACCCAGAAGCAATTTGAAGCTGTACGTGAGGGGCTGCACCCGGAGACCGGAGAGTTCCTTCGGCCTCGACACAGCGCGGACCGTATTAGCCCGGATGGAAGCGAGCAGAGTAAAGGGCGGTCTCTGTACGATCTAACATTTTCCGCACCGAAGTCGGTTTCCGTCCAGGCGCTCGTTGGCGGGGATGAGCGCCTGGTCGCGGCTCACGACAAGGCGCTCAGGGAAACGCTCGCGGATGCCGAAAGCCACTCCGCAACTCGTGTCCGGCTGAACGGTGCCAATGAGGATCGTATGACCGCCAACTGGATTGTCGCCACATACCGCCACGACACTAGCCGTGAGCTCGACCCGCAACTGCACACACATGCCGTTGCTGCCAATCTGACGTATGACGGAGTCGAGTGCCGCTGGAAGGCGCTCCAGGCAACAGGGCTTTATGAACGGCGTGCATACCTTACCGAGGTTTACCGGAACGCGCTAGCCCGCGAAGTGCGCGGTCTGGGCTACGAAATAGAACCGCGCCGAGATTCCAAAGGCAAGGATTATGGATTCGAGATTCGTGGCCTCTCGAATGAATTGCTCGAAAAGTACAGCGTGCGGAGCGCGCAGCGGGACGCCGCGATCGAGCGATTCACCGCAGAGCATGGCCGCAAGCCAACCGACAACGAAGTTGCTGTCCTCGTTCGCGAGTCACGCGCAGACAAACTGGCGGAAATCACCACAGAGAAGGTGAGAGAACAGCAACAGGGCCGCCTTGCTCCAAACGAACGGCACACGCTGCAAGATCTCCGCTTAGGCTCCCTGGAGCAAACTCCTCGCATTCTTCACGAACCATCCCGCGCGGCAGAATCACTGCATTATGCAAAAGAACATCTCTTTGAACGCAACTCCGTTGTGCGGGATCACGAATTGATGGCTGAAGCACTGCGCCATGGACGCGGGCAGATTGATCGTGGTGAATTGCGAGGTGCGCTGAAAGTAGAACAGGCGCAAGATGGTCTGATACATGCCGGAAACAATCTAGCTACGCGCGAAAGTCTTGAACGCGAACAGCGCATGATTGCGTTAGTGGATCGGGGAATCGGAACCTATGAACGGTTGGGCGGCGGGCGGGAATTCCATCCGCCTGAGCGCCTCCGAGAAGAGCAGCAACGGGCCGTGCATCACGTCCTGGACTCCAGAGACTTCGCAATCAATTTGCGTGGAGCCGCGGGAACTGGCAAAACCGCGACCCTACATGAAATCGACCTCGGCCTGCGCGACGCAGGCCGTGACATTGTTGCTGTTGCTCCGACTCGAAGCGCGGTCGAAGAATTGCGGAAGGTCGGCTTCCATGATGCGATGACGATCTCGCGCTTACTAGAGGCCAACACCGAACAACCTCCCCTTCTCGGAAGGGTGCTGGTCGTGGACGAGGCGGGCATGGTTTCAGGCCTGCACGCAGTCTTCAATCACGCGATTCGTTGGGAGTGGTACGACCGGAATCCCATCACGCATGTGCGGCAGAGCTCAAAGCGAATGAGTATTCCAGTAGTGCTGACCCTCGTCGAGGTTGAGGGACTGCTTCTTCATTTGGAGCCGACACGTACTGCGGTGTTGGTGGATGTGATGACCGGATTGCGGGTGGGAGAACTCCTCGCCCTCAAGTGGGCCGATGTTGACTTTGAGAGATTTCAAGTCCATGTCACTCGCTCGATCTCGCTTCAGCATGTGGGTGAGTGCAAAACCGAGGCAAGCCGCAAACCTGTACCGCTCGATGCGCGATTGGCGGAAGCGTTGTGGAGTTGGAGGACTATCTGCGCGTATCCGCATCCAGAGGACTGGATCTTTGCCAGCCCACACACCAATGGAGTACAGCCGAATTGGCCAGGAACCCTGAATCGCTGGCATCTACAGCCAGCGGTGAAAGCGGCGGGCATTCAGGGCCGAATCGGTTGGCACACTTTCCGACGAACCTATGCCACGCTTTTGAAGGCAAACGGTGAAGATGTGAAGACCGTACAGGAACTACTGCGACATGCAAACAGCCTGGTAACGATGAATTTGTACGCTCAGGCTGTCACGGAAACGAAGCGCCACGCGCAAAGCCGTCTCGTGGGCATGTTGCTCGATGACAACTCAACTAAACAGAGCACCGCTCTTATTGGAACAAAAGGGACGTACGACAAAATCATTCAAGCCCGTAAGTTGTTGAATTGATTGGCGTCCCCGACGGGATTTGAACCCGTGTTATCGCCGTGAAAGGGACCCCGGCAGACGTAACTGATTGAAACTAAAGAGCACGGTTGGCCACAAAAAGGACGTTTTGGAGCCCTGAGGAACGCTTATCGAACCCTTATCGAACCCGCGAGAAGGGTATCTACTCCTCCCATCTGGGCTGGAGCCCCTCGAAATCGTCACCTCAAACCAAGGGCGTTCCGCGTGAAGAGAGGATACCTCCTGGCGAATGGGATAGGCAAGACATCGCAGAATTCTTCCAAGTCTTCAGCATGAGATGCTATGCGGGGTTCCGAGGACAAAGACACAATCGCTATGTTGAGCATGGCGCATCAACGAGTTGGAATATCATGGGAGTCGCAGCAACGTTCGCGACGAACCTCGCTGCGGAAATAACTCCGATTGAAAGTTGGCTGGAGGTCGAAGGAGGCGTGTCGCCTTCTACAATCGTAGGTCATCTTTGTATGACACGATCTGCTTTTACGCATTAGCGACGCCGCCGGCATTCGGGCGCGTTACCCACCCCACCGAGCCGTTTCTGTTGCGATTCGCGCTAGTGTCACGTCCCTGAAATAATTGTCATAAATAAGATGACCTGCTGCATCGGATAGAGTGGGAGGAAGTCCGATGCGGAAAGGTCGTCCACTAACCCCGTTGTCTGTCCCCGTCGAGGATCGCGCTCAGCTTGTTTCCTGGAGCAAGCGGCCCAAGACGGCGCAGGCGCTGGCCATGCGATCGCGCATCATTCTGATGGCCGCCGATGGACTCAGCAACACCGACATTGCCGGCCAGCTGCACACCATGCAGCACACCGTGAGCAAATGGCGGCGGCGTTATCTGGAATCCGGTCTGGACGGGCTATTGGATGAACCCCGGCCAGGCACCTCGCATAAGCTCAGCGACCGCGACGTGGAGCGCGTTCTGACGCTCACCCTGGAATCGGTCCCGGCTGATGCTACGCATTGGTCGACACGCTCGTTGGCCAAGCGTGTCGGGCTCAGCCGCAACTCCATTCATCGCATCTGCCAGGCGTTTTCTCTGGCGCCGCATCGCTCCGAGACGTTCAAGTTATCAAAAAACCCTCTGTTCATCGATAAGGTGCGCGACATCGTCGGTCTCTATCTGGCCCCGCCCGAGCGCGCTCTGGTCTTATGCGTCGACTAAAAGAGCCAGATACAAGCTCTGGATAGAACCGCGCCCCTATTGCCCATGCGTCCAGGCCAGATCGAACGGCGCACGCACGACTACGCGCGTCACGGCACTACCAGCTTGTTCGCCGCGTTGGACACCAAAACCGGCGAGTTGATTGGTCAGACTCAACGTCGCCATCGCTCGGTGGAATTTCGCAGGTTCCTCGATACGATTGAGAAACATGTGCCGGCCGACTTGGATGTTCACCTGATCCTGGACAACTACGGCACCCACAAGACGCAACTGATCCGTGACTGGCTGGCGAAGAGACCGCGCTTTCACCTGCACTTCACGCCTACCTCGGCCAGTTGGCTCAACCTGGTCGAACGCTGGTTCGCTCTGCCCACTGAAAAGCAGCTCCGCCGCGGCGTTCATCGCTCAACACAAGAACTGGAAAGCGCCATTCGCACCTTCATCCAACATCACAACAGAGACCCCAAGCCTTTCATCTGGCACAAAACCGCCGACCAAATCCTCGATTCCGTCGCTCGATTTTGTACTCGTACTTTAGGGACAGGACACTAGGGGGGAGCTTCACCTTCGGTAGCGATGGAACTTGGATTCGCGACGGAATCGAAGTCAACTGGATGTCTTCTGTCTTCCGGCGGCCAGGATTTATGTGTAATATCGTCGTGA
Source organism: Occallatibacter sp. (assembly GCA_049508975.1). Lineage (GTDB taxonomy): Bacteria > Acidobacteriota > Terriglobia > Terriglobales > Acidobacteriaceae > Telmatobacter. The sequence continues at coordinate 365 of JBELAI010000277.1, read as the reverse complement.
GGATGCTTCGTTGACGAGAACTCAAGTTCACAACAGCGGCGATCGGCGACCAAAGACAAAAGCTTTGGTTGTTGCGTCCGTGGTGTGTCTGCTACTTGTGGCGCTGTTGGCTGTCCTCCAGGTAATGCACTCCCATGCGGTAGAGAGCGATGCGGACCATTGTCCGCTGTGCATCGCCATGCACTCCGTGGTGCCCGTCGTGGCTATGGTGGCTGCGGCGATCCTCGTTCGGCTTGGGAGAACCTCGCCGGTGTTGGTTCAAACCCGTGTAGCTCTCCGCTACTGGCACCCCACCCTCTTTACTCGGCCCCCTCCCGCCGCCTGCTAGAGCATCCCTCCGTTTACCATTTTCAGCTTGAACTCGT
>JBELAI010000276.1:0-6546 GCA_049508975.1 Occallatibacter sp. | reverse complement strand
TTCCGGACTTGGCTTAACAGGTCGCGCATAAGAGTTTGACCTATTTGGCACTTCGGCTCCTGCCTTTACGCATTCTCAAAACCATACCCATAGGCCTATTCTCTCGCAAGCGGAGCCCTGTGCATGCTCCGACTCGTGCAGGATCGTGCTTGAGGCGGACCTGTGTGCCCTCTGAATAGAGAAGCCCTGCGGTGTCGCTCTGGCCTAGGTTGTCGCTCATGATGACCAATCGTATTCGATGGTGTGGTCAAGAGCCAAGCTTGAAACTGACTGGCTAAGGCTAGAGGTCAAGGAAGCTCGTTGAAAGTGGATGAGTTGCGCTGCGCGAGGCTGCGGCGTGGATTTGTTGGTCATGTCGATTTACTTCCATAATGGAACTATATTGACATGTGGATGTCACGACCGCATACTATATTCATGCCGCGCACTCGCATGGACGAACTGTATGCACTTGCCGAAGAGCATGATGGACTGCTCGCGTCCAAAGACGCACGCGCCCAGGGGATTCAAGATTCTGTACTGGTACGGCTCGCACAGCGTGGCCGGTTGGAGCGCATGAGCAGAGGGGTTTATCGGATTGCGCACTTTCCGGCAGACCGGCTTGCCCAATACCGCGAAGCTGTCCTGTGGGCACAGGCAAGTCAAGGACCGGAGCGCGCCGCCTTGTCCCATGAAACGGCATTGATGCTGTACGGAATCTCGGACGTGAATCCGTCACGCGTTCACCTCACTGTTCCCGAGTCGGCTCGAATGCGACGGGTGCACCCGAAATGGATTGCAATTCATCGGGCCAACCTCGCAACGGAGGACATCCTACTGCATGAAGGGATGCCGGTCACTACCGTAGAACGTTCGATCCTGGATGTTCTGGCAAGCACTCATCGGACGGATTTTGCACGCCAGGCAATCACTGATGCTCTCAGAAAAGGGCTGCTTACTTCGGCCCAGGCGAGCGGCCTTCGCAAGCGAATCAATCCATCGTCACAGTCTGCGTCACTTTCGGCAAACGCAAGCAAGGTAAAAGTGAATGAGCCCTCGACCACCTGAGCGCCTTGAAAAAACGTTGGCGCGAGTCGCACGCGAGCAGGGATTGGCGCAAGAACGTCTTCGAAGATGGGTCTCATTTCTGGCCCTATGCGGCGTGCTGGAAAGGGCAGTGCATGAGAGAGTCCTGAACAATTACTACCTGAAGGGTGGCGTTGCAATGGAACTCCGCTTTGCGGAGGGAGCCCGCGCAACAAAGGATGTAGACATCGGTCTAGCAGGTGAGCGAGCAGAACGTCTTCAAAACTTCCGCAATGCCCTGGCGCTGGGCTTTGATGATTTCAGCTTCCAACTGAAAGGCAAGCCGCTGACTATGGACAACGCGGACGCAGTTCGCCTGGAACTTGGTGTTCTGTATCGCACCCGCGCCTGGCAGACAATTGACGTTGATCTTGGTCCAGCTGGATCAGGCGTAGTAGATTTCGTGGAACCGACTATCCCTGGCCTCAGCGCAATGGGCCTGAGAATTCCATCGCCGGTTCGCTGCCTCAACTTGAACGAGCAGGTTGCTCAAAAACTACATGCTTGCACGGGACCGTATTCAAACGGGCGGGCTCGTGATGTTTTGGACATCCTGCTAATCGATCTTCTGGGGAAGATGGACGCAAAGGCCGTGCGGGCAGCCGCCGAGCATGTATTTACGCAACGGGCAACCCATAGCTTTCCGCCGGAGACCAAGCTTCCGGCAGAGTGGAATCCGGAGCTCGAAGCGCTCGCGAAGGAACTTGGCTATCCGACGAACTCCGCTGCAGAAATCGAAGCCCGCTTTCGCAACTGCGTGGAAGGAATTGCAAGTGCCAGCTAGGAGGTTCTGAGAGTGTTGAAAGCGGTTATTCGCCGACATCAAGCAGCATAAATGGGCTTCGTTTCAAGATTCCAAAGGAACAGGCTCGGAAAGGCCGGCGTGTTTCTGGCGCTCTCTAAAATGCGCGAGCGCCAGTCTGGCGCGTTCGACATAAGAAATAAGAACGTGCTCATACAGATCCATTGGTCGGATCGCGCTGCCTCGCAATATAATTGGAGTCGAAGCGGGAGTAGCTCAATGGTAGAGTAGCGGCTTCCCAAGCCGTTGATTTTTCGGGCTGGACTGGTTCAGTGGCAGAACGTCGCTTTCCCACGCTAACCCTTGATGTTCACAAGCTGGCCGATTGGCTTCCCCATCATTCCTTAAGGGTAGGCCAGTACTCGCTGATGAGCCGGCATGCGATTTGCTTCGGGGTCCATTACAGGCGCGAAGACAGGAATCAGCAGTCTGGGCATAATTCTCGGTTTCCGCCAAACAGGATGTAGTTGAGCTGACGAGCTCATTCGCGCGTTGGTTGCGGGCTCTTTTCCGAATAATGCAGAGGTCTCGGCCGCCGGTCCGATAGCGGTCCAATAACTGTTACCCAGGGGTCCGAACAGGCACTTTGGGAGCCATCCGTGCCTTGTGTTTTCAATCGGTTACGGTTCTTGGCGAGACTTTCACGGCGATAACACGGTTCGTGTCGATTCACCCAGATTGGGCGGAAGTCGGGATTCCGTGCTTAAGCATTCGACTGTTAAGTGAAGTGCAATAGGTTTGATTTTCCCCTCCTGCGGTCCCAGGCCTTCTGCTCCGCCACCCGTCTCAGAGGTGAAAGGCGGGCATGACCGCCGACACCGTCGAGAACACCCCCCAAATTTGCTTATCCCGCTCGTTAAATCCCCCGTCCTTTTCCGAGAAAACACTGTGGGGACTTTTGTGGGTAGACTGGCTAAAAATAGTGAGCAATTGCGAGTAATCCCCACAATTTGCTTGCACGACACTACCTCAGTAAAGCACTTAAAATGAGCAATGTAGAGCACTCCTGAGCAACGCTGAAAAGTGCAAATGTCTAGCTGTTAACCGAAGGGTTGTAGGTTCGAGTCCTACCTGAGGAGCCAAAGAATGTTTAGAATCAGTACTTTAAATCGTCAAATAATATGAGTACCATCAATAGTGCCATCGAATATAGTCTGCTACTCACCAGATCATATCGTCGAGGGGCACCCCCTTTTACCCATAGGTGTATTCCAGGATGAGCAGGCCCGACCTTTTCTGCCAAAGGACTATTCGGACGGCGGGGTATCTGGCTTAGCGGCCAGCGCGAGTTCTTCTGGATTACCGAAGAGGTTAGGATGGCAGGTCGCACAGCCATCGTCGAGCAGGATCTGCTCACATTCAGGAATCCATCGGCAGGTGGGTATTCTGTCGAAAAGATCCGCGAAGTCATCGAACGATTCTCTATTCATATGACTTTCCTTTCTAAGATTTGGTTCAAGGGTGTTGGGGAAGAGCGGGGTGCGCAAGCGAGTTCCAGACGACGTTCTTCGGGACGCTGGCGGTTGGAGTGCCTCCTTTTTATGGGATATGACCCGTGCTTCGAGGGTGACGAACCGCCAGGATTGTGACGCAATTCTTGCTGAGCGGTGACACCAACAACTGAGTAAGGCCAAGCTTCATGTTTCCGCCAAGCCGGTTTTAGGGCAACCTGCCGAAGACACAGATGGATTTGAATGGGTCAATGAGCGCGTTGGCATGGGAGTAGGACGAGACGCCGGGGCCAATGTGGCAGTCCTCTCGGTCACGGGGATGGCATCGAGCCCCGCAGATTGGGGTGGGCTCCAGAGGTGATGACTGCCGCAGCATCGCCGGCCTCGACTTGCGTTTGCACGGCGACACCGCTACGCAGCGTTTGCATGACGACGCAACTGTGTTCTGCGGCGGCAAGGAGCATCTTTATCGTGCCTTCATCGATGTGATCCTTTGTTTGCAGCCGTACATCGCAACGCATGCGCTGGAATCCCACAGGAACCGCGCCTTCTAGCAGCAAGCAACCGCGCACGTCGCATTCTGCAGTGACCTTCACTTCCAAGGACTCCAGGCGAATGCCACGATGATCGGCGATCATCCGCAACGTCGAATCGAAGCAGGCTGCCACTGCCGCGCACAGCAGATCGCCAGGATTCGGGTTGTCGTGAAAACCACCCACGGCCCGATGAATCCCGAATTGCACGGGTGCATCGGCGCCATTGGCAGGCACAACGACGCCGTGGAACGGATCCCCACCGCACGCGCTTACGGTCTGCGCCCCGTCGCTGATCCAGGCGTCGGCCGGAACGCTGCGGTAATGCTCCCGCAGCGGGTGTTGTCGCTGCTGGACAAGGCTTACTCGTCTCGCGCTCATGGTACCCTCCGTTTCGTATGAACTCGACACTTGCAGGGTGACATGGCGCTGCGGGCGTCGTCATGAGGCGACAGTCATATATCGAATCGAATTCCTGCAGGGGCAACCGCGATTATTAGGACGCAGGTCCCAGGTTGGGGCCGCTGCCGCTAGTTGTCGCGGCCGAGACCGGCCTTGCGAGCCATCACAATGGCCTGCGAACGATGCTGCAAACCGAGCTTGGAGAAAACGCTAGTAACGTGATTGCGGACCGTCTTCTCGGCGATATGCAGGCGATGTGCAATCTGAGCGTTGGTCTGACCTCGTGCAATCCAGTCGAGAATCTCCCTCTCGCGTGCGGTCAAGGCAGCGAACTCCTCCGGGGCGGAGATATCGATCTGCTCGTCCGCACCAAGGAACTCATTGAGCTCTTTCTTGAAATTCAGCCACGCCGGCTCATCGGCACGAAGGATGTGGTTCTTCCCTTCGAGCGGCAGGAAGCGGGCATTCGGTATCGCTGCGGCGAGGCGCCGGCCCGCCTCGAACGGCACCATGGCATCGCCTCGCACATGAAAAACGAGCGTGGGTGCAGTGACCTTCAACGCGTCGCTGCGAATGTCGAATTTGTTGAAGGCATTCCATAATTGGCAAGCCGTTGGCGCCGACGCGCTGTGTCGCTGCAACTCGCCGATCCACTTGAGCTCGGGTCCGGCACCTTCTGGCATCAGCAGATTCGCAAATAGTTCGCGAAACGCCCCGACCTTCCTTCCCCAACCGGTTTCGATCATTTGCGAGAACGCCTGTGCCTGCCTTGCCAGCTTCTGGCCCGCGTCGTCGACGAAGGCACCATAGAGGAAGCTGTCGTAGAGCACCAGGCGACTGACACGCTCAGGATGGCGTGCCGCAAACGCGACGGCGACCGCCCCACCCTGGCACAAGCCGATCAGTGGGAAGCGACGAAGCTTGAGTGCATCGGCAACCGCCTCGAGGTCCGTCACCATGGCACCGAGGGAAAAATCGGTCACGTCCCGATCGGAAAGGCCCGAGCCTCGCGGGTCGTAACGGACAAGCATTCGCCGTTCGACGAGGGCCTGGGACCAATGGCGCCAGACCGGACTGTCCCAATCGAGCTCGAGGTGCGTGAACCAGTTGTTGACGCGCATCAGCGGAGGACCCTCGCCCGCCGTCGCAAAAGCGATTCGTACCTCGTCGCGTGACTTGCAGAAACGTATTCGTTGTTTCATTCGCAGTAAGCCGCCCACAATCAACCAGCTCGCACTTCGCGTTCCCACATGATACAAGGATTGCGCTGCCTGAAACGATCGAGGCCCGCGTACCCGGCTCGGTTCCGGCATGGTTTGGAACGCTCGAAAGCGTAACGACGCCTCCTACCGGACTGCTCGGCGTGGGGCTGGGAAGCTAGAGTTCGCCACGCAAGATTGCGTTTTAGGGAAGGATCGGGTTCTGAAATCGAGAGCTCGCCAATGAATGAGCGCGTTATCTCCAGTGCCGTATCGACAGTGCTTCACGAGCAGAAATTCTCGGTTGTCGATGCTGCTGAGGCGGAGCAGTGTAGATACGGCGATTTGTACTAAACCATGAGGGGATTTGGCAGGACAATTGCGGATTCATTGAAGTGCAGCAATTTGGCGCCAGCATCGACGATGCCACATGGTTGACGGCGTCCGCTCAGCTGTAGATGTCACTTTTCTCGGTAGCAGGTTATACAGCCAGGTGGATTGTCCATACCGCTCGAGCTTTCAGCATTTATCCATTTCAAAATGCCCCCTACTATTCACAGCGCCGGTCACACCGGGAGACCGTGATGGCGCCCAGGATGGCCATGGTAAGGAAGAAGCGATGGTCTCGGCGTCTGAAGGGGATACGCCAGGGCGGCTGGCAGGGCTGGAGTTTGGCTTGACGCCGAAAGGAGACCCGCTCGTGCTTAGGGATGTGGGAACGCAGGAGATCTATTCTCTGAATTGGGCAAGGCAGCGATGCAGTCTGTGCCAACGAGTCAACCGCGTATTCATTGGCGATGATCCCGCCTGCGGAACCATTGGCTAGATAGCTTTGTGAAACGGTAGAGAATCAGCGAGCCTCGATGAACCGAGGCCCGCCGCTATTGGGGCTCATGATCGGATTACGGCTTGGACGCGGGTGGAACGAAGTTCTCCAGCGACCACATTTCGTAGGCGGTTCCGTACTCGCCGGCGGCGACCATGACCTTGCTCCCATCCGGGCTGATTCTCATCGTGCCTGACGGGGCGCGAGTCGGGAAATCGCCCAGGCGCTCAGGTTGGCCGCCGGCTGAAGCAACGCGAGAGAGGATCGG
>JBELAI010000275.1:0-10777 GCA_049508975.1 Occallatibacter sp. | reverse complement strand
GGCGTCATGTTCGGCAATCCGGAAACCACCACAGGCGGCCGCGCCCTCAAGTTCTATTCCTCCGTCCGCGTCGACATCCGCCGCATCGCCGCCATTAAAGATGGCGACGCAGTCACCGGCAACCGCACCAAAGTCAAAATCGTCAAGAACAAGGTAGCCGCCCCCTTCCGCGAAGCCGAATTCGACATCCTCTATGGCGAAGGAATCAGCCGCGAAGGTGATGTACTCGACCTGGCTGTGACTAGTAACATCGTCGAAAAGTCCGGTGCCTGGTACAGCTATTCCGGCGAGCGCATTGGCCAGGGCCGCGAGAACACCCGCACCTTCCTCAAGGAAAACAAGGACATTTTCGCAAAAATGGATGCAGAGCTGCGCAAAAAGCTGGGTATAGGCATGATCGCAGCCAAGCCGGAGGTGCCGGAAGTCCCAGTCGGCGGCCACACCGAAGCCAAGGAAGCCATCCGCCCCCGCAAAGCCTAACGAACCCGCCCCCTCGAAAAGCGGCTGCGGCATCAGTAGCCGTCTTCTTGACATTTCATGTGTAATGTATGTATGGTAATGAATGTCAAGCGAGAGTCCTGAAATGAAACCCACTGAACAAACAAAACGGCATGTCATTTCGACCTACGTGCAACCAGCGCGTCAAAGAGGGGAAAGAACTATCCGAATCCGAGTCGGAAATGTTCAGAAGGAACTCGGTTGGATCAACAGATCTCCGTCTGTGTTTTCCACCCTGTCTTCAAAGGAGTTCCAGCAGGAGGCCGGCGTCGAGTTAATCGAGAAGATCGATGGTCCACCCTCAGGCGGGCCCAGCACAACTGTGCAGTTTGTATACCAAGTGCTGAATGAGGCCGACCAGAATGCTCCTGTTGAAAAGGTGGTTCCAAATGGGGTGGGGCTTATGGATTTGTATGGAATTTTTGCAAATGTTTACAAGGAGCTCGGGGGCGGCGAAGAGTACTTAAGGCGAGAACGGAAATGGGGCCCGGACGTGTGGGAAAAGTATGCGGCAGAGGAGATTCAACAAAATAACGAAGAGCCTGCCGAGTGAGCCGAGTGTATTGGGACTCCATGCTTTTCGTGTATACCCTGGAAGGAAATCCAGCATTCGCTCCCCAAGTAAGAGCCATTCTCGAGGAAATGCAACGACGGGAGGATGTTCTTTGTACAAGCGTATTCACGCTCGGAGAAGTCCTTACTGGACCGCGCAAATATGGTCGTCCGGCCGACGTGGACCGGGCGCGACAGTTCTTCATGAATAGCGGAAGAGTAGAACTGCTCCCCTTTACAGCACAGACTGCGGACAGATACAGCAGCATTCGTTCAGACACCAGGGTTGAACCCGCAGATGCGATTCATCTCGCGTCCGCATCGGAGTTTGGCGTGGAACTGTTTTTGACCCACGACAAAAAGCTGCAGAAGCTTTCCATCCCGGGCATTCATTTCATTGCTGGCCTGGATGCAAAGTTACTTTAGGGCCACGAATGCCACGAGTTATTTCGTTTATCCAAACAGGCATTCGTGAGCGCGCACGAGTGCACTCGGGAAGTTGCAGCAATTGCAATCATGGCCGGGGAAGCAGCCCAAGGACTGCGGATCAAATGGAAAATGGCACCCACCCTTCGTGAATTGAGCCTCTGCCTTCGCGCTCATGCAAACTTTCGGGTATGCGGATCGTCGCCTCTGCATGGTTTGTAAGCCCCAGTCCCGCCTGGTGGGCGACCTCGCGTGACTCCGCTGCTAAAATCGCATTGGAGCAAGAGCAAGCCTGATGAGCGTCAAAGCCCTCTATCCCGGCACCTTCGACCCGCCGACCAACGGGCATGTCGACCTCATTCAGCGTGGGGCAAAGCTCTTCGAGCATCTCACCGTCGGCATCCTCAGCAATCCGGTCAAGAACCCCCTGTTCACGGTCGAGGAACGGGTAGAAATGCTAAAGGAAGCCACCAGCGCTCTCAGCAACGTCTCCGTCGCCACCTTCGACGGCCTCATGGTCGATTTCGCCCGCCTGCAGGGGGCAACAGCCGTTCTGCGCGGCATTCGCGCCATCTCCGACTACGAGCATGAGTTTCAAATGGCGCTGATGAACCGCCGCCTGGCCCCCGAGATCGAGACTGTCAGCCTGCCGGCCGCTACTCCTTCGTCAGCTCGCGCATGGTCAAAGAAGTCTTCAGCTTCGGCGGCGACGTCTCCGGCCTGGTCCCTCCCAATGTCCTGAAGCGCCTCCGCGCCCGCATCAGCAAGAGCTGAAAGATTCCTAAGCAAGTCCTTTCTGAACATCGATAATGCCCTGCATCGGCGATGAGTCATGGCGGACTGGGTACATCTCCTCTCCACGCTTTCTCATCCAACCCACAGAATCGAAATGAGGAAGTACACATGTCTGAGCATCATGACGCTGCCAAAGGCCACCAGGCCCATGCCCTCCACGAAGACCATGCCAGCAAGGGCCCTCACGATCCAAATCAAATCAATCCAAAACTGAGTTCCGACATCGCCTACTGGTCGAAGGAGTTCGGCGTAACAGGGGACCAGCTCCACGAAGCCATTCGCAGCCACGGAACGCACGTAGAAAAGATCCGAACTGCATTCCGCGCCCACAATGCCGTATAAGTCCGATGCTCCACCCTAGCTCCGCTGGATGACCGCTGCCAAAGGCTGAGGCTCGCTTTCTAAATCAAGGGGCGTGGTCATTGGCCGCGAAATCTGTAAAGATAGAACTGACATGACAGTCCTAGCTCCCGCAAAAGTCTTTGCCGATCGAATTGGCCGGATTGAAGTTTCCGCAACCATGGCGGTGGCCGCCGAGGCCGCTAAACTCCGCGCGCAAGGCGCAAACCTGGTCGATTTTGGCGCCGGTGAACCCCATTTCCCTACGCCGCGCCACATCAAGGACGCAGCCATTGCGGCAATCGATGCCAACTTCACCCGCTACACCGTTGTTCCGGGCATTCCCGACGTCCGCAAGGCCATCGTCGAGCGCCATGCCTGCGACTTCGGCTCCGACTACGCGATCGACGAAGCCATCTTCACCACCGGTGGCAAGCTCGCGCTCTTCAACACCATCCAGGTCCTTGTCGACCACGGTGACGAGGTGATCCTGCCCGTTCCATACTGGGTCAGCTTCAAAGACATCATTCAATACGCCGGCGGCAAGGTCGTCTTTCTTCAGACCAGTGAGGCGGAGAGCTTCCGCATCACCGCAGATGCCATTGAAAAGGCCATCACGCCCCGCACCAAAGCCATCATTCTCAATTCTCCTTCGAACCCCGCAGGCTCGGTTGTTTCCGCGGAAGACCTCGAGCGGATCGTCCACCTCGCCCATGATCGCGGCATTTTCCTGCTCCTCGACGAGTGTTATGTCTATCTGAACTACGCCGGCAAACCAGTTTCCGGCGGCTCGTTTACCTGGGCCAGGGAGCATCTGGTCATCCTCGGCTCCCTTTCCAAGACCTACTCAATGACGGGCTGGCGCGCCGGTTTCGCCCTCGCTTCGAAGCCTGTTGTGGCCAATCTGAGCAAGCTACAGTCGCAGTCCACCTCGAATGCAGCAAGCATGGTGCAAAAGGCGGCCGTCGCCGCCCTCACCGGCTCGCAAGAGTGCGTCTGCGACTTCCGCGCCGAGTTTATCGAGCTGCGCGACTACATGCTTGCCAAGCTGGCAGAGATCCCTGGCCTCACCTGCACCAAACCCGAGGGCGCATTCTATGTCTACCCGAATATCGGCGCCTTCATCGGAAAGGGCGGCATTAAGACAGCCACCGAGCTTGCGACCCGCCTACTCCACGAGGCCCATGTCGTCACCGTCCCCGGCGAGGCATTCGGCACCGCGGAGCACATCCGCATCTCTTATCCCGTCACCAAACAGAACATCGATGAGGGTGTCCGCCGCATGGGCGATTTCCTTACCCAACTGAAGTAGTCCTGTTACTTCCAGATCATTGTGCAGTCGCCTGGTTTAGCCCGCGTGTTTTAACGATTTATTGCGGCAAAAACCCTGACGGGGAAGCTCTTTTGCAAAAAGTGATACGCGCACTGTGCAAACATGCGGGTTCTCCGGTAGGATGTGACTTCAATGTCGAAGTCGATCGATTTTCGCCCTGTGATTCTCGCTGGAGGCAGCGGCACTCGCTTCTGGCCCCGGTCCCGCCGCGCCCGCGCCAAACAAGTGCTCGCGCTGGACGGGGAACGCTCCATGATCCAGCAGACCGTGGAACGCCTCAAGCCGCTGGCAAAGCTCGAAAAAACCTGGATCATCACCAACGAGTACCTGGCCCACGAAATCGGCGATCAGCTTCCAGGTTTGCCCACCGCGCAAATCGTTCAGGAGCCTGTGGCCCGCAACACGGCCCCCGCTTGCGGACTGGCGGCCCTGCTGATCGAGCGCCAGAACCCTGACGCTGTCCTGGGAATTTTCCCTTCAGACCACGTGATTGCCGACGAGCCCCGGTTCCTCAAAGCGCTGCAGAAGGGGATCGCCCTGGCTGCCACTGGCGACAACATGGTAGTCCTGGGAATTGAGCCTACTCGCGCCGAGACCGGCTACGGATACATCGAGACCGGGGACTATACCCGCGACGAAATCGCTCACCATGTGCGCCGCTTTACAGAAAAGCCAAACCAGAACCGCGCCGAAGAATTTGTGGCCGCCGGAAATTACTTCTGGAATTCCGGCATGTTCCTATGGTCGGCCCGCACGCTGGCCAATGCTGTTCGCGAGCACATGCCGGAAACCGCTCCGTTGCTCGAAAGCATTGCCGGCGCCTACGGTACCCCCCAATTCGAAGAGGTATTCCACGCCCTCTATCCCAAGTGCGAAAACATCTCCGTGGATTACGCGATTCTCGAGCCGCGGTCAGCCAAGGGCGAACACCTCTCCCACCTCTACTGCCTGCCGGCGGAGTTCAGCTGGAACGATCTTGGCTCCTGGGCCTCGCTCTACGAATATCAGCTTGACACTCGTTTGCGCGGCGACGGCGACGGCAACGTGGCCGAAACCGAAGGCCATCTGACCATCGACGCCGGCAACAACTACATCTACAGCCCCAAGAAATTTGTGGCTCTGGTTGGCGTTGAAAACCTTGTCATTGTCGACACTGAAGATGCGCTGCTGATCGCCCATCGCGACCATTCTCAGGATGTGGGGAAAATCGTGAGGGAGCTCGGCCTCACCGGCCGCAATGAGCTGATCTGAGATAAGCAATCGAACATGCCCGCGTCAGTGCATCGATCCGGAAAGCGCCGTCTAGATCTGTTTGAATCTGACGGGGAATGGTAAGATGCCCTCGATGATCCCAACAATTCGACGCGATGCAAGGCGAACTTGCTTCTGCCTGACGATGGCGATGCTCCTCCTCGGTACTTTCTCAAGGGCGGAGCGCTGCCCGAAGTCCGGTGAGCGGCCTGGATACTGGTCGAAATTCGCTGTCGCGGTTTGCGGGCACGGTACCACAAATCAAATGCACCTTCAGATGAGATCCCCGGATGGGACGAAGCTGCTCTTTGCTAAAGGGGAGGGTTTCGAGGGCACTTTCTATTTGAAATCCGGCGATCAAGGCACTCCTCAAGAGCTCTTTGGCGCGAGGGAAGGGGACGAGGTGCTTTGGTCCCCGGATTCCAAGGCTGTGGCTTTAACAACATGCTTTGGCGCGAACGGCCCATGCAGGGCGGATACAACTCTCGATGACGATACTTTTTCGCCATTTGAAATTGTCCAGAAGACATTCACTGCCGGCCACGAGGACGACGAGTGCTATACCGGAGCGAACGTGGGAGCACTTACGTGGGAGGATGGTTCGGACAAGATTGTATTGATTGCGCAGGTTCCTAACCTAAATTGTGACGGTCACAATCCGGGATATTTTGAGGCTTTTGTCGTTTCGTTCTCTGAACGGAAGGTGATATCCCGATACAACATGCAAGAAACAACTCACCGCTGGCATGGCGTTTTTGGCAAAGGGATGCGCGACGATATTGCATATGTTCGGGAGAATGCCAAAGGTGCGCGTAAGGGACTCACCGCCGCTATCGGGCGGATTGCCGTCTAGCATTGATCGTGCATAGCTTCGCAATTCGTTTCGCGCTACAATCTTCCCATGAGCCGAAGCGCCCAGGAAATTCTCGAAGAAGCCCGCCAATTGCCTCCAGACGAAGTCGATTGGATTATTGAGAGCCTTCTAATTAAAGATACAAGCCCGGCGGAGCCGCAGATCAAAGCCGCCTGGGACAGCGAGATCAAGCGCCGCCTGGACGAGATCGACTCCGGAGCAGTGGAGATGATCCCCGCAGAGCGGGTGCATGCCCGAATGATTGCGCGCCTCTCTCCTGCAGCACGGGCGCGGATGCGGACTTGAAACTGCTCTTGTACCATCCGGAAGCCAGCGATGAAATCGACGGGGCATACACTTGGTACGCAATGCGAAGCACGCATGCGGCGGATGGTTTCTACGAGGAGCTTTTCAAAGCCTTGGACATGGTGCATCAGCGGCCACGCCAATTTCCGTCCTACCTTCATGGGACGCGGCGCGTCCTGCTCGATAGCTATCCCTTCTCGGTCGTGTTCCGTGAACTTCCCCGCAAGATTCAAATCGTCGCGGTGGCACATGCCAAGCGCCGTCCCGGTTATTGGGCAAAGCGCCTTTAGAACCCTTCCCTTCCGCGCTTGAGCCAACATAAATTACCCTTTCTTGCAGGAGCACGAAACCCAATCCATGCCTCATCCTCAAATCAAGTTTGGTACCGACGGCTGGCGCGGCGTCATCGCCGACGACTACACCTTCGCCAATGTACGCACCGCCGCCGAAGCCGTGGCCGCCTATGTCCACTCCCGCAAAGCCAGCGCCGACGAGGACCCAGCCAAAGGCCTCTGCATCGGTTACGACACCCGCTTCGGTTCCAAAGCCTTCGCGCAGGCCTGCGCTGAAGTCGTCGCAGCAACCGGCATTCCTGTCTCCCTGGCAAACGACATTACGCCCACCCCGGCGCTCAGTTTCGGCGTTCGCGGACTGAAGGCCGCCGGCGGCATTATGATCACGTCGTCGCACAATCCAGCACAGTGGAACGGCGTCAAGTACAAAGCCTGGTACGGTGGATCGGGCAAGCCCTCCATCATCGCCGAGATCGAGTCCTATCTCGGCCAACCTGTCCCGCGCACCGCCCAGCCCGCGCCAATAACGATGGTCGATTTCCTGCCGTCCTATCTAGCCGCCATCGAAAGCTTTGCCGACCTCGACCTGATCTCCAAATCAGGTATGAAGTTCTGCATCGACTCCATGTATGGTGCAGGCCGCACCATCATCGCCGACATCTTCACCCGCATCGACGTCGCCCATGTGCAGATTCGCGGCAACGTCGACCCGCTCTTCCCCGGCATCAACCCCGAGCCCATCGAGCCGCACATCCGCGCGCTCGGCGAGGCAACCGTGGCCAACAACTGCCAGGCCGGCCTCTGCACCGACGGCGACGCCGACCGCATCGGCGCCACAGACGAGCACGGCAATTTCGTCGACCCGCACAAGATTTTCTCCGTCCTGCTCAGTTGGGTGCTCAAGCGCAAGGGCTGGCCCGGAGCCGTTACCCGCGCCTTCAACACCACCAAAATGCTCGACCGCATCTGCAAGAAGCATGGCCGCGAGTTGATCGAGCACGGCATCGGCTTCAAGTTTGTCTGTGACCTGATGCTGGAGCGCGAAATCGTCATGGGCGGCGAAGAGTCGGGCGGCATCGGCTTCCAGCGTCACCTCCCGGAACGCGACGGCCTGCTCAACGCCCTGATGCTGGCCAACGTAATGGCCCAGGAAGGCAAAACGCTGGGCCAGTTGGTCGCCGATCTCCAGGCCGAGTACGGCGAGCATCAATACGGCCGCATCGACCTCACCATTCCCGACGACGTGAAGAACGGCGCAATCGCCCGCGCCCGCGCGCTCAAAACCGGCGACCCCGTCTTTGCCGGCATGAAGATCCTCCGCCAGGAGAACCTCGACGGCGTAAAGTTCTACCTCGACAACCCCGAAGCCGCCACCAAGCCCAACGCCGCCGAAACTTGGCTCCTTCTCCGCGCCAGTGGCACCGAACCCCTGCTGCGCATCTACACCGAATCCTGCTCCAAGGAGTCGGTAGCCAAGCTCCTCGAATCCGCCCGCGCTTTTGCGCTCTCCACCTAAGCTGGGTGCCCCCGGTCTCGCACCTTAGTCGAAGCAAAGACCAAGGTCTGAGCATAGACCGGGTCGGGGCGCAGACCGGATCGGAGCACTGACCGGGTCGGAGCATGGACAATAGTCGGAGCACTGACCCTGGTCCCGGAGGGACCCGTCGATAATAGCCCATGATGGAGTTCGCCGCAGCGAACGGAATCCTGGGTCACGTCCACCACAAATTCCGCGCGCCCCGTAGGGGCAGCATGAGGGTGCGCCCATGTTTGCGACGTCGTTATCTTCAGATGCGAAACAACCTCGACTTCCATCTGCACACCCATAAGGCAGTATTTCCCTGCTTGACAATATGTTTGAATTACATAACAATATATTTGGGATATGAACAGCGAACTCCAGAAAGGTCCCGGAGAAAGCGGCCTATACAACCGCATAGCCGTCCTGCGCGCCGAGCGCGGCATCAGCCGCCAGGAACTGGCCGACGCCATGGATGTCAACTACCTATACAACCGCATAGCCGTCCTGCGCGCCGAGCGCGGCATCAGCCGCCAGGAACTGGCCGACGCCATGGATGTCAACTACCAGACCATCGGCTTTCTCGAGCGCGGCGACTATGGCCCCAGCCTCAAGCTTGCCCTGTCTCTGGGTGAGTTTTTCGGACTACCAGTAGAAGCCATCTTTTCAAAGCAGCCATTTCAGCCACTCAGCCAGCAGGTCTACGGAAACGCCGCAATGCGACCCGCAGTAAAGGAGCCCCAATGAAAACCAACTTTGATTTCCTCGGTGCGCGCATCAGCTTTGCATCGCGCCAGAGCCGCCGCTGGCTGGTGGCGCTTGTCTACGCGGGTTTTGCGGCCACAGAGATCGCTTGGTTCTTTCAGACCCGCACTGTGACGCCGATTGCGATCGTCATCGGATTCCTTTCGCTCCTAGTTCTCGCCGCGCTGGCCGGAACCGGCTACGAGCCCGGCGACGAGCGGGAAGAGCATCGCCGCGACCATGCGTTCTACACGGCTTACCGTCCCCTTGCGTGGGTGCTGGTGACCGCGCTTTTCGCCTTCGGGGTGCGAGGGCTCGTTCCGGTGGTGACTTTCGCAAGCCCCGATCTCCGCGCCTTCTTCGACCAACTCCCCTACGCGGTGCTCGTTGCCGGAGGGATTCTCTACGTCACCCTGCCGCAAGCCATCCTGCTTTGGACCGAGCCCGACTTGGAGGTCGAAAGATGAAGACTGAACTTGTTCTATTCGGGAAGCGTTTCAGCATGGCATCGCAGATTCGCCGCCGACGTTTGGTAATCCTGTTTTACGGGATTTTCGGTGTGCTCCTAGTTGCGAATTGGCTAATGGGATCTCATAAGGGTGGTGGGTCATTGACTGTCTGGTTCACTATTCTCGTTGGACCTTTGCTTGGAGGACATTTTGCTGGCAGCAACAATATGTTTGGAATGGCTGGTTTGGTTGAGCCATTCTCCAGTCGCAAGACAATCGTCGATGATGATCCCGAACTCCGTACTGATGAACGCTCGCTGCGCCGACGCGACTACGCTCACACCATTGCGTATAGGATTCTTGGCGCCGTGGCTTGTGTCGGGTTCCTCCTCGAATTCTGCAACAACAGCTTTTCGAGCGGCATTGAGAGCCTGTGGCTCACTTCAAATGTTGTGAACCGCATTGTCTATTACTTATTGCAGATCGGGTATATCTTGTTCCTGACTCTGCCCCCCCCAAGCCATCCTGCTCTGGACCGAGCCCGACATGGAAGAGGAGCAAGTCTTGTAATAAACCCGCTACGGCTGCCCCTGCTGGAACATCCGCGCATCGAAGACAAACGGCTGAGGCGCCCCAATCTGCACTTCTCTCATCCGCGGATGCAGCGGATTCACAAGCACATTCCATTCCGCGCGGATCGGAACCGAAGGCACCATCATTGCCAGCGAAGAACGGGCACTTATCCAAGCATCGCCCATTTGCCGCGTTGTAAGCGCTCCCGGCGTGGCGCCATCCGCCCACCAATCGGCTGGAAGTTCGGCTGAATCGAGAGTGCGCCCCGGTTCCCCCTCCGGCAGAGTCGCAGAAAGATAAACCAGGTCCTCGGGCAACTGAGCCGGCTCCAGATGCACAAACAACTCGATAGCCGCCAGCGAAAGCGAAGTGGAGGTATACACCATGGGCACGCCGCGCGAATTCCAGCGCCCACCGTAGCGCCGCGCGCCCTCGCCTGAAAACGCCTCAGCCGCGTAAGGCGCACGGCAAATCCGCCAGACCTTCATTCAACGCATCCAATTGGCATCAGCTATAAACGCCGTACGAGATGCGCCCAAGAATGTCTTCCACTTCGCGCACTCCAGGGTCGGTATCCAACTGGTCAAGCGGACGCCCTCCGCGCAGCGCCCGATTGGGTGTCTTCAACCATTGCGCAGCCTTGTCCCCGTCTCCCAGCGTCTCGGCCGCCGTGGCATAGACCTGCGCCAACCGCACAGTCCGGTCAGATTCAGCCGGCGTCAGCCGCGAGTGTTGCGTAAGCCGCCGAGTCAGAGTACGCTGCGGAATTCCAATCTTTTCCGAAATCTCGGCCTGACGAAGGTCCAGCCGTTCAGCCAGCAAGAAGAGCGCTTTGACAGGAAGCCC
>JBELAI010000274.1:0-6823 GCA_049508975.1 Occallatibacter sp. | reverse complement strand
TGCGGAGCAAATCGTTTGCCAACCGCGGAGTCAGCGAGCGGACGCCGGCCAGCACCGGCCTTCCCACGGTGATGGTGCCGGTCTTGTCCAGAACAACGGCATCCAGGTGAGCGAGGCGCTCCAGAGCCTCTCCGCCTTTAAACAGCACTCCGATCTGCGCACCGCGGCCAACAGCGACAGTGAGCGCGGCAGGCACGGCCAGGCCCATGGCGCAGGGGCATGCGACAACCAGAACGGCGACGGTGTTTGCGAGTGCCATGGCTAGCGAGTGCGCCGCGAAAAGCCAAATCACAAAGGTGATGGCGGCCAGACCTAGCACGATGGGGACAAAGATCGCACTGGCTCGATCGGCCAATCTCTCCATAGGTGCACGAGAAGACTGCGCTTGCTGCACCATGCGCGTAATCTGGGCCAGCACCGTGGCCTCGCCAAGAGACTCCGCCCGGCAGGTGACAGATCCGTCGTAGTTGAGAGAACCTGCCAGCACGCGTCCGCCCGGTTCGCGCGGCAGCGGAGTCGGCTCCCCGGTAAGCATGGATTCGTCGACCGAAGTGCGGCCTTCAAGGATGACAGCATCGACCGGAAAGCGTTCGCCGGGAAGAACGAGCACGCTGTCACCGAGTCGAATCTCATCGAGCGGGACAACAGCCTGGATACCATCGAGTACGCGCCTCGCCGTAACCGGACGCAGCCTTGCAAGCGAGTCAAGAGCCGCCAGGGCACGGCGCTTGGCCCCCGCTTCGAGAGCCTTTCCCAGCAGCAGAAAGCCGACAATCAGCAGGACCGCGTCAAAGTAAACCTGGCGGCCGTCGGCCGGCAAAACTGTTGCATAGGCGGACCAGACAAAGGCCACGGTTGTCCCGAGGCTTACCAGTGTATTCATGTTGGTGGCGCCGTGCCGCAGGGCGCGCCACGCATTCTCGTAGATGCCGCGCCCGGCCCACACCACGATGGCTGCCGTCAAAACCAGAAGGGACCAGCGCAGAAACGCCGGCGGAATGGCATAGAGCCATGGAGCCATGTCCATCAGCCAATGGTCGAGCGATCCCATATCGGAAGCGAGAGGCATCGCCAGGACCATCGCCGCAGCGCCCGCTGCCAGCGTGACCCATGCTTTGCGCGACGCTTCAACAGAGGGTGCACCGTTCGCAGACGGTTGCGCGGATCCTGAGTCGGTGCGGGGCAGCACTGCATCATAGCCGGCGCCTCGAATAACCTCAACCAGCTTTGCGGGTGTTGTGGAAGTTGGGTCGAAGACTAAAGTGGCACGATTGGACATCAGATCGACATGGACAGACTGGACCCCATTTGCCAAGGTGAGAGCTTCTTCCACATGGTGCTGGCAGGATGCGCACGTCATGCCGAGAACCGGGAGCGTAAGGGATTCCGTAGCGTTCACCTATTCTTCCAATCGCGCTGGGTAGCCTGCTTTGGCGAGGGCGGCCACGGCAATTTCGACCGGCGCAGTGTTCTCAGTGAAGCTGAGGCGTGCGGCGCCCACCCGAACCTCCTTAACCTGCAGCCGGCCAGTGGCGGCCAAAGCCTGGCTGACACGGCGAATACAGGAGCCGCAATGCATGTTGTCGATCCTAAGCGTGAATTCAGACATCTCATTCCCCAGCTGTTTTCGATGATAACGCGCATCCAAAGGGTGCAAGAGCCAGACCCGTGTGCCCCAACCTCCTGAAGATCAAGCGGTTGCAAAGAGCGGTGCAAGAAGCTCTATTGTAAATAGAGCACGGAAACGAAGGGAGGGCAGATGCAGCGCGAGTATCCCGAGACGCCATTGGTTGGAGTGGGCGCGGTGGTGGTCGACAAGGGCCGCGTGCTACTGGTGCGGCGCGGACGCGAGCCTCTCAAGGGTCATTGGTCCCTTCCCGGTGGCATGCTCGAACTAGGCGAGTCGTTGGAAGCAGGGGTGATCCGCGAAATCACGGAAGAGACGGGTCTGACCGTGGAACCGTTGCAACTGATCGAACTTCTTGACCGCATTCATCGCGACGGTGAGCGTATCCGATTCCATTATATAATTGCAGATTACCTCTGCCGCGTTGTGCGCGGTGAATTGAAGGCGGCCTCCGACGCCGATGCAGTCCGCTGGGTAGAACGATCCGAATGGAATAGCCATAGTGCGCTGAAGCTTGATCCCATCACCGTTCGGGTGATTGAGGCCGGTTGGCAGGCAGCGCAAAAAATGCAATTGAAAGTTGAGGAAAGCTGAGATTGGGCAAGAAATTATTGTTGACTTTTGGATTGCTATTACTGGTTGCCTGCATAGGATTCTGGAGGCGCCCGCTTAGCTACTACGACGAATCCATGTACCTGCGCGATACTCTTGCCGGCGTCGAGAACCGCGAGACATCGGTTGGCGGCCATCGTCTTCATTACGAAGTCGAAGGGCCTGCCGACGGACAGGTTGTCGTGCTCGTGCATGGTCTTGGCGGGCGAGCCGAGGATTGGCGCGATCTGGCGCCCTACCTCGCCAAGGCTGGCTTTCGCGTTTATTTGCCGGATTTGATCGGCTATGGACGAAGCGAGAAGCCGGCCGATTTTTCATATTCCGTCCACGATGAGACGGGCGTGGTTGTCGATTTTCTCGACGCGCTCGGACTGAAGCAGGTGGATCTGGGCGGCTGGTCCATGGGGGGCGCAATTGTCCAGCATGTGGCGGCGGATCATCCACAGCGGGTCAGGCGTTTGATGCTCTTCGATTCGGCAGGACTATTCGTGCTGCCCAAGTGGGATCTTAACTTGTTTACGCCAAATTCCGCGGAACAAGTGGATCAGCTGGTAGATCTGCTGATGCCCCATCCGCCCAAGGTTCCTGGATTTGTCGCTCGCGATATTCTGCGCGTTTCGGATGACAGGGCATGGATCATTCATCGTGCGCTTGCCACCATGCTTACCGGGCGCGATGCAACCGACAAGTTGCTGCCTCAATTGAAAATGCCTGTCCTGATTTTGTGGGGTGGCGAGGATAAAATCACTCCTGTAACTCAGGGGGAGATGCTGCATCAATTGCTTCCGCAGTCCGAATTTCACGTAATCCCCGGTTGCGGCCATCTCGCGCCCGGCAAGTGCGCCGCACAAATGGCCCCCAAAGTAATCGAATTCGTGAAGCAGTGAAACGGAACAAACGCAGAGGTATTTTACCGTAGCTATGCTTCCAGGGGTTGGTGGTCTCCCTGGTCTCAGAATCGAGACCAGGGGCACCCAGTTCCCGGAGTTATCGAGTTTGTAAAAAAGTGAGTCGATTTATTGGGCCGCTGCTCAGTACCCTTTGCCCTTACAAATCCGCGTGACGCAGCGCCTTCTCCGGAATCCTTGTCGACTTCGCAATCCAGTTGAGCGCACTCGGCAAAAACGATAGGAAAATCGGAGCAAGTCCTCGTCCAACGCTGCTTATCATTCCGCGCGACAGCACCGTTGCCATGCGCATGCCCCGGTTCAGATGCGCGTGAAGCATTTCGTGAAAACGATCGGCGCTCTCGCCAGCCAGGTACATCTGCGCCGCAAGGGTAGCGCTGTGCAATGCAATCGACATTCCATCTCCCGTGAACGACGGAATCACCGCAGCCTGGTCCCCCACAGACCACAGGCCTGAAGGTCGTCCGGCCAGGTACCCATATGGAATCGATGAAACCGCAAGTGGCCGTTCCCACAGGGCTGTCGCACCTTCGAGCCTTTGCGCAACAAGCCGGTTTTCATCCTGAATAGCGGCCAACAACTCCGGCCAACCACCAAGCTTCCGCAGTACGGAACGACGCACCACCAGGCAAAACGTGGCCACATCGTTTTCAACCAGAGAAATGCCTCCGTATCCGCCTCGAAAAAGATACAGCTCCATGAATTCCCGCAGCGCTTCAGTCTGCGACGAGGTCAGACGCCAGTGCAGTTTGAAGCCGACCAGATCGCCATGCGCGCCAGCCTTTCGTTCAAACCCCCGCAGATCGTGCTTCCCGTTGGCGAGAAATACTGTTGGAGCAGACCAGGCTTCATCGCCGCGAAGTTGCGCCCGCCAAAGGCCGCCGCGTAATGCCAGGCTTTCAACAAAGGCTCCGCGTTGAACATTGCATCCCAACTGCGCCGCGCGTGCGAGCAGAGCCTCATCCAGAACGGATCGGGACAATGACAGCGCCGTGAACGGCAGCGCAGTCTGAACCACCCGCCTCTTTGAGGAAAGGCGCACGAATCGTATCGTTGCCGCGCCGAGCTCAACTGGATAAATACCGGCTAGTTCTAGATATTCGACGGCCTCGCGGCTGAGAAACTCTCCGCAGACTTTATGATGAGCCGTCCGCTCGCGCTCCAGCAGCGTAACCTCGCGACCAGCAGATGCAAGACGCAATGCGACCATGGCGCCCGCAAGACCGCCTCCGATTACAAGATGATTTGCGGTCTTTGCCAGGGATTTCACGGCGTCTTTCTCCGCGCAACACAGAGCCTCGCGGGCTTGAATGCATGAATCTGTGCTGCGCCCTCGCGAAGCCCGGCAGACGCGCACAGGCTCTCCCAATCGGAACGCACAAAGGCACGCGCAACGGAGACCGGGCCATCGTATTGCACAAAATGATGCAGCCGCATCGCCTTCGAGAATGCTCGAAAAGCATGATAAGGGATCGGTGCGCGCGAAAGATCGTTAATAAACCAGCCTAACTGAGCATGCTCTTCCATCCATCGCAGAAACTCGATGATCTGCTCATTCGTAAGATGGTGTGCAAAGAGGGAACTGACCACAAGATGCGGCCTCTGCGCCGGGGAGTATGTGAGTATATCCCCAGTCACCCACTGAATTCCGCTCGACGCCGGACTGGCTTCAGCGGCAATGGCCGTTGCGTCCGGGTTCAGATCCAGCCCCGTAAGTTCCGCCGCAAGCCCGCGCGCCTTGGCCCACTTCTCGATGCGCCTCAGCCCATCTCCATAGCCGCACCCCACGTCCAGAATGCGCAACGGCTCATCGAATTGTGGCAAGTCCCCAACCATCTCATCGAGCCACCAGAGCAGCGGCCGATAAGCAAGCGTCCACCGATTTGCGCGAGCAATATCGCGAAGGCAGGCGCGCAGAAGCTCGCGACTGCACGGCTCATCCATCAATTCAGTGAGCTGAGAGCGCTGGCTGAAATCCGGCCGGCTATGCTGCATGAAAGAGCATGGTCTCGGCTGTTAATCCCGGCCCGAACGACATTGCGCAACCTTGCTGGCCACTCTGTGCGCGCTCGATGATCTGCTGGAGCACAAACATCACAGTGGCCGAAGACATGTTGCCGTATTGCGCCAGCACACTTCTTGAAGAAGAGAGCGCGTCTGCAGGCAACGCCAGGCCTTTTTCCACTGCGTCAAGGATGGATCGTCCACCGGGATGGACTGCCCAGAGATCGATGGCCTGGGGATCGGCGCCGCGCGTCACCTGAGTGCCCATCTGCTTCAGAGCGCCCCCGATTTCGCCGGGTACCTGCCCGGATAAGTGCATGTCGAAGCCGAGCTCGCCGATCCGCCACGTGATCAGGTGACTTGTCTGTGGAATGCTTATCGCGAGAAAGCTGCCAATGCCCAGGCCCTCGGGTTCAGCACTTACAAGCGATGCGGCGCAGCCATCCGCGAAGACCAGGAATGAGAGCACCTGCTCTAGCTCATGGGTCTCCTGAAAATGCAGCGAGCATAACTCGAGATTCAAAATAAGCACACGTGCTTCGGGAACAGAGCGGACAATATGATGTGCCGACTTGAGCGCATTGATGCCGGCATAACAGCCCATGAATCCAATCATGGTGCGTTCCACAGTGGGGTCGAGGCCGAGGTGATTGACAACTTCAAAGTCCAGCCCCGGTGCATAAAGCCCTGTGCAGGAAGTTACGATCACGTGTGTAACAGAGCGGCGTTCCTCTTCGGTGAGCGCGAGTTTGTCGAGTGTGCCCCGCGCCAGTTGGGGTGCAAAGCTCTCAAAGAACTTCATCCGCCGGGCAGTTACAGGGAAGCTCCCCGCTTCATAGATCTGTTCGGCATCCTTCCAGACGCCATCCTGCGTGGGAATGGGATTGACGAACGAGTATCTATGCTCGATGCCGGACAACCGCGCCATGCGGCGAAAGAGATTGCGCACCGTGCCTTCGGGAAGCAATCCCGTAGCGAAATCGATGAAAGCCTGGTGCACATCGTGTTGTGGAACTGCTGTCGCGATCCGGTTAATGAATGCCGTTGTCATTTCAGCTTATCTCGGGGAACAAAACATCTTCCCAGTGCAGTCTACAACCTGAGACGCGGCCCAAATGTCATTGTTTGGTCACCGGCGACTTAGACTATTTATATCGCTGAATGCCCGAAATGCGAAAGGCCGCGCATCGGCGGCCCTTCCCGATGAATTAGCCTTGGATTGAATCACTATTGCTTGACGAGCTCCACGCGGCGATTGAGGCTTCGGCCGTCCTCCGAGTCGTTGGAGGCGACAGGCGCATAAGGGCCATCCCCATAAGACTGAAGCTGCGCCGCGGAGATACCGTACTTGGTGGTTAGCAACTGCACCACTGAGGCTGCGCGCCGCTTGGACAAGTCCATGTTAGCCGCAAGTCCGCCGACATTGTCCGTGTGTCCCACGACATAAACCTTCATTGCGGGATGCCCCTTGAGCAGCTTCGTAACTTCCTTCAAGGCGGCGTCGGATTCCGGCTTCACATCTGCCTTGCCGGTATCGAAGAGGATGCCGTTGACAATTACGTGCCCGGCGCCGGTGATGCCGCTTGAAAGCGCCGCTGCGTTCGCAACGACTTCCACGGGTAATTCTTTGTCCACCACAATAGTCTGCCGATACCAGCTGCCCGCGCTGACT
>JBELAI010000273.1:0-6875 GCA_049508975.1 Occallatibacter sp. | reverse complement strand
AGCGGCGGGATGTGGTTGACGCGGAGACTACCCCGCTTCGAGACCCCGAGCACTATCAATACGATCTCGATCTGCGTGACATTGCCGAGGTGTGGCGGCGCGGCAGCGTAGTCGCGTCGTGGCTGCTGGACCTGGCGGCGGCCGGCCTGGTGAAAGATCCCGCACTCTCGGAATACACCGGGCGGGTTTCGGACTCAGGAGAGGGCCGGTGGACGATCAAGGCCGCTATCGACGAGGCTGTGCCAGTTCCCGTTCTCTCCGCGGCGCTTTACGAGCGATTCACGTCGCGCGGTGAGGCGGATTATCAGGACAAGCTCCTCTCCGCGATGCGCTTTGGTTTTGGCGGCCACCTGGAAAAGGTCGCCGGCAAATAAGCTTGCGAGAAAATGAGGTAATCCGCGATGAGCGAATTCAAATCGGACGCGCTGGTCTTCTTCGGGGCCACTGGCGACCTGGCCTACAAGAAGATTTTTCCCGCGCTCCAGGCCATGGTGAAGCGCGGCAGTCTCGACGTGCCGGTAATCGGGGTCGCTAAAGCCGGCTGGAACCTGGAACAGCTGCGGGCACGCGCCCGAAGCAGCATTGGGAAACACGGTGAATTCGATGCTGCGGCATTCGACAAGCTTTCCAGCTTATTGCGTTACGTCGACGGGGATTATGGGGATGAATCGACTTTCCAGGCAATCCGCAAGGAACTAAACGGCGCACAGCGGCCAGCGCATTACTTGGCTATTCCGCCTGTTCTGTTTGGGTCGGTAGTGGAACAATTGGCGAAATCGGGTTCCGCCGAAGGCGGTCGGGTTGTGGTCGAAAAGCCCTTCGGGCACGACCTGAGCTCCGCGCGGGAGCTCAACCGGATCCTGCATGCAGCGTTCGCTGAATCGGAGATTTTTCGTATTGACCACTATCTTGGAAAGCGCCCAGTGAACAATGTGGTCATCTTCCGGTTCGCCAATGCGTTCATGGAACCGTTCTGGAATCGCAACTACATTGAGAGCGTGCAAATCACGATGGCCGAGGATTTCGGGGTGCAGGGACGCGGCGCGTTCTACGACCAAACCGGCACCATCCGCGACGTGATCCAGAACCACCTGTTCCAGGTCCTGTCCAATCTCACCATGGAGCCCCCGGTTCGCAGGGACAGCGACACCATCCGCGATGAGAAAGTGAAAGTGCTGAAGGCGATTCGGCCCCTGGACGCTAAAAATCTGATTCGAGGGCAGTTCCGCAGCTATCGTCAGGAGGGTGGAGTCCGCGCCGATTCAAATACGGAAACTTTTGCCGCCTTGCGGCTGGAGGTCGATTCCTGGCGCTGGAAGGGCGTGCCATTTTATATCCGCGCTGGAAAGTGCCTGCCTGTGACCTGCACCGAGGTCGTTGCCAGGTTTCGAAAGCCCCCAACGATCATTGAAGCAAGCGGTTTGTCTCAGAATCACTTGCGGTTCCGGATCAGTCCTGAGATGACAATTGCCATTGGCACGACCGTCATGGCTCCCGGCGACATATTGAAGGGCGAGCACGTCGAGATCGAGGCCAGCCGCTTTCCGTGCCCTGACGAAATGGATGCATACGAGCGCGTGTTGGGCGATGCCATGGCGGGAGACTCCATGCTGTTTGCGCGCCAGGATTATGTAGAGGAGGCCTGGAGAATTGTCGATCCAGCCCTGAGAACCGAGACACCCATCTACGATTACGAGCCAGGAACCTGGGGCCCGAGTGAGGTAGAGCAGACTGTTTCACCGGATGGAGGATGGCAAATCCCGATCATGACAGATCCGGCAAATCGTAGCGCAACTGCGCAGCCTTGCTGACGATCCGATTCCTTGCGAAGTGCATCTCCCGTATAGAACTTTGTGCCGCCAGGCGGCGCGGCGACGATTGCCGCGGACGCCGAGAACTGAATGAAAGCGTGAATCGATGAGCAACCAACCCATATATCGTTGGCTTGACCAGCAAGGCGAGGCTTTTGGAGCTCCCGGTACCGAGCCTCGATGGACTTCGAGTCAGAAGGACACGGTGTGCACAGCCTATGCGGGGTCAAGCCGCATCTGGTTCACCTGCTCGCACGGCATCCTCAACGAGATCTACCATCCTACGATCGACCGCGCGCAGGTGCGAGACATGGAGTTCCTCATCACCGATGGGGAGACGTTTGCGCACGAAGAGAAGCGCGACCTGGTTTCGACCTTTGAGTACATCCATCAGGAGACCCTGGGTGTCCGGTATGTAAATCGCGATCCGGAAGGCCGTTACAGCTTGACGAAGGAGATCATCTGCGACCCGCATCACGCGGTGGTGTTGCAGCGGGTGCGGCTCGAAGCAAACCCGGAGCTGCTGCCGCGGCTGAAAGTGTATGCGCTGCTGGCGCCGCGTCTCGATGGCGGCGGCGCAGGGAACTCGGCGCGGGCGGTGGACTTTGCGGGTCACAAAGCGCTCATGGCGTGGAAGAACGAGTGGTCGCTGGCGATGGCTGCCAGCCACGGGTTTGCGCGCGTGGGCTGCGGCTTTGTGGGCGCCAGCGACGGCTGGCACGATCTGATGGATAACTTCCGAATGGATTGGGAGTTTGGCTTGGCTAGAGGAGGCAATGTCGCCGTGATGGGCGAGATCGATCTTCCACGCCTGATGAAGAGCGATCCGGAGGGAGAAAACACCTATGTCGATTTCACGCTGGCAATCGGGATCGGACAAGGACATCACACCGCGGCGCAGCAGACAATTGGCGCTCTGACAACACCCTTCGAGGATTCGCGCAATCGCTTTATAGAGCAGTGGCAGAGGGCGGAGAATCCCGAGTGGCTTGCGGTGCATGCGCGCGACGGCGGCAAGCTGATGAGGGTGAGCCACAATGTGCTGTTGGCGCACGAGGACAAGACTTTCTCCGGCGCGTTTGTGGCTTCGGCGTCCATTCCCTGGGGGCAGGCTCACGGCGACGACGATATGGGCGGCTACCACCTGGTGTGGACCCGCGACATGGTGCAGACCGCCACGGCCCTGCTGGCCTGCGGCCGTACCGAGACGGCGCGGCGCGCTTTGGTATACCTGGCCTGCACCCAACAGCCCGACGGCGGCTTTGCGCAGAATTTCTGGATTGACGGAACTCCTTACTGGCGAGGCAAACAACTCGACGAGGTGGCGTTTCCGCTCATTCTTGCCTGGCGGTTGTGGAAGGCCAGGGGACTGGAAGAGTTGGATATCTTCCCCTTTGTGGATCGGGCGGCCGGGTGCATGGTGCAGCAGGCGCCGATTACGCAACAGGAGAGATGGGAAGAAGGCGCCGGCTATTCACCGTCCACATTGGCGGCGGTGATTGCGGGGCTCATCTGTGCGGCAGAGATGATGCGTGCCCGTAACTCGCAGGAACTGGCCACGTTCCTTGAAGAATTTGCCGACTGGATTGAAGGGCATCTTGAAGACTGGACTGTGACCAAGGATGGTATGCTGCATCCGGACGTGAAGCGCCACTACATGCGCATCCGGCCGCCGGAGTGTGAGGAGGCCTACGCGCACAATGGTTGCGGGAGTGAGATCATCCACCTGGCCAACCGTCCACCTGGCACGCGCTACGAGTTTGAAGCGCGGGAGATTGTCGACGCGGGATTTCTGGAACTGGTTCGCTACGGCGTGCGGCGTGCCGATGACCCGCTAATGGTGGACTCGCTCAAGGTTGTGGATGCGGCAATCAAGCGCGATCTTCCTCAGGGGCCTGGCTGGCTGCGCTATAACTGGGATGGATATGGCGACCGGCCTGATGGGGGTCCGTTCGAGGGGTGGGGACAGGGTCACGTTTGGCCGCTTTTGACCGGCGAGCGCGCACACTTTGAACTGGCTGCCGGACACGACATCGCTCCTCTGATCGCGACCTATGAGGGCTACGCCAGCCGCGGCCAAATGATTCCGGAGCAGGTGTGGGACGATCCTGCCCGGCCGGAGGGCCGCGAGTCCGCGGGCCGGCCCGCGGGTTCGGCTATGCCGCTGGTGTGGGCGCATGCCGAGTACCTCAAGCTGCTGCGCTCGGCGCTTGACGGCAAGGTCTTCGATCGGGTTGATCCCGTCTACCAGCGCTACTGCGAACCCGAGGGGCGCAAGCGCGTGCGGCACGATCTCGAAATCCACACCCGCCACCGGCCCATCCAAATCCTGGACGCCGGCAAAACGCTCCGCATCCTCGACACCGATGAATTCGATGTGGTTTGGACTGACAACGGCTGGCAGACAAAACAAGCGACGGCTAGCCGCGCGTTGGGCTGCGCAGGCCACAGCGCGGACATCGCGCCCACACCCGGTAGCAGTGAGGTAGAGTGGACGCTTCACTGGCATCGTCGAGATGCCTGGCTTGAACCTAATGTCAGGGTCAAGATCAAAGCGGCCTGATCGGATTCTCTGGACACCCTTCGGCTTCTCGACGGTTAATTGCTCGCGCTGTTCATTGTTCGAGCCT
Source organism: Occallatibacter sp. (assembly GCA_049508975.1). Classification (GTDB taxonomy): domain Bacteria; phylum Acidobacteriota; class Terriglobia; order Terriglobales; family Acidobacteriaceae; genus Telmatobacter. The sequence goes on along the minus strand of JBELAI010000273.1, from coordinate 2,434 downwards.
CAGGAAACCTGACTCAGGTGGAACTGGGGCTCTGGTCGCGAGATTCCAAAACTTCTCATCTTCGCAATCAGAGTGGTTCGCTTTAGACCGAGTTGTGCGGCCGCCCCTCGGGGGCCTCCGATGATCCATCCTGAGGCATGTAAGGCCTGCAGGATCATATCTCTTTGGGAATCTCTTAAGGTTCCCAACGAAAAAGACGCTGCTTCAGGATTCGAGCTGGTTGCGCGGTTGAGTGCCGGGGCCTGGGTCGGCGTTAGACTTAAGCTGATGGCCGAGCACGAATTTCTGCACGATGCTGGGAGTGGATTTGGAAGCTCTCCGTCGTTCGACATAATCACAGCTCGCTCGACAATATTCTGAAGTTCTCGAATGTTTCCCGGCCAGGAATGGGAGTGGAATGCAGCGAGTGTCTCCTGTGGCAAGCGGTCGATCCGTTTGTGCATTCGCTGCGCATAGATCTCGACAAAGTGCCACACCAGTTGCAGAATGTCCTCTTTGCGCTCTCGTAATGGCGGCAACTCGATGGGGAACACGTTGAGGCGGTAAAACAGATCGCTGCGAAATTCCATCCGGCTGACCATGTCCGCCAGATTTCGATGCGTGGCTGCAATGAGACGGACATTGACGCGATGCGTTTTGCCACTCCCCAGACGCTCGAACTCCTGTTCCTGCAGGACACGCAATAGCTTGGGCTGCAGAGCCAAAGGAATATCGCCAATTTCATCGAGAAAGAGCGTTCCGGTGTCGGCCATCTCGAAACGGCCAATCTTCTGGTCGCAAGCTCCGGTGAAAGCTCCCTTTTCGTGGCCAAATAATTCGGTTTCCAACAAGTCGAATGGAAGGGCGGCGCAATTCAGCTTTATGAGCGGGCGGCCGCGACGATAACTCATATCGTGGATGGCGCGAGCAATCAACTCCTTGCCGGTGCCCGTCTCTCCGAGCACCAGAACGGTGGAGTCAGTTGGTGCGACTCGTTCAACCTCAGCGAGAACAGATTCCAGGGCCGAACTGTTGCCGATGATGTGTTCGAATTTGCGCGCAGCAGTTCGCTTTTCAAATGACGAAGCCTTGTCGAAGAGCTCCATACTAGACCTCCGGGGAAGTTGGTCTCAGGTAAAATCATTTGAGCTCCGAACGCCTTAGGGGGTAGAGGTTCGGTGCTTTCCGCCTGGCGGTCACTTATTCTCTCTGCCGCCGTCGATCCTTAGTGCCGAATGAATGGTTTGGAGTAATTGTTCCTCGCTGAAGGGCTTGCCGAGGAATGCAACAGCGCCGGCTTGCAGTGCTCGACGCCGAGACTCTTGGCTCTCGTGAGCGGTGATGAAGATAATTGGAATGCTGTTACCCAATGCAGCGAGGTGGCTTTGAAGCTGCAGGCCGTCCATGCCAGGCATCTGCAAGTCAACTATGAGGCACGATGCTTTTTTCAGGTTGTCGCTTTTCAGAAAGTTCTCGGCGGACTCGAAGACCGCCGCTTGAAATCCGAAGGACTCGATAAGCAGCATGGTCGTTCTACGGATGGACTCGTCATCGTCGACTATCGAGATGAGTTTCGGGAGCCTTGGTTCATTTTGCAAGGCAGAGTGAATGGTTTGCAACAGTTGTTCGTCGTGGAATGGCTTGCCCAGGAAAGCAACAGCCCCAGCGCGCATCGCTCGCCCGCGGGATTCTTCGTCGTCATACACCGTAATGAAAACGATTGGGACATTCGAGCCTGTGGAGGCGAGACGGCTTTGAAGCTCCAATCCGTTCATACCCGGCATTCGTATGTCGACAACGAGGCACGCGGTATCGCGGAGTTGGCCGGAGTTGAGGTAACTCTCCGCGGATTCAAAGACTGCCGCTCGGAGACCAAAGGACTCGATGAGTAGTTTTGTAGACCTCCTGATGGACTCATCGTCGTCGACTATCGAGATTAGACCTCTTGCCACTTTCAATTCCCCCTACTCAAAGCCTATTGCCTGTGAGAGCAAGAATCTATTGGGCGTTGGTGGACTCCACGTCGCAGAAAGTGGAATTTCTGTAATGCTTTCGTTTACAAAACAGCTCTTGAAGGGATTTTGAGCCTCTCGATCATCCTTATTAGATCGGCAAGAGATTGGGCTTGCATCTTTTCCATCGCCCGACTTCGATGAACTTTTACAGTATTCTCGGCGGTTCCGAGTTGACTGGCGATTTGCTTATTGAGCATTCCGGAAACGACCAGCGAGATCACCTCCTGTTCGCGCTGGCTCAGCAATTCGAATCGCTGACGAAGCTCCTTTACCTCGATCTCCTGTTGACGGCGGGTAACGTCCCGCTCCAGTGCCACGCGGATGGCGTCCAGCAGATCCTGATCACGGTACGGCTTGGTGAGGAATTCAACGGCTCCGCCCTTCATGGCTTTGACGCTCATCGGGATGTCACCGTATCCGGTAACAAAGATGATTGGAAT
>JBELAI010000272.1:0-6929 GCA_049508975.1 Occallatibacter sp. | reverse complement strand
GACCGGAAGCTCGAACTTGCAGCCTTGGACCGCGCATGGAAGCGCCACGGGGTTGGTGGGCAGATGCTGCTCCTGTATGGACGCAGGCGGTTGGGCAAAACATTCCTCTTGCAGCGTTACTTCACGGCTGGCGCAGACGGGGAGGAGCACGAAAAGCCCCACTGCTACTTTCTAGCAGAGCAGTCTACTGCCGCTACACAGCGGCTCACGCTCGCCCGGCAATTGATCGCAGCCCTTCCTAGCGAAGGAGTCTCCGCCGAGGATATTGCTGTTTCGTGGAACGCTCTTCTTCGCTACGCCTCACAGCAAACGAAGGGACGGAAGAAGGCCGCAGGGCGTTTTGCGCTGATCCTCGATGAATTCCCCTACTTGGTGGACCAGACTCCGGAATTGCCTTCCGTCCTGCAAGCATGGTGGGATCGCGAAGCCGTGCATTCTCCGCTATTCATCGTCCTCTGCGGATCACAGCTCTCCGCCATGGCAGCTCTCGGAGAGGAGAGTGCGCCTCTGTTCGGGCGATTCAACGCAGGAATTTTCCACCTCGATCCGCTTCACTATGAGGACGTGGCAGCCTTCTACGCAGACAGCCCCCTTTACGGGGCTGTTGAGAAGCTGCTTATGTATGGTGTCTTTGGCGGAACGCCGCGTTACCACGCACTCGTCGATACGTCGCGCCCTCCAGCCGAGGAGATTGTTACGCTACTGATGCAGGCACGAGCAATCCTGGAAAATGAAGTGGGGTTTCTACTCGGCAGCGAACAAATCCGCGACCCGGCTCCGTACAACGCCATCCTGGCCGCTATCGCCGGCGGCGAAACGAAATTCAATGGCATTCAGCAGTTGATCGGTGTGGAACGCGGTGCGCTTTCCGGCTCCCTGCGCACTTTACTGGATCTAGGGTGGATTCGGCGCGAGTTTCCGTTCGGCGAAACCTCCGAGCGCAGAGCCTTGTATCGTGTTGCCGATCCCTTTCTGACCTTCTGGTATCGCTTCGTTGCTCCGTTGGCCAGCGCCCTGCAATTCTCCGACCCGACCACGGTATACGCTGCACACGTCGCCCCGCGACTGTCCGCATACATGGGCTGGTCAGTTTTCGAAGAGATATGTGGCCAATGGCTCCAGCGGAACGCTCAACAGCGCCTCGGCCTCAACGTTCGGCAGATGGCCCGATACTGGAGCCGGAATGGCCGCACGGAGATAGACCTAATGGCCGAACTCAACGACGGAACATTTCTGTTCGGTGAGTGCAAGTGGCGCACGGAGAGCGTTACACGGTTAAACGACCTGAGCGTCTTACAAGCGAAGGTCGCCAGTCTTCCAGAGGCACGCTGGCGGAACAAACCCAGCTACATACTCTTTGCGTTGGGTGGTTTCTCTCCGGAACTGAAACAGTTCGCCACTGATCCGGCTGAACGGCTATATCTAGTGACAGACACGGATATGCTCAGCAGGTGATACTGATGGCGCAACAGGCTTCGAATTGAGTCGCCTCTCGTCGGAATAGGTGACCTGCGGACCGAAGGACGTCGTAGCAAAACTGAACTGAGCGGCGCCCCGGAATTAAGAGCCTTCGATTTGCCCGAGCGCTCTAGCGGCGAGCTGAAATTCACGTTCTGAATGCCGAGTGAATTACCGGCTACTGAAAGAACTGACTTCCGAAGCTGAAAATGGCTCGGAACCAAATGGACAGTGTCCAAGCCTTCAGAAGCTGCGTAAACTGCCGCCGCCAACCCGGCCGGACCGCCGCCAACGATGGCGACATCACGAATGCGCGATTCATGGACTGTTCCCGCGAATCCCAGGCATCCAGCCAGCTGCTGGGTGGTGGGATTGCGCAGCATGGCTTTTCCACCGCAGATTACAACAGGGATTTCGTCGATCTTCAGGCTAAATCGATCGAGCATCTCCTGAGCGGCCGTGTCACTGTCAAGGTCAATGTACGTGTGTGGATGTCCGTTCCGGGTGAGAAACTCGCGCAAGCGCAGCGTGTTAGCTGAGTAGCGTGATCCGAGGATAATTACATTACCCAAGCCTTCCGCAATCAGGGTGAGACGTCGCTGAATGAAAGCGCGCATGAAAATGTCGCTGAGCTCTGCATCCTTCGCGATGAGCGAGCGCAAGCAATCTATGGTCACCTCGAGGAACTCGCCCGGCTCGGCAACCCGTCCGCGTGCCAGAGAACCGGTTCCTGAGATCAAGACCATGTCTCCGGAGAAGTTCCCCGGACGATGTGTCGCAAATACGTGCTCACCGGAGAGCCTTGTCATGACAATATTGAGCGCTCCCGAAAGCACAAAAAAGCAAGGCATCCCCCGCTCACCCTCGCTTTGCCACACTGCGCGGGGTGCGCGCCATGATCGAAACTTATCCATTGGAAAAAGCTGCTGAAGCATATGCGCGCATGATAAGTGGCGAGGCAAAGTTTCGAGTTGTGCTGACGACGTAAATCAAGGCGAATGAATAAGCGAACCGGTAGTTCCAGTTGATCACGCTGGGTGCTCCCGAGCCCCAGCACTTGAGCGAGGCAGAAGTAGCATCAATTGCAGGAGAAGATGTCGTGTATTACGCGACGAAGCTGAGCGGAGCCTCGAATTCCAAGGCGAAGCGGGTTCTAAGGTGGACGCCTCGACGATTGGAGTGGCTGGATATTTGATCGAACGTCTTGAACGTCGCTGGAATTCCGAACATTTGGTTATGACCCGAAAATTGCGAAATCATCTTTCTACGCAGGCTGATTTTATCTTTGGTCCGGGAGAGCAACAGGCAGGTTCCAGTTGAAAGTTGCACCGCGTCGAGGGGAGCTATCCGCCCACAAGCGCCCACCATGTGACTCAATGATTGACCGGCTGATGCGGAGCCCCATGCCGGTGCCGTGGGGTTTGGTTGTAAAGAACGGGTCGAATATGTGTTCCGCGATATGCGGCGGAAGACCCATGCCGGTATCACGCACCGACACAAGAACCTGCTCGTTTTCAGTTCGCTGCGACTTGATGACCAGCTCTCTTGGTCCATCGACACCCTTCATCGCTTCGATACTGTTGACGATTAAATTCATCGCGACCTGCTGCAATTGCACACGATTTCCGACGATTTGAGGAAGATCGGCTGCTAGCTCCGTCCTGATGGATATGTTGTGTCGAATCGCTTCGCTACGCAGAAGGGCGACAGTTTCTTGAACGGTCTCGCTTATATCAAGAATCTCTTGACTCACGGAGCTCTTCTCGAATTGCGAGCGAATCCTGTTCAGAATCTCAGCAGCCCGTTGTGTATCCCTTCCAATTCTGGTGACTGCCGCGTGCACTTCACCGAGATCGGGTTTATCGTTGTCAAGTTTTCGCAGGCAGACTTTGGCGTTGGTGATAGCACCACTAATCGGTTGACTGATTTCATGAGCCAGGGATGCCGCTAACTCTCCCATGGTTGTCACCCGGTTGATGCGTGCCAGATCCCCCTGCGCTTGACGCAAAGCCTCTTCAGTGCGCTTCTGATCGTCGATGTCGGTAGTCGTACCGACGAATTTGAGAACCTTTCCTTCTGCATCGCGCAAGACCACGGCTTGCTGGAGGTGCCAGCGATAGGTCCCGTCCTGAGCGCGGAGAGACCGGGTTTCGAACGCAAAACTCTGGCCCGTGCGCACTCCCTCCCAAAAGGCCTTCGATGCTGTTTCCCTATCCTCGGGGTGGACCGCAGTCATCCAGGCCTCGGGATGCGACCGGACGAATTCGAGCGTGTGACCGGCGAAATCAAGCCAAACCTGATTCACGAAATCCGGTGTCCCATCGGGCTTGAGCGTCCAGGCAGAGACGGGAAGATGCTGCAGCAGCCCAGACTGGAGTTGTAGCTCTTCGACAGCTTCGGCAAGCTCCCTTGTTCGTTCCGCGACGCGCCGCTCGACTTCATCCGCAACCCGCTTTTCCTCATCCGGGCGCAACGCCTGTTGGAGTCCTATCGTTAACTGATTTTCTGCTACTGCGAGCTCCAGGCTCACGTTCCCGTTCTTGAGGCGGTTACTCATGCGCTTTCCATTGCTTTCATCGCACGTACGGTGGAAGGGATTTCGCACCGACCGCTGAAACTCGGGTTGCTGGTATGGGATCATTACTTCGAATTTCGCTGGGATGGCCTGCCCGGAGGGGCTGATTAGACTCGAATCAAGCATATTGACCTCTTGTGTATGGTGGAGGGGGTCCGTTAGCTGAGGATTCGTCAATTCGGCGCTTTCTGAATCAACAACTCAGAAGGGGAAACGCATCGAGCTACGAGAGTCACTATGCAACTGTGCGAGGAGCGCTGACAACCCCAGATAGAGGGAACCTTCTTCGTTCCTTGGTTTGCGCGAATTTCCTACTTTTGGGTGGAATAATGCGACAGGCGACTTTTCTTTAACCAGCGATATACTTCCTTCCGAAAAGCCGGGCATCGATCGACCAGGCCCCTGGACCGATCATCGCCAACGTTCCGCCGAGTGCCGCCAGAATAATTGCTACAGACTCATCGCCGGCGCCGGTCAAGGCGATCCACACCTGTATGACAGTAACTAGCGCACCTACGGCGGGAGTCCATAAGCCTGCCAGAATAAACAATCCCAACACGCTTCCGATCAATTCGGGCACAATCGGCCCAGATGCAGGAACTCCCACGAGCAGAGCTATCCCATGCCAGAGCAGAGCAATGCCCAGGACCAATCGTTGAATGAGAAGGCCGAAGCCCGGCCAGCCATTCGCGAAAGTCGAGAAGAGTCGTTGCAAGGGGACACCCTGAGGGAGAGTACCGCACGCGCAACGGCTTGGGAACGGCTGAAATTCGGAACTGTAATCATACTTTCGGGTGATTAAATCTCGATAATTCCGCGCTTAAGCCCAATCGTGACCGCGTGAGCTCGATCGCTGGCGCTGAGCTTTGAAAGGATGTTCGTGACGCGGCTCTTCACGGTCGCTTCCGCAACGGAGAGCAGGTCGGCTATCTGTTTATTTGAGTTTCCGGCTGCAATCAGCTTCAAAACCTCAATTTCCCGCTCACTCAACTCATCTTCGGTGGCGTGTTCAGCGAGCTCAGCCGCCACTTCCGGTGGTATCCTCTTTCGCCCTTCCATTACTGCATGAATCGTCTCGATAAGTTCCCGATCATGGCCTTTCAATAAATAAGCCCTTGCGCCGGCGCGGAGGGCGCGGAGCACCTGAGCATCACCTTTATAGGTCGTGAGCACAACGATGCGCGCATCCGGAAACTCGCTCACGATACGAACCGTGGCTTCGATTCCGTTGAGCCCAGGCATCTGCAGATCCATCAGGACCACGTCCGGGCGATGCGCACGAAACTTTTCGATGGCGTCTTCTCCATTCGCGGCTTCCGCTACCAACTTCAAGTCAAGCTCCGCATTAATCACAGCGGCAAGGCCTTTGCGGAGGAGAGCGTGATCGTCTACCGCAAGAATTCGAATTAAGTTAGGAGCGTTGATCATCTCTACCTGCCCAGTTGAACAACCGGAATCGACGTCCATCGCGCCGCTTTTCGTATGCTATCGAAGCGGGGACCGTTAATTCCACTTCCGTGCCCGCCCCCATCTCGCTCCAGAAATCCAGGCGTGCGCCAATACGCTGTGCCCGCTCGCGCATTCCTGGTATGCCGAAGTGCCCGGACTGGCCGCCGGCTAGTACCTTGGAGTCGATACCCTTGCCATCGTCACGTACACGCAAACGTAGCCGATCATGATCGTAACGGATTTCTACTTCGATGTGGCTGGCAGCCGCATGCGCGAAGGCATTTCGGATCACTTCGCGAGCGATCCGGTAGACCTCATCCTGGAGCATCGGCGATAGATCCCGTTGCTTGCCTTCCACAACAACGCGATAGGCCCGAGCGCTCTCATTCAGCATATGAGCGGTCGCCAGTTCATTGCCCACGGCATTCAGCAATTCGGGAAGATCGCGCTGAGCGGCCGGTTCGGGGCGCAGGTCGCGAATTGCGGAACGGCCCTCCTGGATAGCTTCCTCGGTTGCTTGGATAGCTTCATCCAAGGCCGCCTCAGCATTGTCCGCTTTCCGGAGGAACAATTTTCGCGACGCCTGAAGTTGAAACGCCACGCCCTGAAAACTCTGCAGCAGCGTGTCGTGCAATTCCCGCGCGACACGCAAGCGTTCGCCTACGGTCGCTTCCAGTCCAGCCGCGTACTGCCGCCGGATGATATGGAGCCGCTGTTGATAAAGCGCCCACACGAGAGCCAGGAGGGCAGCCGCGCAGAGCATCTTGAACCAGATGGTTTGGTAATACGCCGGGGCAATGGAAAATTCGAACGAGTCGCCGGTCTGGTTCCATACACCGCTGTTGTTGCAGGCAATCACGCGGAAGCGATAGGTGCGCGGTGGCAGATTGGTATAGAACGCCTGGCGGCGATTGCCGACGTCCTGCCAATCGTTGTCAAACCCTTCCAGCATGTAGCGGAACAGATTCTTTTCCGGCACGACGAGGCTGAGGGCGGTGTAATCGATCTCCAGATCGCGAACCAGCGGGGGCAGACGCATATGCCCGCCTTCATCCGCATCCACGTTGTAGAGTTTACGGTCGGCTGTGATCTGCTCCACGTGCACCGGGGGTGGAATGCTGTTGAAGGGGATATGGCGCGGATCGAGGACGCTGACACCGTCAAAGGGTAGGAACCAGATTCTTCCATCGGTGGATTTGGCAACACGCGGGCTGAAACCGCTTGTGGTCGAATGGCTCAAGACCCCATCGGAACTGTCGAAGACCGTAGTCGAGACTGTCCGCTTTGGATCAGCGGACCACGCATCCAACTCTGATCTCGCCATTCGCACCAGGCCGCAGGCCGTCAATAGCCACACAGAATGGGAGTCATCATCCATCCTCCAGTGAACGGTGTCGCAGGGCAATCCATTCTTGCTGGTGAGCGTGTTCACTCGACCATTCTTGAT
>JBELAI010000271.1:0-6952 GCA_049508975.1 Occallatibacter sp. | reverse complement strand
GATCCAAAGGGGGAATGGGGCCCGGCAGGGTCGGACACGCGTCACAACATCTCCGTCACAGGAGTTTATGACCTTCCCTTCGGGACCGGAAAGACCTTCGGCTCCAACTGGAACCAGGTCGTTAATTCGGCTCTGGGCGGATGGAGACTCAGCGGGGCGCAGGTCTACTACTCTGGATTTCCAGTCACGGTCTCGTCGCCTTCGCACTACTCGAGCATCGTTAACGCATTTGGCGGCGCAGCGCGGCCCAATCAGCTTCGTCCGCTGAACATGGTCAACCGTTCCATCAATGCCTATTGGGGAACCGAGGTGCAAGGAACATCCTGCTCTCCAGATACGGATGATGGGAAGTGTATTTTCCAGGAACAGTCCAATAGCTCGTTCGGGACAGTGCGGCCAGGATCCCTTCGCGGTCCAAGCTTCCAAAACATTGACATGGCGGTTTTCAAGAGCTTCCCGGTTTGGCATGAGCATCGGGTGGAGTTCCGTGCCGACTTTTTCAATGCTTTCAACATTGCCGACTATGCTGCCCCGGACAGTGGTATGACCGACGGCAATTTTGGGCAGATTGGCGGCACAGTCAGTAACAGCCGCTCCACTCAGCTTTCCCTGAAATACGCTTTCTAATCGCATAGTCGAAAACGAAAGAGCCTCAACGGTTGCTTCACCTTCTCAGCGCCGCCGCCACGAAAATTGGTAGCGGCGCTTCTTTTTGCCTACACCGGCCAAGCCTCGATCAATGAGGAAGGCTCACTGCATACAGATACCAAGCCGCATGCGGCAACCACTGCTCGGTCCATCGCCAGTCTTCATCCTTGCCCGTCACCGCAAACCCGAGATTGAAGGCGATTCCATCTTCGTTATCGAGTCCCGCCGTAATTCCATTCATAATTCCACCCGGCGCACCCGTGTACTTATACGAGCGAAAGAACATGTACGGCGCATAGCCGTGCCCGCTGCCCATCAACATTGTGGCATCGAAGGGATTGCGGCCAAGAATCCAGTGAAGTTGATTCCAGGCATACGCACGCAAAGTCGATTGGAACTCCGGCTTGTCAGCATACAGAGGGATCGCCATGCGCGCGGCAGCCGCCATCGATGCCAGCCGTGCATTCTCCCCCTGCCACCAAGGCGCGGCTTCCGTATCGTGCGGAAAGAAAAAAGCAGTCCGCATCTTTCCTTCTGTGCGAATTAACTGGCGCGCATAGCCGAAGGGGTTATTGACCTCCGAAGTTACAGCCAATTCGAATTGAAGAGAGCGCCCCACAGTTTCAAGCACTTTCGTCCGCGCCACGGGCGACGCAATCTTGAAATATTCAAGCAGGCTGATTACCGGCATCCCTGCATCCGCGGGATGAAAAAACGGCCGAGTTCCATCGTCCGCCCTCCAATAGTTGTGCCAGTTTCCAGAAGTAGTCAGTCGCGCCATCAGCTTTGCCGCGCGTTCATCCGCGGCGCTCCGGTAGGTCTCGTTCCGCGTTGCGCTGTAAAGCTCAGTTGCGGCGATTAGTGCGCAATAGTCGTCCAGGATGTTTTCCACGCCGTCGTTCAGCAACTCGCGGTTGTGCGCGCTCAGAAATTGGAAGGCATCTTCCCCAGTGCGTATATATTCCTTGCGCGTAAACTCGCCGTCGACCGGCATAGTGCTTGCCAGCGCCAACGCTGCAATGGCCATGCCACCGCCTGCGCGGAAGCTCGCTTCGTATGCGTGCGGCCCTTCTGCCTTGGCAATATTCTCAGTGGAATCGGACGCTTTCAACTTGATCTGCGTCCTCCAATTGGGATTTCCGATCGCCCGGTCCTGCGCGAGTTTCTCCTTGCCCGGAGCGTTGATCGTTTCGAAAAATGAGCCGTTGGGCCGCTTGATCCGCACCAGGTAGTCCGCTCCGTAGAGCCCCTCGTCGAGCATCCGACGCTCGTATTCGCTGAAGTTATCGTCCTTTCGCGCTGCAAGCTCCGTGTAGCTCTTCAGCAGGCTCCACACTGCCAGCGGCACTTGCTGGGGATTGAAATAGGAGGTCGGGTTCTGATGAGAAAGATGAATGCCGTAGTCGCCGGTTGCGTCATACCAGCCGCCGTGCCCGTCTACATATCCCTCTTCGCCCGGGAGTTGCAGGCGACGGTCCGCTTGATCTATCAATCCGCTGGCTCGCTGCCCTTTGAAATAGAACACAACGTTGGAAAGCGTATCGCGCTCAAGAATGTCATCGCTTATCTCGAACGCGCAGGAGTCAATATCGCCCTGGGCGGTATTCACCTTGACAGCATAGTGCCCGGTCTTCTGCCACGAAGAAAAATCCGCTGTCCAAAAAACTCTCCCCTCCCATGCGAAGACCTTGCCGGAGGGTTGAAGATCCGCCTCATATACTGTTGTTCCTGAGTTAACGTCAATCAGCGAAAACTTCTGCGGATGATCCTGTTCGGAGCCCTCCACAATTGCCTGCTTGCTTGCCAGCGTCTCGTAGCCGACCTGGTCGACAAGTATCCGGACCTGGCCGAAACATGCGAGTCCGCCAAAAGTAATGCCGCCGGCGGCGAGCAAAAGTCTGAAGAAAAATCTGTTACGGCTTTGGATTCCCATTGAAGACTCACCTTTAAGGCCCAGAGATAACAAGCCTGCGGCCTGAGTTCACAATTAGTGTAGAGAAGTCATAAATTCTTTGGTAAGTTTATTTAGAAAGCTTTCGATGCCAAGAATTCGCTTCTCTTTTGCCTTGAGCCTCCGTATGATGCGATGGAATCGCTCTGGAATCCTGCGCGAAGCTATCTGCCAATGCCAGCGGCTCGCGCGCTCTCCTTTCTCCTGGCTTGCTATACTTTGTGAAGAAAGACCATTGATCGCACAGATCTTGAACGAGTTACCGTGAAGAAAGAACCCATAGCGGTAGGCAGACCGTCGCTGCTCCGGCGAACGAATGCGCTCACGATTTTGAAGCTTCTGCGCGAGGCGGGTTCGTGTTCAAGAGCCGACCTCGTTCGCGCATCGGGCATGAGTGCGCCCACCGTGACCAACGTGGTGAGCGATCTGCTTGCCGCCAACCTGATCAAGCCTCTCGGCGAAGGGGAGTCGAGCGGGGGGCGCCCACCTGACATGATTCGCTTCAAGTCGGAACGAGGTTGTATCCTCGGCGTGCAGATATCGGCGCACTTCTTGTCCTTCTTGTTGACGGATTTGAGCGGCGAAGAGTTAGATACGTCGAAGGTTCCTCTCGACGGCCAGAAAACAATTCCTGAGGCAATCTGTAGCTTGATCGGCGAAGAGATTCGACGGCTTCTCAGGAAGCACAAGAAGGCAAGCGAGCAGTTACTCGCACTGGTGGTCGGTGTCCCCGCAATTACGAATGTCGAAGAAGGAATTGTGCTGTCTATCAGCACACTTGAGGATTGGCGTTCTGTTCCCTTGCGCCGATTGCTAAGCAAACACGTCGATTGCATGATAATCATTGAGAACGACACCAATCTTGCAGCCGCCGGCGAACGCCATCGTGGAGCAGCGCGCACTGAGCAGACATTCATTCTTATCGACATTGGGGCCAATGTCAGCGCAGGCATCGTTCTGGAGGGCAAGCTGCACCATGGGGCACAGTGGTCGGCGGGCGAAATCGCCTATCTTCGGTTGCCCCGCGTTCAGCGAAAGCAACCGGCGTTGCACGAGTTCGGAGAACTCGAATCCGTTTTGACCAGTTCCGGAATCCTCAAAAGTTGGAACGAAGGTATCGTCAAATCGCGCCCTGCTTCGTCAACTGCCCCAGCACAGATGGATGCTCAGGGCGTTCTGAACCTAGCTCACATGGGAGACCCGCTGGCCAGAAAAATCGTCCTTCACCGCGCCGGAATCGTCGCCGACGTAATCGTGAACTTGTCGCTTGTCCTGAATCCAGGCCTGATTCTGTTGGGAGGAAAGGTTGGCAGCCATCCCACTTTGCTCAGCTTCGTTACCAAAGAGCTTGAGCGCTCCGAGTTTGCCGTTCCGAGGATTGCCGCTGCCATCCTGGGTGAGTCTGCGGTGCTTTGGGGGGCGATCGCCCTCGCCCTGAAAGAGATTCCGTCTCTGCTTCTGCCGCAATCAATCCCCTGAAACTCCTTCACGGCCGGCTATTGGGCAGACGAGGGGGAGTAAGAAGAGATTCTTCTAAAGCCTTACTTCAATGTGTTGGGCCGCGGACCCCGATAGCCATCAAACCAGCTCCCGGCACATAATGGAAGACGTTGACCTTGGCATTTACGGCGCCTGTGGTAATCTGTTGCCTGTAATTTACATGCGGCAAACGGGATTCAAACACCCGATTCCACTAGCCGCCCCAACCTGCGCGGACCGGAGGGGACCTAATGAGTCCAACTGGCCGAACTGCCGAGTCTCCGTGAACCCAGAATCCCAGGACAACAAAGATCGTGAGCTCGGGCTTGCCGCGCTGCCGGAGTGGCTTACTCATTTCGAGCCCCGTCGCGGACTAAGCAATGGCCACCTGCAGACTATCGTGGGCAACTATCTTCGCCGTCCGCCTCTTCGCATTGAAGGCGTGACCGAAACCGTGGAAGTGGACCCTGCAGATGGCAGCCGCGTGCTGTGCCATTGCCACTGGCAGGCCGAGGCGGACCGGGGCAGCCGCCTCACGCTGCTGATGGTCCACGGTCTCGAGGGCTCCTCCAACTCGCGATACATTCAGGGAATTACCGGGCGCGCCTGGAATGCGGGTTGCAATGTGATTCGCATGAATATGCGCAACTGCGGCGGCTCGGATGCGCTCACGCCAACGCTCTATCACTCTGGCCAATCCGGAGACGTGGGCGCCGTCGTTCGCCACTACGCGCAGCAGTATTCCCTCGAACGCGTGGCGCTGGTGGGCTATTCCATGGGAGGAAACCTGGTGCTTAAACTGGCCGGGGAATGGAGCGACAAGCCACCCCTCTGCGCGGTCGCTGCGGTCTGTCCAGCGATTGATCTTGCAGCCGGGGCCGATGCTCTCCACGAGCCATTGAACCGCCCATATGAATGGAAGTTCCTGCGCGGGTTAAGGAAGCGCTACGCCCGCAAGAGGGAACTGTTTCCTACCAACTACGTGCTCCCGTCGGAGATTGGGCCGGTGCGCTCCATTCGCCAGTTCGATCACAAGATTGTCTCCCGCTACTGCGATTTCCGCGACGCCGACGACTATTACTATCGCGCGGCGAGCGCCCGTGTCATTGACCGTATTGCCGTGCCCACGCTCATCCTGCACGCACAGGACGATCCCTTTATTCGCCTGCTGCCGGATACCCGCGCCAAAATCCTGGCCAACTCTCAGATCGCTTTTATCGAGACACGCCACGGTGGCCATTGCGCGTATCTTTCCCGCGATCGTGGGGACGAGATTCATTGGGCGGAAGCAACCGTGATGCGCTATTTGCTGGCGGCAACAGGACAACCGAATGGAGGCTGACTGGGAGTTCGAAGTGGGCGGCGAAGGGCCGGTGATTGAGGCCCTCTGGCCGGGCTTTGTCGATCTCCGGTTGAACCCTGAACTCGCAGACCAGTTGACCGAAACCGTTGGCTTTCGAGCACTCTCCGACGCGCTGGTAAGGCTCAATGCCGAAGCCTCTCCTATCTGGACATCGAAATGCGGAGTCTGGAAACTGAGCAATCCCGACCGGTCCGATCCCGACAGGTTCGATCCGGATGAATTGGACGCGCCAAAAGGAGGGACCGTCCATACCAAGGGCTGTTATATCGATCTGCTGCCAAAATGCACGGAGCAGTGGCCCTCTCCGGACATGATTGCCGATTCCTGCAAAGCATGGTGCAAGCTGTTCCGCGCAGTTCCGCAACGCTGCTGCCGCGTCGACCTCATCATCCGTCGCGCTTTTATTCACTCTGGCCAGTTCGATTTGGGAGTTACAGCCTATCTCACCGCCTGCGGCAAGACCGAAACCGAGGCGAATGCCGCGCTGCAGCAAGCTATGGGTTCGTTCGCCGATGTTCTATCTGGTCGATCGACGCTACAATAAAAAGGTACGGGCGAGTAGCTCAATTGGATAGAGCACCGGCCTTCTAAGCCGGGG
Organism: Occallatibacter sp.; assembly: GCA_049508975.1. Taxonomy (GTDB): domain Bacteria; phylum Acidobacteriota; class Terriglobia; order Terriglobales; family Acidobacteriaceae; genus Telmatobacter. The sequence continues at coordinate 913 of JBELAI010000271.1, read as the reverse complement.
GTTGTGGGTTCGATCCCCGCCTCGCCTACCATACTTAAAAATCAATAACTTACACGGACTGCCTCCGTAGTGGAAATAGTACAAGCCGGGGGTTTTCCAGCGCAAGGATTTTCCCGCATTCTCGTCCCGTACCATGGATAGCTACCAGAGCGCAGATGAAACCTTCCGAGGCGTCCAGCATGAGGTCCTGCCGGTGGTCGCTACGTGTCGAGGACCTCGGATCGAAGCAGCCGAGTTAGCCGGCACAACGTTGCCAGTCACGAGCCAATTGAACTGATGCCGCAGGGCGGCAAGTGGCTGCTTAACAGCGGGGCCTAGACCTAGTGCCCCAGCAAGTCCGATCCAGGCGGCAACGTACGGGGCTGGATCACCGCAAGCGACACCGTGCCCTTGCCATCGCACAAGGCAAGGAAACCACCATAGCCCGCATATAGGTCACTCGGGTGTGAGGGCTCCGAATGGTGACAACGAGGAACTGTAGAGGAACGTGGAGCGCGGGGCCGGCTGCGACCAGGTAGGGGGAGAGTGTGGGCAGGGAAGTACCTGCCCACACGTATTGGATCTCACTGGCTATGAGTAGTAGCCCTTCTTAACCCAGGCGCTGGCGGAGGACCGCAGGTCACTGGCGGCTTCCTCAAGCACATCCCGATCCTCGTCCGGGAATGCTCCATTCAAGACATCCATTGGATCGTAGGGGCCATGCCCCTCGGCATACACATAGCCTCCACGGCCGTCGCGGGGGACGCCATGGGCGGCATCCTCATGGTTCTTGCTGAACCACTCGATCAAAAAATCGTGACGGTTTGAAGCGTCCATCTTTGGCATAAGTTCTCCTTTTCAGCTTCGGTTGGAAGCAGAAGGTGCTGTTAGTGCGCTTGTCACCTGGGTCGGTTGCAGCGCAAGTGAGTTTCAT
>JBELAI010000270.1:0-6966 GCA_049508975.1 Occallatibacter sp. | reverse complement strand
CAATTTGGCAGCAGCATGAATACAGCCGCAAACGCCGTTCTCGGCGGCTGGCAGGTCACGCTGATCGAGAGAATCTCAACCGGATTCCCGGTTCCCCTGATCGACAGCAGCAACCAGTCAGGCACTACCTTCAATTCAGGCGGCGACTCCTACAACTTCAACCGGCCAAACCAGCTCACCAGTTGCGACCCTCATGGTGGCAGCCACGCCAACCATCAGTTCCTCAACACCGCTTGCTTCCCAGCACCGCTCGCAGGCGAACTCGGCAACGCCTCCCGTGTCCCCGTTTCTGGCCCCGATTTCGTGAACTCCGACTTCTCGGCCATCAAGGATTTTCGCTTTCATGGCGAAATGGGCCTGAACTTCCGCGCGGAATTCTTCAACCTCTTCAATCACACACAGTACGGCTCTCCGGTCAACGACAAAAACGCTCCGGGGTTCGGTGTCCTCACCTCCACCGTCAACAACCCGCGCCTTGTCCAATTCGCCGTCAAACTATCCTTCTAAGGCTGGGCCGTCCGAGAGCGGGCGATTATAGGAGGGGCATGTTTCCGCTTGACGAGGGGCATCTCGTAGTCGCGCCGCAAAGCTCGCAAAAGACTGCGGCGCGTTTATTCCCCGCCACATTGCTTTCGGTTCGTGAACGGGTCCCATAGCTCCAAGACCAAATGTTCCCGATGTGGAACATTTCGGGAATCATGCCCCTAATTGGGTCAGTTTGCTGTTGAAACTGAGTGGGCAATCGGATTAGGGTTGGTTTTATAAACCAACTGTAATACTTGTTGTCCTGGAAGGATTTGCGTTCCTGAGGTGTATCCATGGTTTGCCCGAAGTGCCAATCTGAGTCATTAACCGAAATTCCCGCCGAAGTCCGTCTTTATCGCAACAAAATGCGGTCAACGTGCCACCCTCCCATGACCCCGAATCCGGATGTGCTTGTGTGCCTGGATTGTGGCTGGAGTGAGTTTTCGATTCCGGGCGCATGGCTTTCAGCGGGGTGGCTGCGGTCGCTGCGGCGGGAGCCGATGGCCACCGTTAAATGGATCTCCTCCTAAAAGGAACAGCGCCAACTTGTGCTTCCTTTGGTCGACGCAGAGCCGCGTTCCTGAATCTCCTGAACCGATGGCTTTGTGATTACGCTCTGGGCAGATTTTTAACCCTCTCCGCTGAAATGGAGCTCAGGATAGAAGCGAGCACCCATGATAAAAAAGAGCGGTTCCCGGGAAGTCGAATCTGGATCGATTCAGAAGCTCGCTGACTGGCGCGGAGAAATGCTTTCCCACCTCCGCGCTTTGATCAAGCAAGCCGACCCTCAAATCGTCGAGGAGTGTAAGTGGATAAAACCCTCTAACCCTTTGGGGGTACCTGTGTGGTCGCATGACGGGATCATCTGCACCGGCGAGACGTACAAAAGCGCTGTAAAGTTGACGTTCGCCCAGGGCGCCTCGTTGGATGACCCCGCGGGCCTCTTCAATTCCAGCCTCGATGGAAATGTGAGGCGCGCGATCGACTTTCACAAAGGCGACAAGGTAAACGAGAAGGCTCTGAAAGCGCTGATTCGCTCGGCTGTAGCCCTGAACACCTCCAAGGCTTGAGAGGCGACCGCAGACATCGACTAACGGATGGCCGTTTTGATGACGCTGACCCGCTCCGACAGACTTCCTCGCTCCACTGAGACCAGCTCGAAACCGAAGTCGCGGTAAGTCTCTTCATGGATTTTCTCGAAACGCATTGCCTCCTCGAAACTGATTCTCCGCGCTTCGGTGGGCGAAATGAAGCCGAGGTTGCGAATGAAAAAGACCCGGCGTTGGTAGATGCCTTCGTTTTGAATGCGCTCGAGTTCGCTGGTAAGAAACGCAGAAAAAGGGTTCCCAAGGTAGACCGCCAGGGCCGCGGTACAGACCACACAGCGATCGTGAAACTGGACCTCATCGGGTAAATAAGACGCTCGAATCTGACGAGCGCTTTGCAGATGAGCGATTGCATCAACGAATGAGGGATCCTTCCAGGGTTCGACCGTTCCTTGCGCTTGCGCGGCGGCAATGACGTCAGTAGCGGCCTCTTCGACCACGCTGAACCCGTCGAGTTCTAACTGACGGACGATCGCTGTCTTCCCAGCACCCGGCGCGCCGGTGACGATGAACCTTCTCATTTGGTTTCCCGCTCTGGAATTTGTGCCTCAATAATCATAGGAATCCCTTTGCGCTCATTTCTGAAACAGCAGAGGAGCAAAGTGGATGAGATTGTCGCGCCACACCAGTGAGTTGTGCAGCCCCGGCGTCTCCACCTGTGTCACCGGCATCCCTTTCGATTTCAGAAACGCGATCATCTTGCGGTTGGCATCGATCAGGCCATCCTCAGTGCCGCAGGCGATCCAGAGCAGCTTCAGGTCGGCTGTTTTTGGATCAAGCGCGGCGAGCTGGTGCTCGTAATCGAGATTGTGAACCGCCGAAGAGAAGCCACCGATCCAGGCGAATTTATCTGTATTGTGGAGGCCGGTGTCGAGGGATTCGAGTCCGCCCATTGAGAGTCCGGTAATGGCGCGGCCATCGCGATCGCGCGAGATGTTGTAGGTGGATTCGGCGAAGGGCATGATCTCACTCATCAACAGGCGCATGAAGAGCTGTGTGTTGTGCTCGACCGCGGCGGGATCGTTCCAGACATCGAATCCGTGTTCGTCGAAGCCCATGTCGCCATAGCCAAGCGGCATTACAACCACCATCGGCTTGACCCTCCCTTCAGCGAGCAGGTTATCGAGAATGAAGTTCGCCTGCTGGTCCTTGACCCAGCCTTCCGCCACCCCGCTCCAGCCGTGCAGGAGATAGAGGACGGGATAGGGCTTCGCTGCACGAGGATCGTACCCCGGCGGCGTGTAGACGACGATCTCCTCCTGATTCGCCGGTAGTCCAAGAGCAATCTTCGACGTGAATCGATGTGTATGCACGGTCCCGTGCGGAACGCCGGTCTCGTCCCACAGCTGCGGCGTTTCGCCGGGGACGACTATGTAGTTGCTGGTAGGGAAAACGAGATTCGGGGTGACGCTGTGGTTCTCAGGGTCGATTCTTGGTGCGCCGTCAGCCAGAAAACTGTAGGCGTAGATTTCAGGCGAGAGTGGCCGCGTTTGGTAGGTCCATATGCCGCCCTTTCCCCTGGTCATGAGGATGGGTTTGGCGACACCTTCAAGGTTCAGCTCGACCTTGGTGGCAGCGGCATCCTTGAAACGGAGGGTGATGCTGCGGTCCGTATGCACTTCGTGTGAGCGCAACGGTGGAGGGGGTGCGGCGGGCTTCTGGGCGGTCAGGGCAAGCGACTGCAGAAGGAGGGTAGCGGCGAGTACGTGCTTGAGTGCCATTCGAGGAGTGTAACGGATGGCCCGAGCTGTGGTCAGCTTTCGGTTCGCATCGGACCGACGAGCCTCAGGAAATAAAAACATTCGTTGTTTTTGTCACGAACCATCTGTTCCCGCCACTACAGATACGAATGCATGCAATCGCGATTCCCCTGCAGCCTGGATGCGGCCCTGTTTGTCTCTGCCGATGGCTGCTTCTCCCCTATTTGGCAAATAGAAACAAGCGACCAACAGAACGCAGCCGCTCCAAAGGAGTCAAGCGATGATCTCGAAGACAATCTTCCTCTCTCGTCTCGGACGTATCTTCATAGTTGCCATGCTGGCGCTTGCCTGCGTACTCACGCCCGCGCACGCCGCCGGCCGCGGGTTTACCGTTGACTTCACCAACTGCTCTGAGTTTGCCGGCTGGGGGGCCGTTGCCAACACACCGCTCGCCGCATCGCTCGTACCCGCCAACTTCACCACGCTGCTTGAGAGCGGCCAGGCGACCATCGTCATCCGCGCCTCCAACTGCGAAGGCGTCTCGGTCAACGGCTCCAAACCCGTACCCACGGCCTTGAGCCACATAGGCATCGGAGTAGTCTCGCCCGACGGTTCCGGCACCATCAACAACTACACGCTGGTCTATCTGACCAACAACCCACTTCTGGCCGAGAGCTTCCAGCATGCCGGAATGCCGGCCATATTCGACCCCACGCTGGACTATGAGTATTCGGGCACTGCGGACACCGCCGGCTCGCTTTTTGTCGGTGCGTCGGCTCCCTGGCTGGCACCGTACTTCCTGGCCGGCACCGAGCAGGCGGCCACCGGTCCCCAGCTTTTCATCGCCAACTGGTGGTATCTGGGCCCGGAGGGTGTCCTCAAGCAGCAGACCACCTTTCCGGCCATCGCCTTCGGAGCGGCAGACGTGACATTCCACACCAGTTCGAGCTCGCTCGTGGGCAAGCTGATCGGCGGCAACTCCGACGCAAGCTTTCCCTACTTCAACGCCCGCGGCGTCTACTCAACGGCCCACATGGTCGTGGCAGTGGAGTAAATCCGAGCGGAAGGGTGTCCAATGCTTCCGCTTAGAGGAATCAACCCCTTAAATAAAGTAAATAGAATCAATAAATTAAATACAGTACGGGTGTACCCCATCCTTGCGCCTTTCCCCAGGGCGCAAGGATGGGAAACCTCGATGCTTTTGTGAGACCTGACAAATTAGTAATGCCGCCCGCTTACCTTGGGCTGCGCGGAGCAGGCCGGGGCGCCGGCGCCCTGGTTTGCAATTGCTGTTGCTGCTGGGTGTGCTTCTGTTCCAGTTCCTGCGTCTGTTGCGTATGCTTCTGCTCCACCATCTGCTGTCTTTGCTGGTTGTTCTGCTTGGTGATTTGCTGATCCTCTTTGTCCTGTTGCGTCTGCAGTTTCTGGTGCTCCTGGTTCTGTTTGTCGACCAGTTTTTGTTGCTGCTGCTGATATTTCTTGTCGGCACTGTCATTGCCCGAGCTGGGAGCAGGCTGCACCGTGTGCGGCTGCAGTTCGCGCGCGTGCGTGGGATTGCTGCTCGGAGATGCGGTTCCGCCCGCGGCCGACGCACCGGAACGGCTGGGCGCTGGATGGTAGGGAGCGCCTTCCGCCTTTGCGGCCACAACATCTTTTCCGCTGAATTCTCCCGGTCGGCTGGTTGCAGCCACTGGAGGCTTGCCCTGGTTAGCCTCAGCCCGCATCTGCGGATTGGAGCGCGCCGCCTGCACATGCTGAGTCTGCGCCGCTACCGGGGGAATATGCCGCTGCTGCTCCGCAGCTTGTTCTTGAGGCGTCGGCCGCCTGTCGATGCCGCCCTGGCCACCGTTATAGCTGACGCGATTTATCACTGTTTCGTGGATGACGGTGGTGTTGTACACGTTGTGAATACGGGTCTCGTCGATGTGCATCACAGCGCGGTTGTAAAAGAAGTGGTCGTGATCCCAGCGACCTCCCTCGAAACCCGTGCCAAAGTAGCCAAAGCCGTAGGAGATGCCTCCATAGAAGCCCACCTCGGAGCCCCAGTATCCTTCATGGAAGCGAAAGCCGCCGGTCTCCCATCCCCACCAGGCGGGAGTCCAGAGGTATCCAACCTCGGGTGCTTCCACCCAAGTGCCGGGTACCCAGTAGTAGCCGTCGTCCGGATCGTAGGCCCAATACCCTGGGGTCCATAGAAAGCCGTCGCCGGGGCAAATCGGTTGGTCATAAATCGGCAGCGCCGGCGGCCCGAAGGCCACAGTCACGGCAAACTGTGCGAAGACCGGTCGAATGAACGCAAGCGCAAGCAGCGCCAGAAGCATGGTGCGGAAGGTGTGTCTCATGCGTGTCGTACCTTTCTAGGTGATTGAAACAAGCCGGGTGAATGAAGAATATCTCAGCAGCCGCAAACAGCTAAAGGGCATAAGCCCCATAGGGCTACGATGAGAATGCATTGGACGTGGTTGTCCGGCCCATCCAGGCTAAGTCGCCGAAGGGAGGAGGCTTGGGATTTTGTGGGTAGGTCGCACGGCCAGGTTTTCAGGCGAGGGCCTTGCCCGCGTGGCGGGGTGGAAGAGTTCAACGTTGAGTGCCCGTCTGGTCTTGTGGCGACTGGACGTAAGTTCTTTATTTTGCAAAAAGGGTCAGAAGGGCATTTGACGTAAGTGCTTTATTTGAGGGGTGCAAAAAGGTCATTTTACATGTAACATATTTAATTTCAGTAACTTAAGTTAAGAATCGGAAATCGGCGTGAATTTCTGGCTGGGATGAGGTGTTTTTGGTCCCGGAATGATCTCTTTCGCGGATGGTTCTTGCTTGGACTTTCTTGATTATGCTCCGAAGAGGAGGAATGCACTGCAAATTGCGGGGAGATTTCTTGCGGGATGAAGAGTCTGGTTTGCTGCCAGCCGTTCTACTGATTTGTGAGAGCGAATCCGGATCGGACTATGGAGGTCGTCCTCGGCGAAAAACTGGTAAAGTTTCCCTTTGCCGGTGATACATCCGGAACCCCAGAGTCTGCCTCCAAGACGCTGGATTTACGCCTCGGTGATGGTGCGCTCACTCAGAATGGTGCCTTGGTAGAACACCAACAGCGCCCTCTTCTATTCGCGATTGAATACCAATTTGTCCGGCTTGCTGTGACCCGCCTGCTGGACGGTCATCGTCAACGTGTTCAGGTCTGGAGAAAGCGTGATGCGCTGCGTGTCTGTGGTCCTGTCGTTGATCTTGTCGGTTATTTCCAGAGTATGGTCGTTCACCCGGCGTCCCGACGACGCGGAGCCCGGCGCAACCTCGGCACCCTGGTCTGGATAATCTTTCCCGTCGAATTTCATCTTTCTGGCGGAATGTTCCGCAGGAAGCAGGAGTGCGAGGCCGTCCCCCTGGTAAGGCTGAATCTCAAGTTCGTAGACTGAATTTAACCTCACGTTCGAAGTTTCCCATGTGCCCGCAAAACCCGAGCTCCCTGCCGTTCGCGTGAACGCGTAATCAATGTTGAATGTCCACCCATCGGGTCGGGAGGCCGTGAAGTTGTCGGTGAGCGTCTTGGCGTCCGCTGAAAGCTTGAAGATGGCCGTCATCACTGCGTAGCCGTCTTTCTTGCGAACGAGCTTCCAAGTATTGGGCTCGACGGGGGT
>JBELAI010000027.1:0-69556 GCA_049508975.1 Occallatibacter sp. | reverse complement strand
GGCCGTTTCGGGGAGAATATCCTTCAGGAACGAAGGCGCGATCGGAGCCGATGCCGATGACTGGGATGTTGGTTGCCGCTCCCACTGAGCTCACCTGGGGAAGTGCGCCAAGCTGTTGCAATAGGTCCCGATAAAACGCGGTGACTTTCTGCTCCGATGGATAATCGTGATCGGGCAGCGTGAGGGAAGCAGTCAGCACGCGCTGCGGTTCGAATCCAGGATCTGTGGCCAGCATCTTTTGAAAGCTGCGCAGCAGCAGGCCAGACGCAACAAGCAGCACCATGGCCAGCGCAATCTCGATGGTAGCGAGCACTTCGCGCAACCTGTGTTGCGACCGGCTCTGTCCTGCTCCCTGCGCGCCTTCCCGGAGCGAGGTGATCAAGTTGGGCTTGATGCCGGCCAGTGCCGGAGCCCAGCCGCAGAGGATTCCCGTTGCTCCCGTCAATCCCATCGCAACCAGCAACACCGGCCAGCGCAGGGCAATTTCGCCCAGGCGCGGCAATGAGTCGGGCAGAGCGACGGCGGCCACACGAACCAGCAGCGCCGCCAGAACTACGCCGAGCACGCCGCCGATTGTGGCCAGCACAAGGCTCTCGGTGAACAACTGACGAAGGACGGTTTTGCGCGCCGCTCCCAGCGCCACGCGCACGCCGAACTCGCGCCGACGGCCAGCCGCACGCACCAGCAGCAGATTGGCCAGGTTGACACAAGCGATGAGCAGAATCAGGCCGGCGGCTGCGAGTAGGGCATTCAGGAGCGGACGCGCGCCGTGAATGGTCTCTTCCTGCAAGGACTGAATATTGCTAGTTAAATGAATTCCATATTGCGGGGGGATCTCCGCTTCAATGCTTGCGACCATGCGGCTCACATCGCCTTGCGCCTGGGCTATTGTTACGCCGGGCTTCAACCGCGCAATGGCTCCGTACTGGAAGTTGTCAGTCTCGTCCTGCTTTTCATCAGGCGTAAAGCTCATCGGAACCCACATGTCGCGATGGCTCAACCGTCCCGCATCGAGGGGGAATTCAAAGCTGCGCGGCATGACGCCGATGATGGTGTAGGGTCGGCGATCCAGATCGACAGTCATGCCAATCGCTTTTGGATCGGCCTGAAAGCGTTCGCGCCACAGGGCATAGCTGATGAGCGCGACAGGCGAGGAGTTGTCGTCCTCCTGCTGCGTAAAGGCACGGCCGACAAGCGGCTGCACACCGAGCATCGGCAACAAAGAAGCGGTGATGCGCTCGGCTTTGGCCTGAAATGGCTTGCCGGCGCCGCTGACCTCGAATCCAGTTGCAACATAGCCCGCGAGCTGCAAGAATGCCTTGTTATCGCGCGCGAATCGGATCACGTCCGGCGCGGGAAGATCGGCGGATTCAAGCTGGTGTTCGACACCTTCGTGCAGCCGGACCAGGCGGCTTGGCTCGTTAAACGGAAGAGGCCGCAGCAGCACAGCTTCGACGACGGAGAACACCGCGGCGACGCCTCCAATTCCGATTGCCAGCGTTAAAACCGCAGTCAGCGTAAAGCCCGGTGACTTGCGCAACTGACGCATAGCAAAGCGCACATCGCGAGCGAGCATTTCGAAGAACGGAAGTCCACGCTGCACGCGGTATGCTTCTCTAGTTTGCGCAACGCCACCAAATGCGCGCAGGGCAGCGGTCCGCGCCTGTTGTTTCGACATCCCGCGCTCGACATTTTCTTCGATTGCCAGGTTGATATGCGAGAGCAACTCTTCATTGAGGTCTTGATCCAAAGTGCCTTTGCGGAAAAACGCCGCGCATCGGCTGAGAAGAATGCGCATGAAATCCATCTTCGTCTCCTATTCCGTTCTCAATGCGCGCATCGGATCAATCGATGCGGCCCTGCGCGCGGGCAGATACGACGCGCTCATTGCGACGGCTACCAGCACCATCGCCGCAATTGAAAAAATCAGCGGGTTCACGGCGTTCACTTCAAACAGCAGACTTGTCATCAACCGAGTCAAGGCAAGCGCGCCGATCAGACCGATGAAGACACCCAGCGCAGTCAGCCGGATTCCGAGGCCCATCATCATTCGCAAAACATTGCCGCGCTGTGCTCCAAGCGCCATTCGAATTCCGATTTCCTGCTGGCGTTGTGTGACCGCATACGCCATCACTCCGTAAATCCCAATGCAAGCCAGAACCAATGCCAACACAGCGAACGCAGAGATCAATGCGGAACTGGCACGACGAACAGCAAGTGTCTGGCTGGCCAGCATATCCATTGGAATCGCCTTGAGCACAGGGAGATTGGGATCGACGCTCCATAATGCTTGCTCGGCGGACTTCACCATCGAGGCGGGATCGGTTTCCGTACGAAGCGTGAAAGCGATCAGTGGGAACGGCACCTGCTCGAATGGACGGTAGATATCCGCATGTGTCGGCTGATCCTGACCAAATGCCTTCACATCGCCGGTCACGCCGACAATTTGCCACCAATCCGGCTTGTCCGCGGTGCCAAGATTCAGCTCTTCTCCTACTGGATCCCTCCCATTGAAGAACTGTTTTGCCAACGTCTGGTTGATCATTGCTACTTGCAGTCCACCGGCGCGGTCCGCATCGGTAAAGTTGCGCCCACGCACCAACGGCAGCCCCATCGTCTGCAGATAGCCCGGAGTGACGATGCGATTATCCGCTTCAGGAGCCTGGCCCTCTTTCAACGGAACCTGCCCGCGAAGAAGAAAGCTGGTCGTTCCCCAAAAGCCGCTCAGAGGCAGAAAGTTGATGGTGCCCGCGGACTTCACGCCGGGCAATGCACCGAGTCGCTTCTCAACCTCATCGACAAACTGGCGTCGCTTCGCCGGGTCCGTTGACGGGTACCGATCCGGAGGGAGAAACAGCTGCAGAGAAAGAACGTGATCCGGCTGAATCCCGAGATCCGCATCGATCACCCTCTGAAAGCTCGCGACCACCAATCCTGCGCCGGTCATGAGCATCAGCGACAAAGCTATCTCGGTGACAACGACTGCGCTCCGTGAGCGGTTCGAACGGCGGGTGGTTGTACTGCCACGCGCTGAATCTTTCATTGCCGCGCTCGCTTCGGTGCGCACACCCTTCAGTACGGGCACGATCCCGAAGAGAAACGCCGTGAACACAGTGACTGCAAAAGCGAACAGGAGGACTCCACTATCCAACGGAATCTGGGTCAACTTGGGTATGTTGAGATTCGCAACGTCGGTGGGAAAAAGCCTGAGAAGGAAATGAGATCCAAGAAGCGCCAGCAGAACCCCGCCAGCGCCGCCGATCCCTGCCAGCAGCAGACTCTCGGTCACAAACTGGCGCAGCAAGCGTCGCCGCGTTGCGCCCAAAGCCAGCCGCACCGCGATCTCTTTTTGGCGTTCGGCATTGCGCGCCAAGGCCAACCCAGCTGTATTCGCGCATGCAATCAGCAGCACAAGGCCGACGGCGCCCATGAGGATCAGCAGCGGCTTGCGGATATCTCCGTCCAGTTGTTCGCGCAGTGGGACCAGCACTACGCGATTCCCGCTATCGGTTTGCGGATGAGCGGTGGCTACCTGCGCTTCCACCTTATTCAAAGTCTTCTGCGCCTGTGCGAGAGTGATCCCGGGACGAAGCCGTCCAAGAATGCGCAGGTAGGTGTTGTTGTAGTCGTCATACGCCGACTGAGCGATGCCGGACGGTGTCCACACCTCAACGTTTGTCGGGTAATCGAAGCCGCGCGGCATCACTCCCAGTACAGTGTATGCATTTCCATCCAGCGTGATCGATTTGTTTACGACCGCAGGGTCGGAGTGAAATGTTGTGCGCCAAAGGTGATCGCTGAGCAGCGTTAATTTTGGTCCATTCGGCACGTCTTCCTGATCCGTATAGAGCCGCCCGAGTGCAGGCTGAACGCCGAGGATGCGAAGGTAGTTCGCCGAGACGGCATAGCCAATCAGAAACTGCGGCGAACCTTGCCCGGTCAGCGTTTTTTCGTCGTCGTACGATGGCGCCAGGTCCTCGAAAACGGCACTCCGCTGTTTCCAGATCGCGAAATCGCCAGGGCTGCTCGAAAGCGGTTGATCGCCCCTGACGGGATTGGCCGTCCACACTGCCACGATTCGGCCGGGGTCCTTATACGGTAACGGCGCCAGCAGTACAGCCCTTACCACGGAAAAGATCGCAGTCGTCGCGCCGATCCCGAGTGCGAGCGTAAGTATCGCCGTCAATGCAAACGCAGGAGACTTGACCAGCTGGCGAGATCCAAAGCGCAAATCGTTGGCCAGGGTTTCAAGAATGGGCAAGCCTCGCTGCACACGATAGGTTTCCTTCGTCTGTGTCATCCCGCCAAACTCCTTGAGCGCCGTTATGCGCGCCACTTCCGCGGACATGCCGCGCTTGAGATTCTCTTCGACAGCGAAATCGATGTGCGCGCGCAATTCCTCGTCGAGGTCGGCGTCGAGTTTCCCTTTGCCGAAGAGCGCCGCGCATCGGCTGATGAAAGTTCGAATCAAGTCCATCTTCAATTCCTACTCATTTCTCAAGGCACGCATAGGATCGATTTGAGCCGCGCGAACGGCCGGCAAAATGGAGGCAGCGCTGGCGACGAAAGCGAGCGCTGTGACAGAGAACAGCAAAACCGATGGATCCCTTGGCGATGTTTCATACAAAAAACTCGCCAGGGCACGGGACGCCAGAACCGCGGCGATGAGTCCCACGCCCGTTCCAACAGCGGCGATCAGAACATTCTCGCGGAATACCATGGCGACCACTCCCGCGCGCCGCGCACCCAACGCCATGCGGATGCCGATCTCGCTGGTGCGCCGGGCGGTTGCGTAGGCCAGAGTTCCATAAAGACCGATAGCTGTGACCAGCAATGCGCAACCGGCGAAGAACAAAGACAGCAGCGCCATCATCCGCTCGGCGCTCACATTCTTGTTGAGCACCTCGTCCACTGTGGTCATCACAGGAGCGGGAATGCTGGGGGCCATATTCCCCGCGAGCGCACGGGCAGCGGCTGCCAGCGGTGCCAGCGGGCCGTCCGTACGTACTACGGCAGTGAGCGAGATTTTTGGCTGCTCAGCCTGCTGAATGGGAACATATGCGGCAGCAGGCGCCGGCGATTGCATCTCGCGATACTTTGCGTCGCCGACTACGCCAACCACTTCGTACGAAACCTTCTCGCGCGGATAAGTAATCTGCTGCCCCACCGCGTTCTGGCCGGGAAAGAACTGCTTTGCGGCAGATTGATTCAGAATGATCTTCAACCCTGAGGCTTTGCTGTCGTTCCAATTGAACTCGCGGCCCAGGTACAACGGAATCCGCATCGTGCCGAAGTAATTCGGCCCGACAGCATTCAAAAAGATCTGGTGCTGGCCGCCTGCAGGCGCAGAGTAGTAGGCGTTCCAACCACGATGCGAAAGCGGAACAATGAATTCGAAGCTCACGCTTTTCACGCCGGGCTGATGATTCAGGCCTTCGCCGAGTTGCTGATAAACCCGCATCAGGGCGTCGCCTTCCAACTGCTGCTTGTCCACCTTGAAGGCGATGTTGACCAGACCTTTTGGGTCGAAGCCGGCTCCGGACCTGAAGAGACGCAGGAGACTCGTAGCGAGCAATCCTGCGCCGATCACCAAGGTCAGAGCCACCGCAACCTCCGTCGCCATCAGCGCACGAGGAAGAATCTTTCTGCGCTCGAATGCCGGTCTGGCCTGCTGGCCCTCTTTGATGTGATCGTTCAAATTGCCCGCCGTCGCCTGCAGCGCGGGAATCAGTCCAATGAGAATAGAAGACACAATCGCAATCAAGGCTGCGAACCCGAACACACGGAGATCCAACGATGTGTCGAGTCGCATCTCGCTCCAGTTGTTTTCGGCCAGTGCCGCGAGTGTATGGCTCACCAGTGGAGCCGCTGTCAATCCCGCGACCGTGCCGAGTACGGCAATCAGCAGGCTCTCGGAGAGCAGCTGCTGGATGACACGACGACGAGTAGCGCCCATGGCGAGGCGCGTCGCCAGCTCGCGCTGCCTGGCCACGCCGCGCGCCATCAACAGGCTGGCCAGATTGAGGCATGCCAGCAGAAGAATTCCTCCGCACATGATGAACATGGCTACCAGAGGTTTGCGGAAAAGGAAACGCGCGTACGTATACCCTTTTGAACCCGGTTCGGCTGCAAAATGGATATGCTCTTTTTCCCTTTCCGCGATGAAGCTTGCGTCGGCGGCTCCGGCTTCATGCAGAATGGGGTTTGAAACAGCAAGGAGTGCCGCGTTGGCCTGCTCCATTGTCATCCCGGGCTTGAGGCGCGCTCCCACGACAAGCCACCACGCGTGGATTCCTGCGTCAATGTGATTCCGCGGCGCGTCGATGATGGGGTCGGCCGACAGTGGCGCATAGATCTCCGGCCTTTGCGTGGGATCGGGCCCGATAAAGCGCTTCGGCATCACTCCCACAATCGTGAAGGGTGTGTTGGCGATAATCAAGATTCGGCCCACAACATCCGGCGCGCGATTGAAGCGGTTATTCCAAAGGTCTTCGCTAATCACCACGGCGAGTCCCGCGGGACTGCCTCCGGGCCGATCATCCTGAGGCGTGAGATATCGGCCCAGCAGCGGTGCGGTCTCCATCGCTTGAAAAAACTGTCCACTCACCAGCATTCCCGGAACGTTTTCGCTGCCGGACTGACCCTTTACCAGAAGCGTGTCTCCGTTGTAGGCAAACACATCGGAGAAGACCTCGTGCAAGTTTTCCAGGCCGCGAAAGAAGGGCGTGCACAATTCGTAGTCGCTTTGATCAGGAACGACATCGCCATAGCGCAGCATGGCCAATTGCTCCGCATGCGGCACAGGCAGCGGCCGCAGAAGCAATCCATTGATCAGCGAGAAGACTGCTGTATTCGCGCCCACGCCAAGAGCAAGCGTCAGCATTGCGACAAGTGTGAAGCCAGGCGATTTCAAAAGTTGGCGAACCGCGAACCGCAGGTCGCGCCCTACCTGCTCTATCAACGGCAGTCCTCGCTGCACTCGATATGTTTCCTTTGTCTGCGTCATCCCGCCAAACTCCTTCAGCGCCGTTGTACGCGCCTGATGCGCATTCATGCCGCGCTTGAGATTCTCTTCGACAGCGAAATCGATGTGCGTGCGCAACTCTTCATCGAGCTCCGCGTCGAGTTCCCTTTTGCCGAAGAGCGCCGCGACGCGGCTGAACAAAGTACGTATCAAATCCATAGCGAACTCCAACTCCTTCTCACGGCGCTGCTCCTACCTTCGCGAATGCGGCGTGGCCCCTTTTATTCGTTGCGCAGCGCGACCATGGGGCTCACCCTCGCTGCCCGGCGCGCGGGAATGTAGCTGGCCAGCGCGGCGACACCCAACAGCACTAACGTTGCTCCGCCAAAGGTCATCGGATCGGTTGCCCGGACTCCGAACAGCATATTGGACAGCAGATGTACCAGCGCAAACGCTCCGGCCAACCCAAGGGTCACACCAATAAGCGCGATCAGCATCCCTCGATAGAGAACCGAGCGCACCACGCTGCCGCCGCCAGCGCCAAGTGCCATGCGAATCCCGATTTCGTGTGTGCGTTGGACCACAGCGTAAGAAACCACGCCGTACACGCCCAGGCACGCAAGCAGCACCGCCAACATCGCGAAGGCGCTCATCAGCAGTGAATTGAATCGCGGCGCCGCCACTGAATCCGCAAAGTACCGATCCAAAGTTTTCACGCTATAAATGGGCAGGTTCTTGTTCAGCGCGGTCACCTGCCGGCGGGCCGCGCCGACAATGCTCGCCGGATCGTTCGCCGTCCGTACAACAACAAACATGGTGTCGAAGGGGCACTGGGCCAAGGGCACATAGACTTCAGGAGCCGGTTCTGCGTCCGGACGGCCTTCTTTCATGTCCTGAATCACGCCCACAATCTCTCGCATCGGCAGCTTGTCTTCGCCGCCGCCATAGCCGTTTCCGATGCCGGGACGAACGTGCTTTCCAATCGGATTCTGGTTTGGAAAGAACATGCGAGCAAGTGCCTGGTTCACGACCACAACCGGCGTAGACTTCAAATTGTCTTGCGCGGTAACGTCACGCCCGTTGATCAGCGCTGTTCCCACCGTGCGAAAATAATCTGGCTCAACCACATTTAAGCCGGCCTGAGGCCTGGAGCCCATTGGAGTAGGCTGACCCTCAATCTCAATGCTTGTACGGATGTGATCTCCGGTCAGAGGCAGCGACGCGACCACACTGGCCGAGGTTACGCCGGGAATCGCGCTCATCCGTGCCACTGCCTCGCGAAAGAAGCCAGGAAACGCCTTAAGGTCCGCACCAGCCGGTGCATCGAGATGGAAAGTCAGGACGTGATTTGGATCGAAGCCCGGATTGACCCGCGTGAGATGAATGAAGCTTTGCAGAAGCAGCCCGGCGCCGAGCAGCAGGACAACGGCCAATGCGATTTCGCTTACCGCCAGCATGGACCGCAGGCGGCCTCTCTCACTGCCGCCACTTCCTCGGCCGCTCTTCTTCAATGATTCAGTCAGGCTAACCTTGGAGGCCTGTAGTGCCGGAGCCAGACCAAACAGGAATGCAGCCAGCAGCGACGTCAAAAGCGCAAAGCCGAGCAGCCGTGCGTCGAGGCCGATCGTTGTGAGACGCGGAACGTCGGCGGGCATCGTCCGCACCAGGAATCGGAACGAAAGCAATGCCAGACCAAGCCCGAGTCCTCCGCCCAACAGCCCCAGCACCAGGCTTTCCGCAAGCAATTGACACGTAACTCGCCTGCGGCTGGCGCCCAGAGCTATCCGCACGGCCATCTCATTGCGCCGCCCGGACGCGCGCGCCAAAAGTAGATTCGCGATGTTGGCGCAGACGATCAGCAACACGCATCCCACAGCGCCCAACAGGATCAACAACGGGGCACCGAGATCACCGGTGAGAAACCGGAGTTCCGGCGTGACCCGCATCGTGCGCGGCCTGTTCTCAGGGTGTTCCTTGTTCAGCGCGCTGGCAATCGTGATCAATTCGGCTTGTGCCTGCTGCTCTGTAACGCCATGCTTGAGCAGGCCAACGACATCGAGATAATGTGCGCCGCGCTGCGTGGTCATCCCGCCCCCGGGAGCCCCGGCGCTATACGCGATGGTGGTCCACAGTTCGATAGGCTCAGCCTGAATGGGAAATTGAAATCCCTGCGGCATTACGCCAACTACCGTGAACCGCCGGTCTCCAAACTGAAGGACTCGACCGAGCACCGAGGTGTCGGACCCGAACTCCCGCTGCCACAAACCATAGCTCAGAATGACGGCGTCGGTGCCACTCATCGCGCCTGGAGTGTCCTCTTCCGTCCGGAATGTGCGCCCCAGTTCCGGCGTCACGCCAAGCAGGGAAAACAGTTGTGCTGAAACCACGGCGCCCTGCAGATGCTCGGGGTCGTCTGTCCCGATTAAGGTGAAGTCTTCCGTGTCAAAAGCAGCCATGCCATCGACAACATGATTCCTGGCGCGCCAATCGAGGAAATCCGGATAGGACGCAGCGCCGCCACGGCCGGTAGCGACAATCAACGACTCAACTCGCACCAGGCGGCCTGCGTTGGGAAAAGGCAGCGGCTTCAGCATCACGGCGTCTACCACGCTGAACAGCGCAGTCGTCGCTCCAATGCCCAGTGCCAGCGTCAAGAGGGCAACAAGCGTAAAGCCCGGTGATTTGCGCAATTGGCGCAGCGCATAGCGGATATCTTGTGCGAATATTTCAAAAAACGGCAGTCCCCGCTGCATACGATAACCCTCCCTGGTCTGCGCGACCCCTCCGAATGCGCGCAAAGCCGACGTGCGGGCCTGTTGCGCGGTCATCCCATGCTTCAGGTTTTCCTCGACGGCGAAATCGATATGCGTACGCAGCTCTTCATCGAGCTCGGCGTCGAGTTTCCGTCTGCCGAAGAGCGCCGCGAAGCGGCTCATTAGTGTGCGAATCATGTCCATGGATCGCTCCTATTCCGCTCGTAACGCCCGCATGGGGTGGATGGACGCCGCCCGCCGTGCAGGAATTACCCCGGCAATAGCCGCACATACTCCGAGTACCAATGTCGTTCCGACAAATGCAATCGGATCGTAGCCGGTAATGCCGTAGAGAAGACTCGTCATCAAGTGACCTGCGAAAAGTGCTGCGGGAATCCCAATCACCAGGCCGACGAGAATCTGCGCCAAAGCGCCGCGCAGCACCATGGATACGACGCTTGATCGAGTCGCGCCAAGCGCCATACGAATGCCGATCTCGCTTGTGCGCCGCGCCACAAAGTACGACATCACGCCATAGAGCCCAACCGATGCCAGCACCAGCGCGAGAATGCCGAACAGGCCACTGAGGCGCGCAATCAGCCGATCCTGATTGAAGTTGCCTGCGACCTCGGTAGCGTATGGATCGAACTGAAAAACCGACAAGCCCGGATCGATCGACGCAAGTGTTTTTCTGGCCAGCGTTTCTGCGTCCTTCGGAGCGACCGCGAAGTCGAGGATGATGAAGTTGACGAACATGGACGCCTCTTCCGCCGCGTTCGCATCGATTTCCTGGTAACCGGTGAATTGCTGAGAGAGGGGACGGAAGAAGAGCGGCTCCACTTGGCCGCGCGGGTGAGTCATTTTGAAATCTGCAAATACACCGGCGATTTCAAATGCCCCTGAATATTGCGGCTTGCCGATGCCGAAATGCCTTCCGATCGGATCCTGGCCGGGGAAGAACTGCTTGGCGAAGGTCTGGTTCACGATCACCACAAGTTGCGAAGTCGCCGTGTCCTGCGCGGTAAAGTTACGTCCGCGCACGATCGGTACGCCGATCGAATCGAGAAAGTGTGTGCTGGCGCGGTCCCAGCTCGAAAAGCATTTGTCGCCCGGCCCCGGCGCGCTGTGTCCCTGAGGAATAACGCACGAGCCCCAGTTGTTTCCGCCGAGAGGGGTATAGCGAACCATGCTTACGTGTGCCATGCCCGGCAAAGCGGAGAAGCGGTCTTCTATCTCACGATAGAGCGCCGGGAGCCGATCGACGGTATAACCAACGCCCCTGGGGTCGAATCCGAGTATGTAGCGGTTGGCAGTGGAGAAACCGAAATTCTGATGCTCCAGGTTTCCCAGCGACCTGGTCATCAGAAAAGCCCCCGCCAGCAGCACCACCGACAATGCCACTTGCACGATGACAAGCACTTTTTGCGGCAGCGAAGAACTGTCGGCTCCTAATCCATTGGTCCGGTTTACTCCGCGCAAAGCCTCAGCCGGTTGCGCTTGCGACGACAACCACGCCGGTGCTGTTCCGAAAATAATTCCCGTTAACAAAGAAACCAGGAACGCGAATCCAAGCACAGGCCATGACGGGCCGGCTTCGACCGGCATATTCCGGGCTTCGGGAAACGCGAGCGATAGAATCATCCGCGACAGACTGTAGGCGACACCCAATCCTGCAACTCCGCCGGCCAAGCCGAGCAGTACGCTCTCGGTCAGGATCTGCGAAACGAGCCTCTTCCGCGCCGCGCCCAGCGCCATGCGCACAGCAATTTCGGCGCGTCGCGCGGTGCCGCGGGCCAGCAGCAGATTGGCAATATTCGCGCATGCAATCAGCAGCACCACGCTGGAAAGAATCATCAGCAAGCGCAGTCCCTTGCCGGTTTGCTGCTGCAGTTTTTGTATGCCGCCGCCCGCAGGCGCCAGAACGACATGCTGCCGGGGAATCAATGCCGATCCGCCGTGCCCTGTATATCTGGCGCGTGAGTCCAGCCATTGCCGCAGAGCCACGGAGAGCTTTGCTTGCAAGGCATCTCTGTTGACACCGGGACGCAGCCTGCCGAGCGCATAGAGCCAGTCCGTGTCGGGCTGCTTCACCGTGGCATTTGCTCCTTCCAGGATCGGTTCGCTGGCGAGGGGCAGCCACATCTCCGGCGGACGCGGAGAGATGCGATCGCCAAAGAAGCCGGGAGGCGCAATGCCGGCTACAGTAAATGGCTGCGTATTCAGATAGACCGTCGCGCCCACAATGTTGGGATCTCCGCCAAATTCCGACTGCCAGGTCTGGTAGTTGAGCACCAGCGCGGGTGCCGCAGCGGGTTTGTCGTCGTTCTCTGTCAGCGGACGGCCCGCATAGGAGCCCACGCCGAGTGTCGCGAAGTAGTTGCCCGAGACATATTCGGAGCGCAGCAATTTGGCCTGCGAAGAGCCGTACCGCACGCTGAAGCCGCTGCCGCCCGCCTCCACGGCCGCCAGTTGCTCGAACTCCGGCGACGACTGCTTGAAATGAAGATACAGATCGTAAGAAAACAGATCGAAGTCCCCGTTGTCGTTTTGAAAACTGTCGTAGTAGCAGCAATCGTCCTTGTCTCCGATGCGGTAGAGACGCGACGGATCGTTGACTGGAAGCGAGCGCAGCAGGATGCCATGCACCAGCGTGAAGATGGCCGTGTTGGCTCCGATGCCGAGCGCCAGCGTGACGACAACGGTCAGCGCAAAGCCGGGCGATTTGCGGAGCTGTCGCAGAGAATAGCGAATATCCCGCGCCAATATCTCCAGAAATGGGAACCCCCGCTGCACGCGGTAGTCTTCTCGTGTTTTCGTCATCCCACCAAACTCCGTGAGCGCGGCAGTGCGCGCCTGTTGAGGTGTCAGGCCGCGTTTCACGTTCTCTTCAACAGCGAAATCGATGTGCGTACGCAGTTCTTCGTCGAGCTCGTTATCGAGCTTAGCTTTGCCGAAGAGTGCGGCGATGCGGCTGAACAGCGTGCGAATCATGTCCATGGATCGCTCCTAATTCGAGGGCGCGAGGAAGCGCGACATGGTTGCCGCGATGCGCTCCCAGTTTTCGGTTTCCTCTTCGATTTGCCGGCGGCCAATCGGGCTGAGGGAATAGAATTTCGCCCTGCGATTCGACTCCGACACTCCCCAGGCGGACTTGATCCAGCCGCGTTGCTCCAGGCGGAGAAGTGCGGGATAGATGGTTCCCTGGTTCAAGCTCAGGGAGTTCCCGCTAACCTGCTCGATTCGCCGCGCAATGCCGTAACCGTGCAGCGGCCCCATGGATTCAAGGGTCTTCAGGACCATCAGATCCAGGGTGCCTTGCAGCACGTCCGATTTGTCGTTGCCCATTCTTCTCTCCTGTTGACATTCTGCCTATACGATGCATCCAGATAGGTAGAATGTCAACAGGAAAAATGCGCGAACAGGGGACTAGGTAACAGGAGCCGGAAACTAAAGACGAAAAAAACCTGGGATTAGATGACCTGGGACCAGCTATGTCAGTCGTCTCGCAAGACTGCGCCGGGCTGATCCGTTACTGAGCGGTGTTGGCCCGGGGGTGAGCGGCTTTCCAGGCGGCGACGCGGTCCTCGACCATAGACTGCTGGTCGGTGGTGATGTGTTCGCCTACGCTCTGCCGGTTGGTGATGTAGCGGGCCTGGTTGGCGCCGGGAAAGCCCGCAGCCAGATCGAGCCAGAAGTAGGCTTCAATATAGTCCTGCTGGATGCCCATACCGACAGAGTAAAGAATGCCGAGTGTACCCTGCGCGCCTGCATCTCCAAGCTCAGCCGCTTTGCGATACAAGCTAACCGCCTGCGTCATATCGCGGGCCACGCCGCGGCCATCGCGATAAAGATCGGCCAGGTGAATCATGGCCACGATGTTGCCCTGGTTGGCGGCTTTGAGGTACCAGTCAGCGGCCAGTTTGTAGTCCGCTGTCAGTTGGCGAGAGTCGCGCGGGGCTCCATTCCCCGCCGCATAGGCGTCAGCCACTTTAACCTGCGAAGCCGCGTCGCCCGCGCCGGCTTTGGCCAGAAGCGCCTGGTCCACGACAGAGGTCTGAGGGGCCGGAGCCTGCGCGAGCGAGGGGAGAAAAGCAAGGGCAACGATCGCCGGCAGTAGGATTTGTCTCAAGGGAGATTTCACATGAACCTCGCTTATCGCTTCGTTCAGCGCTTCTATAAGTTTACCTACCTGGGATCGACAAAGCCTCTCCTCTGACAATTTCCACCGCAGAACGAAGCCGACCGGCTCCCGTTTTATGAACGGGTGCTTGAAAGGCGCTAGAATTCTTCTATGACTGACCGCATTTCGCTCTCCCTCGCCCAGGCCGACCCCGTTATAGCCGCAGCCCTTGACCAGGAAACTCTCCGCCAGCACGAGGGGCTGGAGATGATCGCCAGCGAGAACTTCGTCTCCGAGGCAGTTCTGGAGGCCGCAGGCTCGACCTTTACCAACAAGTACGCCGAAGGGTATCCTGGGCGCCGCTATTACGGTGGCTGCGAGTACGCGGACGTGGTGGAGAACCTGGCGCGGGACCGGGCCAGGCAGCTGTTCGGCGGAGAGCATGTGAATGTGCAGCCCCATTCCGGCTCGCAGGCCAACGCGTCGGCGTACGCTGCGGTTCTGCAAGCGGGCGACACGATTCTGGGGCTCGATCTCTCCCACGGCGGCCATTTGACGCACGGACACCGGCTCAGCTTCAGTGGCAAGCTCTATCGACCGACGTTTTACCAGGTGCGGCGGGATACAGAGCTGATCGATTACGACGAATTGGAATCGATTGCCTTGCACGAGAAGCCCAAGGCGATTATTGGCGGTGGCAGCGCTTATTCCCGGCTGTGGGATTTTGCCCGGATGCGCCAGATCGCCGACAAGGTGGGAGCCGTGTATGTGTTCGACATGGCGCATATTGCAGGCCTCGTAGCCGGCGGAGTTCATCCATCCCCGGTGCCGCACGCACACATCACCACCACGACGACACACAAGACGCTGCGTGGACCGCGCGCGGGCCTGATCATATGTGGCAACGACCTGGCCGTGGCGGTGGACAAGGCCGTCTTCCCAGGGCAGCAAGGGGGACCGCTGATGCACATTGTGGCCGCCAAGGCGGTAGCCCTCGGCGAGGCATTGCGGCCGGAGTTCAAGACCTACGCAGCACAAACGGTGGCCAACGCTAAAACGCTCGCGCTGGCTTTGCAGGGGGCTGGTTTCCGCATTATCTCCGGCGGCACGGATAACCACCTGATGCTTGTCGACGTATTCGAGAAGGGCATTCTTGGTTCCGAAGCTGAGCTGGCGCTGGGCAAGGCGGGGATCACGGTCAACAAGAACTCGATTCCCTACGATGTGAATCCGCCGCTCAAGCCATCGGGTATTCGCGTGGGGACGCCGGCGCTCACCACGCGTGGTATGAAGGAGCCCGAGATGCGGCAGATTGCGACCTGGATCAACCAGGCTCTCGACAAGCGCAGCGACGATGCGGCCCTGGAGAGGATTCGCGAAGAAGTTGCCGAGCTGGCCAACCGGTTCCCACTCTATGCCTGGCGCCGCACGCCGGCTGCCGTGGGAGTTTAGTGACCTGTCTCCAAAGTTCGTATCGAAAACAGACCTGTCATCCTGAGCGAAGCGTATTTCAGCGGAGTCGAAGGACCTGCTTTTCCGAGACTACGACAGCACAACAACTTGCCATTCCGAACTGTGTTCCATCTATCGTTGTTGGTGATGACCCGTTCCCAGGAAAAAGGCAGCGGACAGCAGCAGCCTTCCCTCAGGGCATCCGGAGGAATCCATGAAACACATTCAGCTAGCTCTTGCAGCCTTGCTCGTTTTCGCAGTCCCAGCCTTTGCGCAGCGGCCCGCTGCTCCGCATCCATCCATTCCAAGATCCGGACCAGAACCGCTGAAGGCACAACCGCACCCGGTTGAACCGAATCGCAACTACAGCGACAAGCAAGGCCACCCCAACGTTCCCCACGTTGACGGCAAGACCTGGGTAGGTCACGACACGGGCAAAGACGATGCCCGCTATCACATGGATCACCCATTCGAACATGGCCGTTTCACAGGCGGGTTTGGGCGTGATCACAGATGGCATCTCGCCGGAGGCGGCCCTGGGCGCTTCTGGTTCAATAACTGGTACTGGTCGGTGGCTGCCGCCGATGTAGCCTTTTGCGACGGGTGGCTGTGGGACTCCGACGATATCGTAATTTACGAGGATCCAGACCACGATGGTTGGTACCTTGCCTACAACGTGCGGCTGGGAACTTATGTGCACGTGGAGTTTCTGGGATCGTAAATCCGCGCAACGGTCAACGAAGCGCAACATGAGGGGGATAGGCTCTGATGCCTGTCCCCTTTTCTCTTTGCAAAGCACGTGCACCGGGGCGAACGGGTGTACAGGCTTGACCGCCAGACGATAAGATTGCGGGTTCGCCGGGAGCATCTGACAGGACGCGATGAAATTCGTCCCTGCTTCCAATTCACCTAAAAACGCACGAGGCCCTGGGATGAATCTGACTTTCGCACGCAGCATGAGAAAACCAATGTATACCGCCCTTGTGACTATCGGAGCGGTTCTGCTGACCAACGCTGCAGTAGCCGCGCCCGCGCCCGCCAAGGCGCCGATTGTCATTACCGGCGCAGACATCAGGCCGGCCACTTCGCTGAATGGAGACTGGGGAACGGTTGTGGATCCCTACTTTTCGGGACTGTTCAGCTTCCATCACGAAGAGAAGTCCAACGGCTGGTTCTTGAATCAGAAAGCCAGACCCGGCGACCCGTTCCCGATCGAGTACGACTTTGCCAAGGCGCCAACCTTAAAGGTACCGGGAGACTGGAATACGCAGCGCGATTCGCTCTTTTACTATGAGGGACCCATCTGGTACGAGCGCGATTTCACTTATCAGCCGAAAGAACATACAAAAGTCTTTTTGCACATAGGTGCGGCGAATTACCGCTCGTGGTTCTGGGTGAATGGAAAGAAGGCCTGCGAACACGAAGGTGGATACACCAGCTTTAATTGCGAAGTTACTCAATTAATTCATTCAGGCGGAAACTTCGTGGTGGCTGCAGTCGATAACACGCGCCACGAAGATGGCGTGCCCACCTTGGAAACAGATTGGTGGAACTATGGAGGCCTTACCCGGTCGGTCTCATTGATTGAGGTACCCGAGGCTTTCATCGATCAATACGATCTCCATCTAAAGCACGGAGAAGGTTCGACCATTGAAGGCTGGGTTCATGTCGAGGGTAGCCAGCGAGGCGCCAACGTCGAAGTTGAAATTCCGGAGTTAGGCGCAAAAACCTCGGCATTTGTCGATGACAACGGGAGAGCGCTTATTCAGATGCTGGTCCAAGGCCTGGAACGTTGGTCCCCGGAGACACCAAAGCTATACAAGGTCAAAGTTAGTGCAGGTCAGGATGCAATCGAAGATCTGATCGGCTTTCGTACAGTGGAAACGCGAGGAACCGAGATTCTGCTGAATGGAAAGCCAATCTTTCTGCGCGGTGTGTCGGTGCACGCGGAAGCCCCATATCGAACGGGCCGAGCCAATACAGACAAGGATGCTGAGACGCTACTCGGATGGGCCAAGGAGTTGGGTTGCAACTTTGTCCGGCTGGCTCACTATCCGCACGATGAATCGATGTTGCGCGCGGCCGATCGCATGGGTGTGCTTGTCTGGTCGGAGAACCCGGTCTATTGGGCATTGCAGTTTGACAATCCGAAAGTACTGGCCAAGGCCGAGCAGCAGTTAGACGAAGAGATCGGGACTTCGCGTAACCACGCGGCCATCATCTTATGGTCTATGGCCAACGAGACGCCTGACACGGAGGCGCGCACGCATTTCATCGAGACTCTGGCTGACAGAGCGCGCGCGCTCGATTCATCACGACTTATCACGGCTGCGTTGCTGGTGCGTGCGGAAGGCCATACCAAGATTGTCGACGATGCGTTGGGCAAGGCGCTCGATGTGATCGGCGTGAATGAATATATCGGCTGGTACGAACAGTATCCTGAGACGGCCGA
The DNA here is from genome assembly GCA_049508975.1 of Occallatibacter sp. GTDB lineage: Bacteria > Acidobacteriota > Terriglobia > Terriglobales > Acidobacteriaceae > Telmatobacter. The sequence continues at coordinate 51,815 of JBELAI010000027.1, read as the reverse complement.
TGTAACTCAATGGCGCATCGGCTATGAGAAGCCGCTGATTGTGAGTGAGTTTGGCGGCGATGCGAAGGCAGGGTTGCATGGTGGAGAAAAGGACCGATGGACCGAGGAATACCAGGCAAGTATCTATCGTCATCAATTCGGAATGCTGAACCGGATTCCTCAATTGAGAGGGATGAGCCCATGGGTCTTGATGGATTTTCGCTCACCGAACAGGCCTCTCCCCGGAATTCAGGATGAGTTCAATCGCAAGGGACTTATCTCGGACCAGGGGCAGAAGAAGGCTGCATTTTTTGTCCTGCAAAAGGCGTATGTGGATAAGAAAGTGGGAAAAGCGGAATAGTTCGGGAATGCCATCGAGTTTGAATCAGAGAACTTTTCCTGTTGATTGTGCAAAACCGAAACGTTGAGTTAAGCTTGACTAATGGCTATTGAATCGATCATTGCACAAATTGATGAAGAAATTGCAAAGCTGACGCAGATTCGTGATCTGCTGGCCACCACCGGCGGAGCCGCCAAGAAGGTAGCATTGCCCAAAGGAACGAAGTTGCCGGCCCAGGCGAAAGGCAAAAAGCGTCGCGTGTTGAGCCCTGAAGCGCGCAAGCGGATTGCCGATGCGCAGCGCAAGCGGTGGGCAGCGCAGAAGGCCAAGACAAAGTAGTTCAGGCTCGATCGGTTTTCGAATCTCTCGATCCGGAAACCAAAGCTCTCAAACACTCGTCCAATACAGAGATCCGTGCTTTGCGGACTCTCCATGGCCGTGTGTATTGGCGGAGCCGCACTCACCAACTTAGTAAGTCTTGTTGCATAGCGCTCCCCCGCGCGTGAGTCATCGTATCCGATGATTGCCTAACTGCATGACCTTATAAGTTGACTATGAGGATCGTCAGCGATAGGGTAGCAGCGCGCACATGCGATGAGTTATAGCTTCGTCCCGAGAAATCCTGCGCGAGAGTTCCACACAGTGCGAGACTATCTCGACTTACCAGGTCTCTACCGCGAGGATGCTCGGCGGGCCGGGATGGCCTTCTATAACCTGGGTTTCGATGACCGCTTCCATGTTCAACTGTTCCCAGTTGGGTGGGAGCTTGGCCAGAAGTGAGTCGAGATAGAGTGGGTTATAGAGAATTTCACCAGCGGCCTCTGTGCCCTCTTCGGAGATGCCCGCAGCAACGATTACAGGCTGCCCCGTGGTGTTGTCGTGAATGCGCGCAACGATCGCGTAATCACGGGAAAGCTTCTGATAGGGCAGATCCCAGGCGGTCGCCCAGGCCGTCTGTTTTGGGCTCTTGCGGTCGACAATAATGGCCACGCCATCCTTCGATTCGAATCCGAACCGCAGCTTCTGGGTAACCCGCAGCGTCCATATGTTATCGAATCCGCCAATCAGGACGATCGGGCCCTCGCGCAGTTGGGCGAAACTGGCCTCTGACGCTGGCAGCACGCGGAAAGCCTTGTGCCTGGTCTCCAGCGCGGCGGCCGTGCGAGTAAGAGTGATCACGTCGGCGAGAGCCAAATGTCCAGATAAATGAAGGCGGAAGTAAAGTGGCTCCGGCTGCGACCCGCTTACCGGTGCGTCGAAGGAATTGATAGATCCAACGTCGAGATTCTTGGCCGGTTCGCCCAGGCAGTAAGTAGCGGTCGTTGTGCCTTCGGTGATGGGTGCCCAGAAACGGTCGATTGAGGTGGGGGGCTTGTAATCGCGGAGGTCGTGGAACTGCCAACCGATCCCAAAACTCGCGGCGATGGAAAGCCCGAAAAGAAAAGCGAGGAACAACCAGCGGCGTCGTGGAGCGGGCCGAGTTGGGGCAGGAACGATCAGCGGGGTTGGAGGCTGGATTACCGGCTCAGGCAGCGGCGCAACAAGTTCCTGCGGCGGCGGATCAGCCAAGTGAAAAAGAGGAACGTAGGAGCCACTGGGAAGCTCTATTACCAATTCGCCGTCATGGGAATCGTCGTAATAGTACTGGATGAGGCGCTTGCGGACCTCACCGGCGGTAATGCGAACGACAGGATCTGCATTGGCGTCGTAGCTGGGAGAGCGTCCGAATACCTCAATGCCGATACTGCGCTCCTTGAGCTCCGCGGCATAGCCTTTGAGTGTTTGCTCCACGGTGTAGGCCAGCAGAACCGGATAGCGCTTGCTGTTTGAAAACAGGGGGTGCGCGAGCAGACGCTCCAATTGCTCGCGGATGGCGGAGGCATCGGGAGACGGAGCTGGTTGCGCGGGATCTTGTAAGGATTTTGTGCCCACCGGCATGCCCTGCTCCTTGAGTCAAGAATCGTTCTTGGGAGTCAAGATTCATTCCTGGAGTTGACTGAGCCGGCAGGGAGATCTTAGCAGCCATGGCAACATGGTGGCCCAGGAGCCCAATCTTGTGCGCGGCAAAAACACAGTACAACAATTGGAACGAAACGAACTGTATTGCGTATCATACGTCTGGAAAATGGACTTGTCTACAGAGTATTAACATGAATATTGTTAAAGGTTTAGGTAGGAATAAATCGATTTGGTACCCGATGGAACCTATTGGAATTGGAAGGCAGGTCCTATATTGGGGACCGGTCCAGAAGATGAGCCAAAGCAGACACCTGTGAACGGAGATATCCGTGTGCAAGGGTCTAGCTTGACAGCCCATTTTCTTGTGATTGCGGCTCCTCGCCCCTCCGGTTTGCGAGACCTGGAATCCATCCAGGCAAGCGAAACCGGGGGGCGTTTTTTTGATCCCATGGCGCACCTTGCACTACGTGGTTTAACTCAGGCCAGACATTACTAACATTCTTGGCTCGGTCATTTCTTGTATGGCGGACCGTATGCCTTCGCGGCCTAACCCGCTATCTTTTACCCCGCCGTAGGGCATGGGGTCAAGACGCCACGCAGGGGTGTCGCCGACGATCAAGGCGCCGACTTCCAACTCCCTATAGGCGGTCAGGATGCGGCCTGCGTCGCGGGTCAGGAGGCCGGCCTGCAATCCGTATTTCGAGTGGTTGACATCGGCCAGGGCTTGCTCGAAGTCGTCGTAGGGTTCAACCATTACTACCGGGCCGAATGCTTCCTCATCCCGTATCTTCATTCCGGGTTTGGTGGCGGTTAGGATGGCGGGGGTAATGAGGGAACCATTGCGCTCGCCGCCGGCAACCAGCTTGGCGCCGCCCTCGACGGCTTCCTTGATCCATGCTTCGACGCGATCGGCTTCGGTAATGCGGACGAGTGGGCCAACCTCAGTGGGCTCGTCGGCAGGGTTCCCGGAAACCAGCTTGGCGGTGATTTCTACGAGTTTCCATAGAAATGTCTGGAAGATTTTGCGTTCTACGAAGACCCGCTGGACTGAGATGCAGGACTGGCCGGCGTAGCTGAAGGCGGCGTGGGCGGTGCGGAGGGCAGCTTCGTCCAGATCGTGCCAGTCGCCGTGGACGATGAGGGCGGCGTTGCCACCGAGTTCGAGAAGCACACGCTTGCGGCCAGAGTGCGCCTTGAGTTCCCAACCTACTTTGGCGGAGCCGGTGAAGGAAACAAGCTTGATTCGGTCTTCCTTTTCGGCGAGCCACGCAGTGTCGGTGTTGGAAAGCGGAAGGATCGAGAGAGCTTCCGCAGGCCAGCCGGTCTTGAGAACGACTTCGCCGAGCGCGAGTGCGGTGAACGGTGTTTGCGGGGCAGGTTTGAGAAGGATGGGGCAGCCTGCAGCGATGGCAGGGGCGAGCTTGTGGGCGACCAAATTGAGGGGCAAGTTGAACGGCGTTATGGCTAGAACTGGGCCCACAGGGAAACGCTGCACGAGTCCCCAACGGCCCTCGTTACCTTCGGTGAGGTCGAGGGGCAGGCTCTCGCCACCCAGCCGGGCAGCCTCCTCAGCGGCGGTCTTGAAGGTGAGAACGGCGCGATCGACTTCAGCGCGGGCCAGGCGGAGCGGCTTGCCCGCCTCAGCCACGATGAGCTGGGCGAAGCGCTCCTTTTGCTCAATGAGGGCGGCGGCTACGTCTTCCAGAATTTCTCGGCGCTTCCAGCGAGGCAGGGCGCGGGTACGGCGGAGGCTGGCTACGGCGTGATTGACAGCCTGCCGAGCATCGGCGCGGGTGGCGACGGTGACACGGCCGACCAGGCCCTGATCCCAGGGAGAGCGGACTTCCAGGGGTTCGCCATCAATCCATTCCTTGCCGCAAAGCAGAAAACCTGTTTGTGAACCTGGCCGCATCTTCATTACGTTCGCTCTCCTGATTGAAACAGCCTACCCTCTGATGGTAAAGCGGCGGAGCGGGTCGGGGCACCCGAAGTGCGCAGATGCCACATGAGCGTCCTCAAGCGGTGCCTTTAGAAGGCGTGCTCAAATCATTCCAGAAACGCGTGCGTCTTTGCTACCATGGACTCGATCACAGCAGCCTGGTCCAGGCCGAGCGATTGGATTTCTCCTTGTCCAATCGCATCGTAGACACGCTCAGTCAGGCACATGAATATCGCGTCTTGCTCACTGGTTTGCGGCGGTAACGCAAATCGCGAACGGAGCTCCATAATATGATCAAGTTGCCTGCGCCGCTGCTTTCTGAAGAATTTCCGTACCTCGGGGTCGGAAAATACCAGCTCCATCAGCGACGCCCGAAGACCGCGCCACTCTGTATGAAACCTGATCGTTAACTCGACAAGGCGTTTAGCTGTTTCCTCCGCGTTCTTCATCCGAGATAGCTCATCACCGACCTCTTTCCACTCGGCCGCAAGCCAGCGCTCGTATACGGCAAGGAACACCTCCCGTTTGTCGCGAAAGTGCTTATAAAACGTTCCGGCCGCGTATCCTGCCTCTTTTGCAATGGTGTTTGAATCCGTCCCGTGAAATCCGGAACGATTGAATTGGCTCGCCGCCGCGGTAAGAATCCGCTCCCTTGTCTGCTCTGGAGAACCGCGGCGCGGACGATCGGCTGCGGCCTTTGATCCTGACCTTGACGACATAAGCTTCTTGACACGCCCTCTCGATAATGATAACAGTATCACTACTAGTGAAGCATGTATCACTAACGGTCACTTGACCGAGGAGATCGGCATGAAGCTCCTGTTTCCCTTTGCAAGGGTATTATTCGCCTTGAATTTCGTTGTCGCTCTTCCCTATCACTTCACTCATCAAGCTGTTCATGTTACTGCCGAACAGGGCGTGCCTCTGGCCGGGGTGCTGGTTCCGCTATCGGGAGTGCTGGCTTTGGCAGGAGGACTCAGCGTTGCTATTGGATATAAGGCGCGATGCGGAGCCTGGGCGTTAGTCGCATTTCTTGTGCCCGTCACCTTGTGGATGCATGCATTCTGGCGGCTAAGCGATCCCCATACCGTTTTCATCGAGCAGGTAATGTTTCTCAAGAATCTTTCCATGCTTGGTGGGGCGCTCTTGATCTCCCAGTTTGGCGCCGGGCCCGTCAGTATCGATCAAAGGCATACGACGCGCTGACGGGGCGGTGGCGATCTGCCCCCGAGATACATCCTGGAAGCCCGCGGCAAATCATTGTTTGGAACTGGAAGTCCAGCAGACATGAGCGCGCTGATCCCGTCGGACCTTGGAACGGCGCAAACCGCAATCCCAGGAATTCGTCCCGACTGGATAATCGTCCGTGAGAGCGGAATGAGCCAACATTCTGTCGCCGGCCCGTTCATGCGATTGCCCTGAACTATAGAGAAAAGATGGATATTTAACCGCGGAATTGAGGTATAGTGACTGGAATCCCAAAAATGGATCAGACCGTCCCGAACCCGAAAGCACGAATAAGGAGATTACAGTGTCTGAATTGCCCCAGAACCCTGGAAGTCAAGGACTACCGGAACAAACCGGCCCGTCGGCGCCGCCTTTCCAACCCGTCGCTCCGCAGTATCAACAAGTGGTTCCGCCAGTTGCCGGGATACCGCAACCTGTTGCTGCACCTGCAAAATCCGGAGGCGGCGGTGTGCTGAAGATCATCCTGATCGTTCTCGGCGTCATCGTTGTTCTGGTGATGCTGGTGATCGGCGTGGTCGGCTACGGGATTTATCGCGTGGCGCATGCAGTGAAAATGAACGCCAAGACTGGTGAAACGACGATCAATACGCCGGGTGGGTTGATAACTGCGAATTCGGACATGAAGTTCTCATCCAGCGACCTGGGAACGGACATCTATCCTGGCGCGCAACCCGGAAAGTCAGGGAATATGCGCATGAACATTGCGGGCAATTCGGTGCTGAGCGCGACATACCTCACTTCTGACGCCAAGGAAAAGGTCGTTGATTTCTACAAGGACAAACTGGGCAGCGAGGCCAGCACCATGGACTTCGGGTCGAATGCGATCCTGTCGCTAAAAAAGGGCGAGCATGAAACGGTGCAAGTGACGATTTCGCAGGAAGCCAACCAATTCGACGGAAAGACGCAGATTCACATTACACACACAAAGGATAGCCAAGCTAAGTAAGGGACTGGCGGAGCGGGACAGGGTAGTTTTCGGCCTTGTCCCGCTGTCCATGGCTGACTCATCCCCCTGCGGTATCGAAAAGCGAAGAACTAGCGGCGCTGATTAAGGGCTGGTCCCAGAAGCTGCCACCAATCGGACTGGAACGCGGCCACTTCTGTTGGCACGCCAGGTTCCGGCGCAAACAGAGGCAACTCCCGACCTTTGGCAATCTCCAGCAGGCGCTCGATCGGTTGCCGCCAGCCGTGCAACGCAAGGTCGAACAAGCCCCAATGAATGGGCATCAGCAGGCCGGCTCGCGCGGGTCCCCCCAGGGCTGCATAGGCCTGCGCGGCTCCGTCCGGCCCCATGTGAATGTCCCTCCAGAACTCGTGCGAGGCGCCAATCTCCAACATTGTCAGGTCGAAAGGCCCATATGCGGCGCCGATCTCCGCAAATCCCTCCCACAGTCCCGAGTCCGCGCCGTAATACACTGCATGGTCCTTACCCCTGATCACAAACGAAGCCCACAGAGTTTCAAAGCGGTTGAATAAGCTGCGACCGGAGAAATGGCGAGCCGGAACCGACGTCAATGTGCACGCTCCATGCTCGATTGTCGCCGTTTGCGTCCAATCTAGTTCCTGAACCTGTGCCGCGGCCACTCCGAAGCCCTGCAGCAGTTTGCCTACGCCGAGTGAAGTCACCCAAAGCGCAGCAGCCAGCGCGGGCAGATTTGATAGCTGCTGGATGGTCGCCTTGCCCAGATGATCGTAGTGGTCGTGCGAGATCAGCACCGCATCGACCGCAGGCAGCTCATCCAATGGAAGCGTTGGCGGAAAGAACCGTCTTGGACCAACCCATCGCGATGGGCCGGCTCTCTCATCCCACACAGGATCAATCAGGATTCGCACACCATCAATCTCCAGCAGCATGGACGAGTGGCCGAACCACGTCACGCGCAGCCCGGTTCGAGGGGGCGTTGTGTAGGCGCGAGCATTGGTACGAAACGGGCCCAGCGGAGTTCGCGGAAACTTTTCTTCTTTGTTTTTCAGGTAGAGCGGAAGCAGCTTGAAGATCATGGAAGTTCCGCCAATCCGCGTCTCGACGGGGTTCTGAAACTTGCCATCCCGCTTCACCGCTCTCGATAGAAACAAGGAACCTCCCCAAATTCGAAATTCATTCACGCGAACACGCGCACGTTACGTCTATCTGATGCTGCGGCTTATGCGATAGACTCCAGCCTATGATTCATGACGGGCGGAGCAGAAAACTTCCCTTCGATGCCGTTGAAGCTATCGAGCATCTGAAAACAAGAGATCCAAAGCTGGGCGTGCTGATTGAGTGTGTCGGGCCGTTTGCGCTGCGGCTCGATCCATCGCCGTCGCCGTTTGAGTCGCTGCTGGAATCGATTCTCTACCAGCAGTTGCATGGCAAGGCGGCGGCGACCATTCATCGGCGGGTGCGGGAGTATTTCGGGGGCGACCCGACGCCGCAGCTGCTGATCGATACCCCGGATGAGCCGCTCCGGGCGGCGGGGGTTTCAGGGAACAAGATCAAAGCGTTCCGGGACCTGGCGGCAAAGACGCTGGATGGGACTGTGCCTTCGCACGCGGCGATCAAGAAGCTGTCGGACGCGGAGATCATTGAGCGGCTTACAGCGGTGCGCGGCATTGGCGCCTGGACGGTGGAGATGCTCCTGATTTTCCGGCTGGGGCGGCCAGACGTGCTGCCGGTGACGGACTATGGTGTGCGCAAGGGGTTCGCACTGACGTTTCACCGATTGCCGAAGACGCGCGCGCTGGTAGCAGCGGATTTGCCCAAGGCGGATGTGCTGCAGAGAAGGGGAAAGAAGTGGGCGCCGTTCCGGAGCGTGGCCAGCTGGTATTTGTGGAGGGCTTGCGATCTGGCCAAGGGGACTGGGCCAACGGGAAGATCGGCTTAGCTTCGCCGGATTGGGGTCCGTGGCTTCCCAGGTATCAGACACGAGACCTGGGCCACCGAGCTGTGGGATCAAGCCGCGGCGGGTATTCAGCGCACGCTAAAACGGTTTATCATTGCCAAGCCCGTTGCGCGCGCTTCTGTACGCATCCTATAAGGACAGAGATCTGCAGGCATCCCGAAGCGACGCGGAACAAACAAGGAAAACAAATGGCCCCGAGTAAACGTTTTATTTGCATTCATGGACATTTTTACCAGCCGCCGCGGGAAAATCCGTGGCTGGAGACGGTTGAGACGCAGGATAGTGCAGCACCCTATCACGACTGGAATGAGCGCATCTGCGCGGAATGCTACGCGACCAACGGGGCGGCGCGGGTTCAGAACGCGAAGAACCAGATTACGCGCATCGTGAACAATTACGCGCGCATCAGCTTCAACTTCGGGCCCACGTTGTTGAGCTGGTTAAAGGAAAATGCGCCGCGGACCTACCGGATGATTCTGGACGGGGAGCGGCGCAGCAGCAAGAGCTATGGCGGGCACAGCTCGGCCATGGCACAGGTATACAACCACATCATCATGCCGCTCGCGAACACGCGCGATCGCATTACGCAGATCCGCTGGGGGATTGCGGACTATCTTCTGCACTACGGCGCGCCGCCAGAGGGTATGTGGCTGTCGGAGACCGCGGCGGATACGGAATCGCTGGAACTGCTCGCGCAGCATGGGGTGAAGTTCACTTTGCTGGCCCCTCATCAGTGCAAACGTGTACGAGCGCTGCGGGATGGCGAAGGCTGGATGGATACCCCCGGTGCATCTGTAGACACTACGCGTCCTTACCTGATGCGGTTCGCTTCCGGGGCGTCGATTGCTGTGTTCTTTTACAACGGACCGTCGTCGCGCGCGATTGCGTTTGAGGGATTGCTGAATTCCGGTGAGGCGTTTGCGGCGCGCCTGAAGAACGGATTCAAAGAGGACAGCCAGCCGCAATTGGTGCATGTGGCCACGGATGGGGAATCGTATGGCCACCATCACAAGCACGGCGAGATGGCGCTGGCGTACGCACTGCGCCTGCTGGAACGCGACAGGAATGTGAAGCTGACCAACTATGGCAGATTTCTAGAGCAGTTTCCGCCGGAGTACGAAGCTGAGATTGAGGAGAACAGTTCGTGGAGCTGCGTTCATGGTGTGGAACGCTGGCGATCGAACTGCGGTTGCAATGGCGGCAAGCCCTACAACCAGCTTTGGCGCGCGCCCCTGCGGCAGGCGCTGGATGAACTCCGCGACGCCGTTGCTCCACTTACGGAACTTGAGGGCGGCAAGCTATTCAAAGATGTGTGGGCGGCGCGGGACGCATACATCGATGTTCTGCTCGATCGAAGCACGGAGCAGGCAGATCTGTTTTTCGCAGCGCACGCAAGCCATGAACTCTCGGAAGTGGAGCGGGTGCGCGCGCTGGAACTGATGGAGATGCAGCGCCACGCGCAACTGATGTACACCAGTTGTGGATGGTTCTTCGACGACATAGCAGGCATTGAAACGGTGCAGATCATCGCCTATGCCGCACGGGTGCTGCAATTGGCCAAGCTGGCATTTGGCGAGCAGGCTGACGGTCTGGAGGCCGCGTTTGTTGCGCGGATGGCGGAGGCAAAGTCGAATGAAGCCAGCGCCGGAGACGGCGCTCAAATCTACAAGGCCTGCCGGGACACGATGGAACTGGGTCTGGAACAGGTTGCGGCCCACTACGCGATCAGCTCGGTGTTTTCTTCGTTTGCCGAGGAGACGGATCTGTTCTGCTATCGCGTGCGTCGTATCTCCTATGACATTCATACTTCTGGCCGAGGACGGCTGGCGCTGGGGCGGGCGCATATTGCGAGCTCCATCACCGGCAATCGGCAAAGCTTCTCGTTTGCGGTCTTACATTTCGGCGACCAGAACATAACGGCGGCCGTTAAGCCTTACACCGATGCCGATGCGGCGGCTTTTGATGCCTTTGCCGCAAAGGCTGAGGAGCATGTGCAGCGCGCGAAGTTCCCTGAAGTGATTCGCCTCATGGACAGAGAATATGGGCATGTCGATTACTCGTTGACATCGCTTTTCAGAGATGAGCAACGGCGCATTGTGGAGCTGATTCTGAACTCGACGCTGTGGGACATCGAGAATTCGCTGACGACCATCTACGAGGATCATGCCAGCCTTTTGCACTATCTATCGCAGGCGGGGTTGCCGAAGCCTCCCGCGCTGACGCTGGCAGCGGGATTCGCGATCAACGCAGGGCTGCGGCGCGCACTTGAGACCGATCCGATCGATATTGCACAGATGCGGTCGTTTCTATCGCTGGCCAAGGCGGACCAGGTGCCGCTGGAAACGGCTACACTCAGCTACATTGCGGACCAACGGATGAAGCGCGCGATGGTGGAGCTGCAAATGTCCGCAGGGTCGCTGGAGATGCTGGAGCGGGCGCTGACGCTGGCGCTCAACCTGGCTGAATTGCCCTTCGAACTGAACCTATGGCAGGCGCAGAACATCTGGTATGAGATTCTGGGCACCTCAAGCTATGCGCTGACGGCGCTCGCAGAAGGCGAGCGGGCCCAATGGGACGATCACTTCGGTGGGCTCGGAACCTGTTTGCGGATCGACTGCGCCAGTATTACGGCGGACGATGTTGCGGTGGCGGCGCCGGGGGACTGAAAAGCCGTTATCAGTGATCAGTTGTCGGTTTTCGGTGGCCTCCTTCGATATGTTGATCGCTGTGCGGTATTACTACGCCAATGCGGCTGAGGGGGAAATAGCATGAATAGGCCCGTACTTTTTCTTCGCATCGCGTCGGTTTTGACGTTGATTCACGCGGTTCTACACACCATCGGTGGGGTTTTCAGCCAACCTGATCCAGGCCCCGCTGCGGTGGCTTTCGAAGCGATGAAGGTGAACCAGTTTCTGCTCATGGGAAACATGCGCAGCTACTGGCACTTCTATCGCGGGATGGGGTTGGCGGTCACGATCTTCCTGACCTTTGAGGCAGTCGTTTTTTGGCAACTGGGTTCACTCGCGAAGACTCACGCGCTGCGACTGCGGCCGATCATGGCTACATTTGCAATTGCGTATTTCGCTATGGCTGTGAACTCGTATTCGTACTTCTTTATTGCACCTGTGATCGTAGAGTCTGTTATTGCGGCCTGCCTGGTGTTGGGGATTGTGACAGCCAAGCCTCAAGCTGCCGCCGATCTCATTACGCCGTAGCAGGTTAGAGCATCTCACAATGCGTTGAACAGGCCAACTCACAGGAAGGCCAGCTTTTTTGTGGCCAAAGATAACCTTCTGACCGTTACGATGAATGCGGCGGTCTCCTTGAAAAAGACAATTCTTCTGATTCTGTTCATTGCGATCACGAGCATTATGCTCCGTGTGCAGACCGCCGCGGCTTCCGACAACTCCGCGGGCCCTTCGCTCATCGATCGCGCCCACGCGCAGGACTGGATCAGCGACGTCAGCAGAGGCTGGGCTGTTCACGAGGGGGACAACCCAGCGTGGGCGAGCCCCAGCTTCGACGATTCCGCATGGGAGACGGTGAGGCTCGATGACCTTGGCCCATCGAAGCCCGGCTGGCGCTGGTACCGGCTGCACGTCACCTTGCATGAAAACCACCCCGATCTCGCGCTGCTCATCAATGGCGGCGAAGGCACCTACGCGCTCTATCTGAATGGCATCGAACAACCGGGTCTACATCTCCGCTCGAGTTTTGGCGTCAATCGGCCGATAGAGCGCACCGTCCCCGTCGATGTCTCTGGTACGGATCTTGAGATTGCCCTGCGGACACGCATTTCACCCAGCTACGCCAGCTGGTACTTTCCCCAGTTCCTCACCGCGTCGATGGGCACGCCCGATGCAATCGAGAGCCAGCGCGCAGCAATGGAAAGCAAGCGGCTGTATGCTGCGATTCCCTCCATCGCCATCAACCTGCTGCTGATACTGGCTGGAATAGCAGTATTTGCGCTTTATCGAAGCCAACCGAATCAATCCGAGTATCTGTGGCTGGGGTTATATGTCTTCCTGTCGGGGACCTCGGCCTTGCTGTGGGGCTGCCAGATAAACGGCGTGTTGCCGCTATGGCTCACTGCCCTGGTCGGTGATCCACTCATCTACCCCTTCATCATTGCCCAAATTGAGTTCACCCATAGCTTTGGCGGTCGCCGCGTGAGTATTCCGTGGCGGGTGTATGAGTCGCTGCTGCTTGCATCTGTAGCTCTGTCGTGGCTGGTGTGGGAAGGATGGCTGCCGAGCACGCCTTATCTATTGATCGAGGCAACTATCGTCCTTCCGGCGGCACTGTTGCTACCTATTCTGCTTTTTTTCTGGTACCGGGGCGGGAATCGCGAAGCTGGATGGCTGATCATCCCCAGCCTGATGCCCGCAATTATTACCACCCTCAATGACCTTGGATACGTCTCCTACACTCTTGGCTGGCACCGCTTTGATTTCCTCTCTTTCTCCATACATATCGGAGCCGTTGAGATACAAGAAGCGGACCTTGGCGGTCTTTTGTTTCTGCTCGCCATTGTCGTGGTCATGTTCTTCCGTTTTACCCGTATTAGCCGTGAACAGGCGCGTTCGACAGCGGAATTGAGCGCGGCCCGCGAGATTCAACAGCGCCTGGTGCCCGCTTCGCTCCCGGAACTCGCTGGATTCAATTTGGAGGCCGCCTATCTTCCAGCGCAGGAAGTGGGCGGCGATTTCTACCAGGTGCTTGAGCAACAGGATGGCTTTGCACTTATTGCGGTGGGCGATGTGAGCGGCAAAGGCCTAAAGGCCGCAATGACCGGCGCATTGGCAATCGGCGCACTTCGCACCCTTGCCGCTGAAAATCTTTCTCCCGCAGCATTGCTTTCGCGGCTTAACCGTCAAATGCTCACCGCGCAGGAGAGTGGCTTTATCACCTGTCTCTGCGTTCGCTTGTCATCTGGCGGCGGAGTGATCATGGCCAATGCCGGCCACCTTTCGCCCTATCGGCGGGGAGAAGAGATTCAGCTCAAATCGGGCCTACCGCTTGGATTGACCCCCGATGTGGACTATGGAGAGACAGAGGTTCAGCTTGAGCCCGGCGACAAGCTTATGCTGCTATCGGATGGCGTGGTGGAAGCGATGAACCCGCAACGTGAACTCTTCGGATTTGAACGCGTGCGGGAAATCAGCGGAGAGTCCGCGCACGATATCGCTGCAGCCGCGCAGGCATTTGGCCAGGAAGACGACATTACAGTGCTGACGGTGACGCGGCTTGCTTTGGCAGCTCATTAAAGGAGCTGCGAATTTGGCGCTGGGCGGTGGCGCTTGCCTTCGCACTTCCTTACAGCGTTCCGATGTGCGCGAGAATATCCGCCAGATGCTCCGGCGCGGAAAAGAACGGCGAGTGATCGGTGTCAATCGAAAAGGTGCGCCGACATGGCGATTGTTTTTGCATTGCCTGCTGCAGATCGAGGGTTATCGCACGGTCATATGCGCACTCAATGTAATAGCGGGGGATGCAGCCCCAGCGTTCAGGTGTGGTTCGCGCCAGGGCCTGGAAAGGCTCGGTGGATTGAGCCACAAGCCGCGACTTGGCGAACGCTTCATCTTCTTCGGTGCAATTGGCATAAAACGCCTCGTGCGTGTATTGCGGCCTGAATCCAATGACTCCATCCGCCACCGGAAAGGTGCTGGATGGGTTGACCATACTTTCCTTATCCTGCGCCGCCCAGGTCATGAGCGAGTCGCCGTTGCGGGGTAAGAACGCGCACAGATAGACCAGTGCTTGAATCTTCTCCGGACAGTTCTCGGCGGCTTGAGTAATCGCCACGCCACCCATGCTATGGCCAAGCAGAATCACGGGCTGCGATTGGGCTGCGGCGATTTCACAAACGCGATCGGTATAGCTCTTCAGCGTGACAGACGCGCGGGGCGTTGTGTCGTCGCCGTGGCCCGGCAAATCGGGAGCGAGGACAGTGTGGCCGGCAGCCTCAAGCAGAGGTACCACTTTGCTCCAGCACCATCCGCCGTGCCAGGCGCCATGAATAAGCAGATAGGTCGACATGAACCAGGATTCTATCGAATGGACAAAGCCGATGCAATGCGACTTTTGCTGGATCGATATGACATGGAATACGCACCGGCACCGAGTGTGGCGTCCCAGAAGTCAGCATCAATATCGGGTTGTCATTCTGAGCGAACGGGACCCCAAACGTTTTTCAGTTTGGGGGTGGTGAGTCGAAGAATCTGCTCCTTCGCCTTGAACACTTTGGATGAGAACTTCTGGGACGAGATACTAGCTGCGCCAGTGGAGATCTACGGGGCCGTCCATTGGGTGTTTGGGAGCGCCGCCGCTGGCGCCTGAATCGAGACGGCCCTGCTTCAGAGCGAAGTACCACTTGGCCGGCTTGTCGGCATCGTCGATCAACATCAGACTCGGATTGTGACGGAGGCCTTCCGCCTGCTGAATCATGGTGACTTGGTCCTGGCGTACGAATTTAGCGCCGAAGAACTTGGCAATGGGGGTTACGAAGGGGACGTGATAGAAAACGTTCCAAGCGGCGATCACATCAATGCGGCAGGTTGATGCGGTGACCGGGGTGACGGTGGTGAGCGAGGAGAACCACTTGTCGCCGGCGCGAATGATCTCTGTGCGGCGGTTCGGCAAGGTGAAGTCGATAGTGGTTTCGATGGGCTGGCCGTAGACGCCGAGCAGTTTGTACGGCGCGGAGTTGCCGCTGGGCGCATGGGCGCTCATGCGGAAGCCCTCGGGGATCGGCTCAAAGCGTTTGGTCTTTTGGCGGATGCTGGCACGCGAACGCCACCACCACGCCTGATGGACGAAAGGGCCGTGCGCCGGGTCCATGAGACCGATAATGCCGTGATCCACATTGCAGGGCAGGTCGGCGGCGAGGTGGGCTGTACGATAGCGGGGACCGAATTTGGCAAGCTCCGGAACCGGCCGCTCCGTGGTTCCGCCTTTCCGCCCTGCGCCAGCGGCTGGAATAAAGACCCATGCATGGCCATCGCGCTCTTCGCAGGGATAAGCGGTGGCGAAAATTCGCGTTGCGTCCAACTTGTCGAAGGTTGAAAGCGACGGAATCATGGCACATTGTCCGCCGCAGGGCTCGAATTCCCAACCATGGTAGCGACAGGTCACACGGTTGCCGTCGAACCAGCCATAGCTGAGGGGAATGCCACGGTGGGGACAGCTATCGCGCATGGCAAAAACGCGGCCATCGTTGCGTCGGCCCAGAACCAGCGGGATATCGAGCAGCATGGCCGTGGCCAGCTTGCCCCCGCCACGAATATTGGATCGGAGCTTGTCCGTCCGCATCGCTGGGTACCAGTCGTCGTAGAGGAGGGTGGCAGTGGGGCCCTGAATCGATGCGCCCGTTTCGGTAGTCGTTACGAAGGGCATTTGGCAATCACGATAGCATTGTGGGCGATGCCAATGCCAACGCCACCGGCTGATTCCCCTGGATGTGCTTGCGCCACGGGCCCCGCTTTTGCCGCAGCGTGCCTCATTTCGGACGGCTGGCGGGAGGGATAATCCCGTTCATGCGCAGGTAAACCACCATCTGGCCATAGTGGTCCATCAGGTGTTCAAGGCCTTGCGTTGCCAATCCGGCACGGGTACCGTTGGCGGTCATCACAAAGGCATTCTCAGGGGTGATGGCATCCACATAAGCGTGGGCCGTGGCAAACGAGTCCTTCAGAGCTTTGACGATCTCCGCCTTGGTCTTGAGTTTGTCGTAGTCGGCACGGGTGTCGACCAGGGGGGCGTTGGGGTCGTGGAAGTAAAACGCATTGGCCTGGGCAACATGCTTGACCTCTCCGCCAAAGGTGCGGACGCCCTTGAATTCGCCGGCAGTGACCGGGGGCGCGAAGTCATATTTGTCTTCCGGCATGGCCTCGGCTGCGGAGACGAAATTCGTTTCCAGAGAAGCGAGGATCTTCCCATAGATCTGGGCCGGCGGGACGGTCGAGCCAACGGGCGGTTTGGCGGGCGCGGCTGCCTGGGCAATTGCAAGAGTAGACGCGACGGCAAGCATACAGCCGGCGAGAATCGGCGTGGCAAGACAAGTGGGTGTGCGCATGAAATCTCCCCTGTGGCGGCTCAAGCCGCGTGAATGCAATCTACCAGACTTGCGAGGATTTCCTGCAAGGTTCTTAGCGGCGCGTCGGGGGCATTCGCATGCGTCGAAGGGAAAAGGGGAAGCTTTTTGGCTAATCCGCCACGGAAAGCTTGCCGCTCTTAAGGTGGAAGCGTTGACCCCGCCAGACGATGGTGTTGCCGGCGAAGCCAAAGGTCCAGAGCAAGAAGGCAATCACGTCGCGGAAGGGCAGCAGCCAGAGGCTGGGAAGAACCTGGTGGTCGGCGAGGACCTGGGCGCCGACGGTCATGGCTACCGAAAGCCGAAGGAAAAAGCTCAAGGCCAGCAGCCAGAGGCTGAGGGGACTGAGTCCGCTGGCGATGACGTTCAACAGAGCCCAGGCCAGTCCATGGGTGAAGATAAGCCCGGCGTAACCCCAAGGGCGAGCGTCGCGGACCGTGCGCGCCCAGCGCAACTGGTGATCGATAAAGCCGCGCCAGGTATAGGCGGGGATCGCGGTTTCGACCACTTCGGCGCTGAGGACTACGCGGTAGCCGGCCTTATCGACACGCGCGCCGAGCTCATAATCGTCTGCCAGGTGATCGACAAGGGTATCGAGGCCGCCGATCTTTTCGAGTGCCGTTCGGCTCACGGCGAGCGTCGAGCCAAGGCCGTAGTGGAGGCCTCCTTCAATCATGCGCGAGAGCAGAACTCCGGCCTGGAAGTCAGTGGCTATGCCGAGGGCTTCAAGACGGGAAGGTAGGGTTGCGTGTGCGCGGCCACGGTAGAGAGCGGTAACCAGGCCGACTTCGAGCTGGGGGAGCTTGTTGCTTTCCCAGGTCTCAGAATCGAGATCCTTCGACAGGCTCAGGACAGGCTCTGGGGCACCCAGCTTTTGAGCCGAGGCCGCGAAGTGGGCCATCACCCGCTCTAGATAGCGAGGCGAGACGGTGATATCCGAGTCGTTGATGAGCAGGTAGGGGTGGCGTGCGTGCGTCGCCAGTTGGATCAGAGTGCTGACTTTACCGTTGGCGCCGAGGCTTGCTGGACACTCGACGAGCTGTATCGAGTGGTCGGGGAATTCCAGCTTGAGTTGTTCCACGGCTGCGGCAGCAGGATCATCAAGCGAGGAGACTCCAAAGAGCAACTCGTATTCCCCGGTGTAGACTTGGCGGCAATGGCTGCCAAAGGCGTCAATCATCGACGGATCGAGCCCTTTGAGGGACTTGAGGATGCTGACGCCTGGAACGAAAGCAGGGAGTTTTGCGCGGCGCGCGGAGAGAAAAACGCGGGCCGCAACAAGAGCGGCGATGAAGTACCCCATCCCGGCGATAGTAAGCACCGTGGTAAGAATCTCCACGGATTGGGCGATTGGATGCGGCACGGTTGTTGTCAGTTTAATGGACGGCAGCAGCCGGCAACGAGTGCTGATTGCTAAAGGCTGAACACTGACAGCGAATCCCTATTCCCCATTCCCTGTTCCCTAGTCCCTGTCTTTACTCGTACCTCAGCGCCTCAATAGGATCCAGGTTCGAGGCCTTCCAAGCCGGATAGATGCCAAACAGCAGCCCAATTCCGCAGGAAACGCCAAAGCCGATGCAAACCCATAAAGTGGAGAGCGTAGCAGGCAGGCCGATGGGCAGGAAATAAACGATCCACGTAATCACGGCGCCGGTGAGGACTCCGAAAAGGCCGCCCACAGCGCAGAGGGTTACCGCCTCCGTCGTGAACTGGGCGAGGATGTTACGCTTCGTTGCGCCCATTGCCTTGCGAACGCCGATTTCCCGGGTGCGCTCGGTGACAGAGACCAGCATGATATTCATCACGCCCACGCCGCCGACCATCAATCCGACCGAAGAAACCGCGATCATGAAGGCGACCAGGCCGCCGGTCAGCTGGCCCCAGAGCTTGGTCAGCGAGTCGGGGCTCATGATTTCGAAGTTATCGTCGGCTTCCACTTTGACCTTGCGGCGCACGCGCAGCATCTCGCGGATTTCTTCTTCGACGAGTTCCTTGTTTTTCTGGTCGTCGTATTTCAAGGCGATGTACATATCCTTGAGCTCCGGATAAAGGTTGTGAAAGGTTCCCAGCGGGAAGTAAACGCCGTTGTCGGCTGGGTTTTTCCCGGTACCGAACGGCTGCTTGCGCTTATCGATGACGCCGATGACGGTGTAGAGGCCGGAAGCTACATTCACGTCCTTACCGATCGGATCCTCGGAACCGAATAGCAATTCAGCCGTGTCGTATCCTACGAGGCAGACGTGAGCGTGGCGCTCATCTTCGGCGTCGTTCCAGATCCGTCCCTCCTTGAGATTGAGATTCGACACAGTTTCGATGTTGTCGGTGGATCCCAGCAAAAATGCGCCTGCCACCTTCTTCCCGTTGTACTTCACGCTCA
The DNA here is from genome assembly GCA_049508975.1 of Occallatibacter sp. Classification (GTDB taxonomy): domain Bacteria; phylum Acidobacteriota; class Terriglobia; order Terriglobales; family Acidobacteriaceae; genus Telmatobacter. The sequence goes on along the minus strand of JBELAI010000027.1, from coordinate 32,999 downwards.
CGTCGCCCACGCGGAACTGTTCGTTCACATGCCGAACCTCGCCGTCCACGGCTACCACGTGCGGCAGATTGCGCAGTGCCAGCGCGTCTTCCAGCGTCAGTTTCTTGCGTGTCACCATCTCTGTAGTCGGATTGATGTTGATCAGCGGCATGTGGAAGACCCAGAAGACGTTGGTCCCCATAGCGCTCACCCAGTCGGACACCCGGGTGTTGAGGCCGTTGATGACCGAAGAGATGGTGATGACGGTAGTGACGCCGATGACGATGCCGAGGATGGTCAGCCCGGAGCGCAGCTTGTTTGTGCGCAATGTATCGAGCGCCATTCTTACGGATTCGTGCGAGTGGCCCTGCTTCATGGAGCACCGTGCAAGATTTCAGTTGTCAGTGATCGGTTGTCGGCGATCACTGGTCGGCTTCGATGCAGGTAATTCTATCCCCATTCTCGACTGCTCGCTGTAATATGGCGCATGGGGATGTTTCCTGAGTAATGACTTCCGGTCAACCAGGCGCAACCAGCCAATGCAACTGCCGCGTTGCTTCCTCATGCAGCGACGGACTCTCGCACGCCGGTCCGCGTCACGGAAATGACGCTGATGTCGTCTTCCTGTCCGAAGGCCTGCGCGGCCCCTGCTACTTCGGAGGCGGTCGTCGCCTTGCGCAGCAGCTCATTCACCCGCTCGAATCCGAATAGCTTCCCATTCGCATCCATTGCCTCGGCCACGCCATCCGACAACAGCATGAGCCGGTCGCCCGACTTCAGCTGGAAATGCATCACGGAAGACTCAGCGCTTTCCATCATGCCCAGCGGCAGCGCGCCTTCCATCGCGATCGCTTCCCCATTCAGGTAGGGAGCCATGTGACCGGCGTTGACCAGCGTCGTGCTTCCATCCGTCTCAATGCGCAGCGCGAGGCAAGTGGCCTGCGCATCGCTGCGGCCGATCAGTCGCCGGTTAAGAGCTTGCAGCAAAAACAACGGATCGGAGCTCTGTTCGGCCGCCGTGCGTATCGCCCCCACCAGCAGCGCCACCAACATCCCGGCCTTCAGGCCTTTGCCGGTCACGTCTCCGGCCACAATCAGCAGGCTGCCGTCGGTTTTGTGAGGGATGATCTGGAAGAAGTCACCGCCCACCTCGCGCGCCGGCCGGTACTCGCTTTCGATGTTGAGCCCCGGCAGCGCCAGTCGCGCCTCGGCCAGGATCACCTGCTGCACCTCCTGCGCCTGTCTCACATCCAGCGCCATCTGTCGCTGGCGGCGCATCGATTGGAGCAGCCGCCGCAGCAGCAGCAGCGCGATGACCACCGCCACCAGCAGATTCGCGATTATGCCAAGGCTGACGGTGACGCCGAATGGGAACCAGCGCAGCCGGACATGGAGAAGGTCGAGTTGGATCGCGAAGGCATTGATCCCCCACAACAGGACGACAGGCAAAACCAGCCAGCCCTCCACTCCCTGTCTGCGAATTCCCTCGATGGCCACCGACAACATCAGTGCGAAGAATAGCAGCCGGAGGACCAGGGAGATGTTCACGAAAGGTACGGCAACCGCATGCGGGACGAGCCCGAAGAAGATCTCGTCGCCCAGAATGTTTGAAACCATCAACAGCAGCGTTAGTCCGGCCGTGAGCCGGGGCAACCACGGCGGGCGCTGCTGCCCGAACCACACCCGCCACACCATGACCCATGCGGCGGAAATCAGAGGCAGCGCAAGACCATCGTTTAGCAGGTTATTGATCGAGATGTCCTGAAGTTCCGTCCAGGCGGCGAGGACAGCGAGGGCGTTATAGACAGCAATGAGCAGGAAGAGAGCCCCCATCCACAGGTAGACCCGGTCGGAGCGGTCAAACAGGATGAGGCTGAAGGCGACCACGGCGAGTAGGCCAAACAGCAGTGCCTGGGCGGCAGAAAATGCGAAGGCGCGGATCACTTCCAGCCAGCGCATCTGGTAGCCGGCTGCCACCTCCCCGGCCTCGCCCAGCACCGGCGCGTTGTGCATGCCGCCCACATCGGGCCCGTTGATCAGGGTGTAAGGCTCCATCCACAGCCTGAAGGCCAGAACCCGCGTGGACTCAGCCAGCCCGGTTCCGTTCGATCCGGCTCCGTCTCGCCCGGTCCCGGCATCGTGATTGCCCGTCTGCGGCAACGGGAACATCCTGGGCTGGGTGTAGTAAACGACGGGTTTGCTGCCGTTAAAGTCGCCGAAGTGGCCAGCCAGTCCCCCGTCATCGAAGACCTGGTAGGCGTCATCCACACTGGCGGGCCCCGCCAGGGCCAGTTCCTCTCCCTGACGCGCCTCCACCTGCACCCGCACACGGTACCAGGCGTATCCCCAGTAGCCGGGGTGTCCCTTGGCCGTCCAGCCGGGCACGTAGGCTGAGGTCCCGGCGATCGGATCAATAGCCGCGTCCTCCGGCGTCAGGTCCACCGTCTCCCACTTGGAGTCGTCAAAGTCCGGCTCGGCCCACAGCGGCTGGCCTGTCTTCGGGTCAATCGGCGAATCGCCCACGGTGAACTTCCACGGCCCATAGAGCGGCACTGCCGCATGGCCGAGCGTGACGTGCGCACTACTGTCCGCGCTGCCGCTCTGTCGTCCAGGCTGGCCCTTTGGAGCGCTGGCCATCTGTGCCACTGCCACAATGCTGCCTGCAAACCATGCTGCCAGGAAGAGTGCGAGAGGGGTCCGTCGCGCCATTGCATGACCTCGTTTTCAATGGGGGGTGCCGCTGCAGGAACTATACTCACCCGGACCCGTAGGGGGATACTCTCAATTCCGATGTTTCCAGCGCTCACCTGGCCCACGGCACAGGCAGGATAAACCTGGGCTCTCGCTTGGACGGGTACCAACCATTCTCAGCCAACGATCTGGGCGTCGCCTTCTTCCAGAAAGCCTACTTCAGCAAGTCCAAAGCCACCGCCGTCATAGCCGTAACCCCTGTCGTGATCGCCGGCCCATACACCGGCGCGAACAACGCCGAATGCAGCCCTGGCAGCGGCACTCCGGTCTTGTGGCTCTCCTCCAGCTTTCCCGGATCGGAAGCGCCCAGCCAATACATCACCCCTGGAATCTTGCCATCGAGCGTGAACAGCCCCACATCCTCACTCCCCATGATTGCCTTCGCTTCTCCCACACGTTCTTTGCCCAGAGCTGCAACAGCCACAGCACGCACGCGTTCCGCCATCGCCGCATCATTGATGGTTGCCGGCGTGCTTTCTGTTATTTCAACTGTAGGCATACGGTCTTCGGGAATTCCATATCCCTCCGCCAGCCCCTTCGCTTCGCGCTTGATTGCCGCCACAATCTGATCGCGCACGGCCATCGAGTAAGTCCGCAGCGTCAGCCCCATCGTCACTTCGTCGGGAATAATGTTGTTCTTGGTCCCGCCATGAATCGTCCCCACCGTCAGCACCGCCGGCTGCTGCGGATCGACCTGCCGGCTCACAATCGTCTGGGCCACCAGCACAAACTCCGCCGCCAGCACAATCGGATCCTTGCCCACCTGCGGCGCAGACCCATGCCCCCCAATCCCGCGCATGGTCACATTCAGCGTGGTCGCGCTCGCCAGCAACGGGCCGCCCTTTACCGATATCGTGCCCGTGGCCACTTCGCTGGAATCATGTTCCGACAGCACAAAATCCGGCCGCCCAAACCGCTCATAAAGATGATCCCGCAGCATCGCCGCCGCGCCCATAATCATCTCCTCCGCCGGCTGCCCAATCAGCATGAGAGTCCCGTGCCACTGGCTCTTCCGCTCCACCAATTCTTTCGCGACTCCCAGCAGCACCGTCATGTGCAGATCGTGCCCGCACGCATGCATCACACTCACCGCCTGCCCCTGCGCATTGGTCGTCTTCACATGGCTTGCGTAGTCCAGGCCGGTCTTCTCATCCACCGGCAGAGCATCCAATTCTGTGCGTAGCAGCAGCCGCGGCCCGGCGCCGTTCTCCAGCACCGCGACCACGCCCTCTGCCTGCGTTCCGTCCTCGTATTTGCCCACGTGCTCCGTCACCGTGTAGCCCAGCTTGCGCAATTCCACAGCCACAAATGCCGCCGTGTGCACTTCCTGCCTTGAGAGCTCAGGGTTTTCATGCAGATGCTTGTAAGTTTCACTCAGCGCCGGCAGTTGCCTCTTTGAGGAATCGGCCAAATCGCCTGGCGTAGCAGGGCTTTGTCCAGCCAGCGGAATAGCCAGCCCCACACATGCGGCAACAGCGAATAAAGACAGCCTCATCGGCAAAACCTCCCCGACAATTGGAACCCAAGAATCCACGCCAGCCTACCACATTCAGCTTGCCCCAGAAATCCCATGGAACTAACCCAATAAATCCTACGTATTGCATTCCCATAGAAGTTGGAGTAGAGTTCTCCTATTGGTTCGCAATAGAAGTCGGAAGGAAAACGCAATGGGCGACAAAACAGATGTCTGGCAGGGAACTCTAGCTCTCATGGTCTTGCGCACTCTTGACACAATGGGCGCGCAGCACGGCTACGGCCTGGCGCGGCGCATCGAGCAAACCAGCGGTGACCTGCTCCAGTTGAACTACGGCACGCTTTATCCTGCGCTGCTCAAGCTCGAACAGGAGGGTTTCATTCGTTCGACCTGGGGCACATCCGAAAACAACCGCAAAGCAAAGTTTTACGAGCTCACCAAAGCCGGCCATCGCCAATTGAAAAAGGCCGCCGCCGAGTGGGAGCAGACCACCAACATCCTTGCCCGCTTTCTAACTCCGGCCGAAGAGAGCTAACGCAAAATGCCCCGTGCCCCGTTCTTGCGACTTTTTTCTGTCGCAAGGGCGGGAAACCTCAACACTCAATCGGCCTCCTCACGAGGAAACCCCATGCGCCACCTCCGAGCCATCGCCCATCGCCTCCGCGGCTTCTTCCGACCCGACCGCCCTGAAGCCGACTTCGCCGCCGAAGTAGAGAGTCACATCGCCCTCCACACCGAAGACGGCATCCGCGCCGGCCTCAGCTATGCGGAAGCGCGCCGCCAAGCCCTGATCCGTCTCGGAGGCGCGGAGCAGACCCGCCAGGCCCACCGCGAACGCCGCACTCTCCCCTGGATCGAATCGCTTTTGCGCGACCTTTTTTACGGTTTTCGTACGCTCGGCAAGAACCGCGTATCAACAGCCATCGCGATTCTTTCCATAGGCCTCGGCATTGGCGCTAACGCAACAATCTTCTCGATGGTCAGCCGATTCGTCCTGCGCCCCGCACCCGTTGGTGATCCTTCCACCCTGCTCGCTCTCAACACCACGCAAGAAGGCGAGCGGTGCTGCAACAACTTCCCCTACCCGATCTATGCCGACGTTCGCGATCAGGCAAAGTCTTTCTCCGGCGTCGGCGCATATGATGAGCTCGTTCCAGCCTCCATCGCCGGCAGCGGAGAGCCGGAGCGCGTCTGGGGCCAGGCCGTCACCGCCAACTTCTTCAACGTCATTCAACTTCCCATGGTCATCGGCCGCGGATTTACCGCAGACGAAGAGCGCCAGCAGGCAGTCGTACTCGGCGCAGGTCTTTGGCGCCGCCGGTTCAATGCCGATCCCAAAATCGTCGGAAAGACAGTTCTCCTCTCCGGACACACCTTTACCGTAGTCGGCGTTTCGCCGGCGGACTTTCACGGCATCGATCAGGTCATCATCGCGGAATTCTGGGTCCCCCTCGGAGCGGAGCACCTGCTTGCCGTTGGCCGCCCCGATCAAGCCTCCCGCGAGAATCACTGGCTCGATGTGGTAGCGCGCCTTGCTCCCGGTGTCACGCGCGCGCAGGCCGCGGCCGAGTTGAAAACGCTGGCCGGCCGCTTCGCAATTGCTTATCCAAAAACTGATAAAGGCGGCGGATTCGCCCTCCAGCAGGCGGGGTCCTTACCGCAGAGCGTATGGCAAATGGTCTATTTGTTTCTCGTAGCGCTCGCGGTGGTTGTTCTGCTCGTCCTCGCCATCGCCGGGGCCAACGTGGCCAATCTCCTCTTTGCACAGGCAGCCGCACGCCAGCGTGAAATGGCGGTCCGACTCGCACTTGGAGCCACCCGCGCCCGCCTGCGCCATCAGGTCCTCGTGGAAAGCCTGCTAATCGGCATCGCCGGCGGCGCATTCGGAGTTCTCTTATCGATTGGAGCCACGCGCGGCCTCGCAACCTTTCACATTCCAGCGCCGATTCCAATCGATGTAAGCCTCGCTATCGACTGGCGCGTTCTCATTTACTCATTTGCGCTCAGCATCGCGAGCGGCTTCCTTCTCGGTCTCGCTCCAGCCTGGGCAGCCTCGCGCCCATTGCTTGCCAACGCACTCAAAGGCGAAGACGCCCTGGCTCGTCCCGGCCGCCGCGTCACTCTGCGCAATCTCCTGGTCATTGGTCAGATTTCCATGTCGGTCATTCTCCTCTCAGTGACTGGGCTTTTTCTGCGCAGCCTCCAAAGCGCATCCGCAATCAACATCGGATTTCGAACCGATAACCTGCTCATGATGTCTGTCGACCCACGAGTCCACGGCTACACCGCCGATCGCACCGTCGTATGGCTTACGCAGTTGCAACAGCGCGTCGCCGGTCTGCCCGGAGTTCAATCCGCTGTAGTCACCGATTCACCGCCCCTCAATGGAGGCAACCGCAGTGACGGCTTTCAAATAGTAGGCGGACCCGACACGGATGTCATCACCGACCTCTTCATGGTGAACCCCGGCTACTTCGAAACTCTCGGAATTCCCCGCATCGCCGGCAACGATTTTGGTTCGGAATCCGCGACCGGACCCAAGACCGCCATCGTGAACGAGGAGTTCGTAAAAGACATCCTTGGCGGCAAAAATCAAATCGGCGCGCAGGTCAACGGCGGCGGGTCTACATACCAGATCGTTGGTGTCGTCGGAAATGTAAAATCCCGCACCATCGGCGAAGATACGCGCCCCGTCCTCTATCGCTCGCTGAAGCAGACCGTCGCCGGCGACCCCGCATTCATGGGCTACACGCTCATCGTTCACACCGCCGGCAATCCCGCTCTGGTGTCCGAAGATGTTCGCCGCCAGATCCATGATCTTGATCCAACCATGGCCGTCTTCAATGAAGAAACCATGGAGCAGCACATTCGCACAGCATTCTTCCTGCCTCGCCTTGCCGCGACACTTTTCGGCGTCTTCGGCTTCATCGGCCTGGTGCTCGCCAGCGTCGGACTCTATGGAGTCATGAGCTATTCCGTAAGCCGACGCGTTCGGGAAATAGGCATCCGCATGGCCCTTGGCGCGAAGCCCGGTTCCGTCGAAAGACTCGTCCTGCGCCAAGGCCTTGTGCTCACGCTCATCGCCGTCGCTCTCGGCTGGCCCGCCGCATGGATGCTGGCCAAAATGGCCTCCAGCTTCCTCTATGGCATCCAGCCTCACGATGCACTTACATTTGCGCTCGTTCCACCGCTCCTTGCCGTCATTGCCCTCGTGGCTTGCTATATCCCCGCGCGCCGCGCAGCTTCCATTGACCCGATGAAAGCACTGCGCACCGAATAGGCGCCAAACCGAAAAGAGGTTTTTATGCGTAAACTCAGAGCCTTCTTCCTCCGCCTTCGTGGACTCTTCGGCACCAGGCGTTCTGACGCGGACTTCGCCGCCGAAATAGAGAGCCACGTCGCCCTCGACACTGAAGTCGGCATCCGCTCCGGACTTGCTCCGCACGAAGCCCGCCGTCAGGCGCTCGTTCGTCTTGGCGGCGCGGAACAGGCACGCCAGGCGCAGCGCGAACGCCGCACTCTTCCGTGGATCGAAGACCTGCTTCACGACGTGCGTTACGGTCTGCGCATGATGGCGCGCAATCCCTCGTTCACTGCCGTCGCGGTGCTCACGCTGGCCATCGGCATCGGCGCCACTACTACAGCATTCACCTGGATCAACGCAGTCCTTCTGCAACCGCTCAGCGGCGTCGCCGACCCAAGTCGCCTCGTCACTCTTGAATCGGTGACCCCCAACGGCGAGTGGGTTACAAGTTCTTATCCCGATTTCCGCGACTTCCGCGACCGCCTCAAACTCTTCGACGGCATCGCCGTGAGCAGGCCTGTGGCACTGAGCGTAGGCAGGGAAGACCATGCGGAACGCGTGTGGGCCGAATTAGTCTCAGGCAACTTCTTCGATGTTCTTGGCGTGAAGCCGGAGGTTGGCCGCCTCTTCCTTCCCGCAGAATATGCGGATGCTCCCGGCAAGTTTCCCATCGTAGTCATCAGCGATCGCTACTGGCGCTCGCACTACGCCGCAAGTCCGAATATTGTCGGCCAGACCATCCGTATCAATCAGCATGAGCTAACAGTCGTCGGTGTTGCCGCGCCCGAGTTTCACGGATCGATGCCCGTAACAGCCTTCGATCTTTGGGTTCCCTACATGGAGCAGCCCGCGCTCAACGGTGTCCAGGAATGGATGTTGCGCGACCGTCACAACCGCAACATGCTGGGCATCGCGCGCATTAAGCCAGGCGTATCCTTCGACGAGGCGCGCGGAGAACTTAAGACACTCGCAGACCGCATGGCGATTCTGAATGCAAATGTGTCTGAAGGCATGTCCGCCACGCTGGTGCCCTTGTGGAAGTCGCCGCACGGTCCGCAGGGCCTGCTTGCCGGGCCGCTGCGCATTCTAATGGGCGTCTGCATTCTGGTCCTGCTCATCGTCTGCGCCAATGTGACCAACCTCCTCCTAGCAAGGGCAACGGTCCGCGAAAAAGAATTCACCGCCCGCCTCGCACTCGGCGCTGGCCGCGGAAGGCTTGCACGCCAGGTGTTGACTGAGAGCCTTCTACTCACAGGCACCGGCGCGGCGCTTGGCCTCGTGTTCACGCCATGGATGAGCCATGCGCTCAAGTTTCTGATGCCTCCCGGCCCCATGCAGCAATTGGTGTCCATGGACACGCGTCCCAATCTCTCCGTGCTGGCATTCACCGCGGGCGTCTGCATCGTCGCAGCGCTTGCCGCTGGCCTCATCCCCGCGTTGCAAGTGGGCCGTCTCAACCTCAGCTCGCGCCTCAACTCCGGCGGACGCAGCGGGACTGCGGGCCGTGGCCGCAATCGCCTTCGCTCCGTGCTCGTAGCCTCAGAAGTTGCTCTTGCATTGGTAGCTCTCGTCGGCGCTGGCCTCTTCGCGCGCGGCTTCCAGACCACCATGAAGATCGATCCCGGCTTCGATCCCAACAAAGTTCTCCTGGGCCAGTTCTATCTCAACACCAACGGCTACACCCTTGCCCAGCGCAAGGAATTCTGCCGGCGACTTGAAGAGCGCATGCGTTCAGCTCCTGGTGTGACAGATGTTGCCTACTCCGACGGCGTGCCTCTCAGCTTTGAGCCCAGTTGGTGGGAGGAATTGAAGATCGAGGGATACGCAATGCGTCCCAATGAGAACATGAGCATCTTCCGCAACGTCATTTCGCCAGGGTACTTGCCCCTCATGCACATTCCCATCGTCGAAGGCCGCAACTTTACCGAGGCCGACAACGAAGACGACAAGTCGCCCGCCGTGATGATTGTGAACGAAGCCTTTGTACGCCGCTTCTTTGCAGGCCGCGATCCCATCGGTACGCGTATCCATGGCTGGGGAAGCTGGTTCCGCGTAGTCGGTGTCGCCAAAGATTCGAAGTATCATTACCTCGGCGAATCGACCCCCGCGTATTTCTATGTGCCCTTCCGCCAGATTTACCGCGAGGACATGAATCTTGCTTTCTATGTCCGCACCAAAGGCGACCCGGAGAACATGCTCTCCACACTCCGCACCCAGGCGCGCGACCTGGATCCTAACGTCACAGTCTTCGATGCCGCGCCGCTCAAGGAATACATCGGCGCATCGCTCTATCCACAAAAAATCGCCGCGAGCCTCATGACCGTGCTCGGCTCCATCGCTTTGCTGCTAGCGGCTGTCGGACTCTATAGCGTCATGGCTTACTCCGTCGCGCAGCGTACGCAGGAGATCGGCGTCCGCATGGCTCTCGGTGCGCAACCCCGCCATGTACTGGGCATGGTGATCAGGCAGGGACTAACCCTCACTGCCGGTGGACTCATTGCCGGGGCTCTGCTAGCCGTCGGGCTCGCTCGCACAGTCGCCAGCGTCTCCTTCACCGGTGGAGGCATGGGCGCCAGCGCAAAGCTTCTCGGCAACGGCGCAAACGTTCCGCTCATCTACCTGGCAGCCGCCGGATTCCTGTGTGCGATAGCCACGCTTGCCACATGGCTACCCGCACACCGCGCCGCATCCATTGATCCCATGAAAGCATTGCGTATCGAGTAGGCCCGATGTGCAAGCCGAATACGAAGAGGTGCCCCAGAGCCTGCCCTGAGCGCGCCGAACGGTCTCGATTTTGAAACCTGGGAAAGCGCAAATTCCAACATCTCCGCTTCTAAGAGGGCCTCATTCGCCTCGGCGGCGCGGTGCAAATCCGCCAAGCCCATCGCGAACGCGGCACCCTCCCCTGGCTTGAGAACATCGTGCCCGATCTTCGCTTCGGCCTGCGCATGATTGCGTTGAGACGCCTCCATCGACCCCATGCAAGCCCTGCGCACCGAATAATAAAAACCGGCGTCCACCCAATTCCGTACTGGTTGGAAGCCTCCGTAGCGGTCGTCCGGATGCTAAACTCCAGAATTGGCGATTGAGGATCGAGGATTTCACGCACGAGGACGAGTGAATGAGGGTTAGCACAATTCTGTTTCGCTTTCGCACGGTGTTTCTAACCGTGATCATGTGCATGGGGTTTTGGGCGCCATGGATTGAACTCTGGGGAGTCGGCAGCCGCATCCCGCTGCTGGAGTGGCTGGCTCTTGAGATCAGCCGGCTCGGCCTGATTCGCTTCACTCTCGCCACGCCCGTCGTGATTGTCTGCGGTGCGTTCATCGCCGCCATGGCCGTTGTCTTCCGCATCTGGGGATCGGCCTGGCTTGGACACACCGTTGTGCTCAACAGCCAGATGAAGGCGGGCTCACTCATGGCCGACGGGCCCTATCGCTACGTGCGCAATCCGCTCTACCTCGGCGTCTTCTGCATGATTGCCGCTTTGGCTCTGCTTATGCCGGCCACCGGCGCGCTGTTTGTATTGATTGCGGTCCCGGCGTACTTGTTTTGCCTCATCCTTGGCGAAGAGGCGTTTCTTGTCACCCAACTCGGCGAGCCGTACCGAATCTATCTGCGCTCCGTTCCGCGTCTGTTTCCACGGCTGCGTACTACGCTCACGCCCACGGGCAACAAACCTCACTGGCGTCAGGCTGTGTTGTCGGAGATCAATCCTATCGGAGTCTTTGTGACAATCGCTTTCCTATCGTGGACATACGACAACTGGCTCATGATACGCGCCATCCTTGTCAGTTTCGGAATTTCGCTCGTCTTCCGCGCGCTGATGCCCGCCATTAAGCCCGGCCTCAAGCAGGATTCTGCGCCGCCGGAATAGCTTCGACGCGCTTTCCGGTCAGCTTGCCCAGGTGTGTGAATTTGAATCCCTGCGGATACTTCAGCCCATAGCCCATCAGCCGGTCAACGCCAATGTGGTTCATCCAGATCAGCGCATAGGGCAATAGAACTTGGCTTCCCAGCAGCAACCCAACCACAGCCAGCGTCGCCGGAGTCACGTACGAGTGGATTGCGTTATAAATGCGCGCGCCCAGCTTCGGACCGCCCAGATAGCCCAGCATGCTCAAATCCGGCGTAAGCCACAGTGCAGCAAACAACCACCAGCTCGCACCAGTCCGCGCATAGAACACTGCGGACAGCGCCACTGCAGCCATTCCCTCCATGCGAAGAAGTATGTGCACGCTGCTTCCTGCAATGGGGGCTGCATTAGAACCGGCACGGTCCGTCGGTGAATATTCGGTAGCCATACTGATCCGATGCCTCAGCCCTCGCTTCGGTTCGAGTAAATCTCTGTCTGAATACTTTAGTAGGGCCTATTTCATCAACATGCTTTGTAACAGGGCATAACTTCAGCGTGCCGATAATTGCCCAGAAGATGTGGGGTTTCAACCCCAGCGGGATAACTCTCACGACATAGCAGCCGTTGATCACGGACACATCGTCAATCGAGATGATTCCGCAGCGAAGACAAAAGGGGAAGAGCAGCTCGCTCTTCCCCTTCGTTGTCCGCAGTCCGGAATTTTACTTCTTTACTGGTGCGATCACGTCCTTGGCAGCCTTGGCTACGCGGAACTTGACCACTGTCTTGGCCTTGATCTTGATTGCCGCGCCGGTCTGCGGGTTGCGGCCGATGCGCGCCTTGCGCTCTGCCTTCACCAAACGGCCAATGCCGGGAATTACGAATACGCCGTTCTTCTTGGTTTCCTTGATGGCGGTCTCTGCCAGCAGGTCCAGGAAGGCAGCGCTTTGCTTGTTGGTCAGTTCCAGCTTCTCGGCCAGGTGCCGCGTAAGAGCGGTCTTGGTCAATCCAGTTGCCATGTGTTCTTCTCCTTCTGGGCCTACCCTCGGGGCGGCCAGTGTTGCCTGGGTTTCTTCTCGCTTGCGCGTACCGCATGGGGGGAGTGCGACCGAGGCAACGCTTGCACGTTTCCCCTGTATTCATGCGGGTTCTAGATAACCCTGTCGTTCGTTACAATGCGACTTCAGACAGGTTAAAGTCAACCCAAAAACCGTGATTTCCACAAGTTTTTAGGGATTTTCCCCGATTTTCCCGATATTTGTACCGTTTTGCCCGGTTTTTGACCCTATTCATCTCGTGGGACGCGCGCGATCAGCGCTCATTTCAGCGGGATGGTGTGAGAATAGTCCCAGATAAAGTCCGCGCCAGTGGACGCAATCCGGGGAACTCCATCGCAGAAAATTCGCCGCCCCGGAGGGCCGGCGTGAGCCAGCCTCAATGCAGCCCGAACAGCACCTTCTTCTTCGGCGTCAGCGAAGCCGCGATCGGCGTATTCAGCGCATCCACCACCGGCGCCAGCAGCTTGAAATGCTTGATCAGCGTCTGCGAAAAATTCTTCTCCAGCGCTGTCTCCACCGGCAGAGTCGTGCTCGATCCCCACTGCTTGCACTTGATCAGGTCCATCGCCGGATGATCAGGCGGAAACCCCTTCGGCGGCCGCGTCAAAGCTTCCCCTTCAAACTCGGTGAACGTCTTTTTGACCGCCGACTTATTCAGCAGCTTGCGAAACTCCGCATGATTCTCCAGCAGCCAATTCCGAATCGCCGCCAATTGTTCCTTCTCCGGCATGTACGATCCGGCCGCAATCACCACGCCCTTGGGGCTGATCTGGAAGTAGTACCCCGCCCCTGAAGTCTTCTCCATCCCCATATGCGACCACCAAGCCGCGACGTGGGTTTTGTAAGGCAGCTTGTTGTTCGAGAAGCGCGTATCGCGATAAATCCTGAACAGCGATTTCTCCGCCGGCCTCACATGATTCGGCGCAAACTCCAACATAGCGTCCGTAATTTTGCGGATGATAGCCAGCATCGGCTCTTTCAACTCTGCCTCGTAGACAGCCTTCCGCCCATTGAACCATTCGCGGTCGTTATGCTTCTCAAGCCCCTTCAGAAACTTCAACCCCTCAGGCCGAAGATAGGGAAGCGCAGTACCACCGGCATTTTTCAGTTTCGAAACCATAGCAATCAAGAGTGTATCGCGAATGCCCGGGCCTTACGTCTCAAAAGCACGCACCCAAAATAGAACTGTCATCCTGAGCGAAGCGTACTTCAGCGGAGTCGAAGGACCTGCTGTTCGGGAAGTCCATTACGCGAAACTCTGCATGCGCAACAAGCAATGAACTTCGGAGACCTCACTCTACAGATCCTCCTTCTCACTGCCTCACAGAACTCTCGTCAACCCGGCTGGAGACATTCCAAACATGCCCACATGGATCAACAATCCGCCCCATGCGATCGCCCCAGAACTGATCCTCAACCGGCGTGAATATCCGCGCTCCCGCAGCAACCGCTCGCGCCACCACGCCATCCACGTCTTCGAGATAGAGATAGATCACCACCGGCGAGCTGGCATCGTTCAGCGGAGCGCGGCTTGCCAAAGTGCGCGGTCTCTGCATGCACCATGATCAGAAGCTCGCCAATCCCCAGCGTCGCATGCGTGACATCCCCATTCTCATCCTCTCGCCGCGACAGCTCCGCCGCGCAAAACGCGGCCTTGCAGAATTCAATCTCCGCCGCCGCATCCGCACACACCAGCATCGGAATCACCGCTCGCACAAAACGCGGCATTACCGAATCACCTTCAAAGCCCCGCGGAAAAGCCCATCGAAATCCCCAGCCAGGGCGGCATCTTTCGCCACAGCCTGCTCAATCGCCTTCTCCGCCGCCGGTCGCTGATAGCCCAGATTCGTCAGTGCCGACAGCACATCGTCCACCGCCGCCCCCCGCACGCTCGTCTGCACCGGAGCAACCGCAAAGTCATCCAGCTTGTCTTTCAGTTCGACAACCAGCCGCTCCGCAAGCTTCTTGCCCACGCCCGGAATCCGCACCAGTTGCGCATGATCCTGCCCGCGAATCGCCTGTACCGTCCTCTCCGAAGAAAGTCCACTGAGAATCTTGATAGCCAGCTTCGGCCCAACGCCGCTGACTGTAATCAGCCTCTCGAACAGCCGCTTTTCCTCGCGATCGAGAAATCCGAACAGCGCAATCTGATCCTCGCTCACCTGCGTATGAATGTGCAGGGAAGCCTCAGCCCCCACGCTCGGGAGCATCGTAAACGTAGGCACGGAGATGGTCACGTCGTACCCCACCCCCGCGGCCTCCACAATAGCCTGCCCCGGCCCCTTGAAAATCAGCTTTCCCCGCAAGTGAGCAATCATCGTGTCTCTTTCATCGAGTGGTATTCATTATCCAGCTTTAAAGGGCACGGCCGCTGCCCTCCGTAAGTTCTTCGATCCGCCTCAAATGCACCGTGCCCCGTTCTTGCGCCTTTTTTCTGGCGCAAGGGCGGGAAAGCACAGAAGCCCAGCTACACCGCCTCCAATATCCCCATCCGCCTCGCCACCCGCTCCAGCGTCTCCAGCGCCTGGTCCAACTGCCCTTTCGTATGCTCGCTAGTCAGCATCAGCCGAATCCGCGCCTTCCCCTCCGGCACCGTCGGGAACGCAATCCCCGTCCCCATCACGCCCTCGTCGAATAGCGCCCGCGAAAACTCCATTGTCTTCCGCCCATCGCCAATAATCACCGGCGTTATCGGTGTCTCCGTAGCCGGCGTCGTCACCCCGCCCACATTAAACCCCGCCCCCCGCAGTTCACCCTGGAAGTAACGAGTATTCGCCCACAGCCGCTCAATGCGTTCCGGCTCATTTTCTAATATGTCGAACGCCGCAATGCAAGTGGCAGCAACACTCGGCGGATGCGAAGTGGAAAACAGAAATGGCCGCGCCCGATGATACAGATAGTCAATCAAATCGCGGCTCCCGCACACATACCCGCCCAGCGCCCCAATCGCCTTTGACAGCGTGCCCACCTGCACATCCACCTTGCCGTGCGCGTTGAAGTGATCCACACTCCCGCGCCCATTCCGTCCCAGCACTCCCGAAGCATGAGCATCGTCCACCATCATGATGGCCTCATACTTCTCGGCGACCGCAGCCAGCGCGCCCACCGGCCCAATGTCCCCATCCATAGAGAACACGCCATCCGTAATCACCAGCTTGTGCCCCGGCTCATTCGCCAGCTCTTGCAACAACTCCTCGCAATGCGCAACATCTTTATGCCGGAAAACCTTGATCTTCGCCCGCGAAAGCCGCGCACCGTCGATGATGCTCGCGTGGTTTAACTCGTCCGACAGAATGAAATCGTCCTTCCCCAGAATCGAGCTGACCGTCCCCGCATTCGCCGTAAACCCGCTCTGGAAAACCACGCAAGCCTCCACGTTTTTGAAGCGCGCGATCTTCTCTTCCAGTTCCATGTGAATGCGCATGGTTCCGGCAATCGTCCGCACCGCGCCCGACCCCACCCCAAACGCGCGAGTCGCCGCCAGCGCCGCTTCAATCAGCTTGGGATGGTTCGCCAGCCCCAGGTAGTTATTGCTGGCCAGGTTGATTACCTGTTTGCCGTCGTAGTGGCAAACAGGCGCCTGCTGATCGTCCAGAATGCGCAGGTTGAAGTGTGTTCCCTTGGCGCGCAGCTCATCCAGTACCGCAGTTAAATGGGCAAGTTGAGGGCGGGTAGCAGTCTCAGTCATCGTGTTCACCTCAATCAAAAAGCATACAGCGGTTCTCCTCCCGTAGGGAGGGTCTGAGAATAGCCACGGGTCGAGCGCAGCGAAAACCCGGGGTCCGCTCGCCCCACGAATCCTTCGTCCTCTAGGGACGATGTGACCCTCCCCTTGACCCTTCATCCACGCATTTGCCGACCTTCTCCCCTCCTATCCGTCAAAGGAAAGGCAGTCCCATAGCCCGACCGCGCCCCCGCCAGATACAATGGTGTTCTACGCTTCGGCAATGGGCAATACGCTTACTTTTTCTTGAGATTTGGAGCAGGTGCACGTGAGAGGTATGAACCGCCGCGGTTTGCGGCTTGAGTTGGCTGCAGCAATTGTCGTCGCACTGGCCATGCCCGCATTGGCCCTAGCCGGGCAGAATCGGCCCTCCGTGGCCACGCAGACCACGCTGACCGTCGAGAGCCACGACCAGGCAGGACGCACGCACGCAAACCTCGCCGTTGCCGTTACCGGTGAAGATCGCCTTCCCGCCGCCGGTGCTGTCACCATCAGCGATCAAGGCCGCGCGCTGGCCGGTGCAGCACTCAACGCGCAGGGCCAGGCCACTCTTGTTCTTGCTCTCCCCGCCGGCGACCACTCACTCACCGCAACCTATGCCGGCGACTCGACACACCACACATCGGCCTCGGATTCTGTCCGTGCTCAGGCGCAGGGCACCACCACCCCCGACTTTCAGATCGCTGTATCCCCGGCCACGCTTTCGCTCACTCCCGGCCAATCGGGATCAGTCACAGCCTCCGTCACCCCTGAGAACAGCTCGGCGCTCACGGCGCCCATGTTCGTTACCCTTTCGTGCTCCGGCCTCCCCGATCAGGCTTCCTGCGTCTTCACCCCGGAGAATATTGAGATTCTGCCCAATGCCACTGCGCCGATCCTGGTTTCCATGGTGCTCCTCACGCAACAGCAAGAGGGTTCCATTGCCCACCCCGGTTCCAACGGAATCACCCTGGCTATCCTTCTTCCCGGCGCTCTCTGCCTCGGTGGTCTTGCCTGGTCGGTGCGCCGCCGTGCGTGGCTCCAGCGCCTTTCACTGTTGGGCCTGGTTGCTCTCGTCGCCATGCTCGGCGCCACCGCCTGCAACGCGCGCTACGACTATTACAACCACGGTCCCCCCCCCAATCCCGCAACACCTGCAGGTACTTACACCATCGATGTGAGCGCCCAATCCAGCAACGGCGTCACGGCTATTACGAATACCACGACATTGGCGCTGACCGTCAAGTAGCTCCAGATGGCCAGCTGGCATTCCCCTCCCGCCGGGCTCTACACGCTCGTCGAGCGCACTCCGGCAACTGTCCTGCTGGAGTCGGCCAACCCCGGCGCGACCACTGCGCAGCCGGATTTCCCCGCCTCGTCGAGCCAAACCCGTCTGTTTACCGTGCCCCTGCGTGTCTGCGTCGCCAACCAACTATCCGACATCCCAAAGCTCTTCGCGGAGATCGAGCGTGCCGTCGCTGCTGGACTCTACGCCGCCGGCTATTTCACCTACGAATGCGGCGGTTTCTTTGAACCGGCCGCTGCCGGCCCCAGCCAACCTTCCGGACAGCCATTAGCCTGGTTCGGCTTCTACCAGCGGCCGTACATCTTCGATCATCAGACAGGCGCATTCGTCGAAGGCGATCCACCCACACTCGCCGATTTCCCCACGCTCACATTCAACCCGACCGAAGATCATCCTCTCGCATGTACACTGGCCACGTCTGAGCAGCAATACACCCAAAGCATCGCCGCCATCCATGAACTGATCCGCTCCGGGGATATCTACCAACTCAACTTCACGGTGCCCATCCAAGTCCAGGCGCAAGGCAGCAAAGCCGCTCTCTATCGTCATCTGCGCAGCCTTCAGTCCGCCCCCTACGGCGCATTCCTCCACACCCGGTCCGACAGCAGAATCCTCTCCTTCTCCCCCGAGCTCTTCTTCCGCCTGGAGAGTCACCCCGAGCACAAGAGCTCCGTGCCCCGTTCTTGCGATTCTTTTCTATCGAATGGGCCGGAGAGCACAAATGTTTACCGCCGCATCACCACCCGTCCCATGAAAGGCACCGCACCCCGCGGCCGCACCACCGCCGAAGACCGCACCCTAGCCGCCTGGCTCCAAAACGACCCCAAGAATCGCAGCGAAAACGTCATGATCGTCGACCTGCTGCGCAACGATCTCGGCCGCCTTTGCACCTTCGGTTCCGTCCGCGCCAGCCGACTCTTCGCCGTCGAGCGCTACCCGACCCTCTGGCAAATGACCTCGACCATCACCGGCGACCTCCGCCCTGAAATCGGCTTTCAAGACATCTTTCGCGCGCTTTTTCCCTGCGGCTCCATCACCGGAGCCCCCAAAATCCGCGCCATGCAATTAGTCGCGCAGCTTGAGGCCCGGCAAAGAGGCATCTACACCGGCGCCATCGGCTTCTTCTCGAAACAGGAGTCAGTTTTCAACGTAGCCATCCGCACTTTAGAATTCGACGGCAATTCAGGCTCCATGGGCGTCGGCAGCGGCATTGTCATCGACTCGAACCCGGCCGAAGAGTTCCGCGAATGCCAACTTAAGGCCAGCTTCCTCACCAGCCCCGCATCGCATCCCCCTCCAGACAGCTTCTCACTCGTTGAAACCCTACTCTGGCGAGGAGCCTACCCGCTAATCGAACTCCATCTCGACCGAATTGAAGACTCGGCTCACTACTTCGCCTTCCCCTTCGATCGCGGCCAAACCAAAGCCGCGCTACAATCGCATGCCGCTGACTCGCTGAATAGCCATTCCCGAGCAGCGGGAGCTGACTTGCTGATCCAATCCCACAAAGTCCGTCTACTCCTGAACCCTGAGGGCTCCCTCCAGATCACATCCGAACCCATCCCCTCTCCGACCGCCGAGCCCCTACGAGTCCAGATCTCCGCCCACCCCACCGATTCAAGCAATCCCATGTACTTCCACAAAACCACTCACCGCCCCATCTACGCCGAAGCCCTCAAAGCCGCAATCGAAGCCGGATTCGACGATATTCTGTTCTTGAATCAAAGCAGTGAAGTGACCGAAGCCGCCATCCACAACATCTTTATCGAGAAAAATGGACGCCTGATCACCCCGCCGATCGGCTGCGGCCTGCTCCCCGGCGTTCACCGCCGGTACATCCTCGAAACCAACCCAACCGCAATCGAGCGTACCCTCACTCTGGAAGACCTCCGCCAAGCCGACGCCGTCTATCTATGCAATGCCGTCCGCGGCCTCCGCCAGGCCATCATCGGCTGGGAGAGCCGCGAATCGAGCCAGAAGTGATACAACGGTCTGCGGCGAATACTTACCTCTCAGAACCGGAATGAACCCGAAATGTTGAACTCAAAGCCTCCAAAAACCTGGGTGCCCCTGGTCTCGATTCTGAGACCAGGGAGGCCACGAATCTCAGTTACCCCTCTCCAATATCTCAACAAAGCTGGGTGCCCCAGGTTAAGTCTGGCATGCAAGTTAAATTAAATGAATGACTTGTGAAATATGCCTAAGCTTTTGTGCTAGTTTTGTGCTATCCCATCAACAGCATCACCGTTTTTCACGAGGTAATTGCCGAACAAGCGACGAAACTCCCAGAACTTGACAAGTCGGACTCACTCGCTGGGAATACGTTCTAAAATAGGTGGCAACAGGAGATCAGCATGGAAATCGTCTTCTGGATCGCTGTCGGAATCCTGATTGCGGTACCCGACCTGATCGCATATAAGCGGAAATGCAAGGATCGTCTTAAGATCGCCAAGCTGAGCTTTTTTCTGAGTTGGACCATCATCGGCTGGGTAGTAGCTATGGCTTGGGCGATATGGGGGGAATCCGACCCCGAGGGATTCGCCAAGGCCAGAAGACAGGCCTATTTCCTCAACGATAACCACTCGGGTAGCTGAGTTCTGGGAGAGTAATCGCTATCCGGACCTTAAGGCTTGCTCAGCACCCGCACCCTACAAATGGCTAAGTTTGGAATGGACGAAGGGCCTGCAAGCTGAGAAACGAGCCGAAGACGTCGCCCGAGGATTTTGTGCTAATTTGTGCTACTACCGTGGGCCTTGTGGGGTTCTTGGAGGTCTAGGAGATCACAGAATCTGTAACTTACGTGTTATCAATAAGTCCCATTGTCGGTGCCCCATCCATTCGCCGTCTTTCTGGCGAATGGGTGGGAAACCACAACTCTTTCTCTGTTCGCTTCTATTCGCCGCCCTCCAAATTCCAGCTCTAACCGCTCAAACCGCCGACCAAGCCTGGCTCCGCTACCCCATGTCCCTCAACCAGGCGCCCTCCAACATCCCGCTGAGCGTCTACGCTCTCGGCACCGGTGCTCTGGAACAATCAGCCGCCCAGGAACTTAATCGCGGCATAATGGGCGTGACGGGTACCGCGCCAAAGGATTCCTATATTGCCGTTAGAGGTCAGATCATCCTCGGAACAATCCAGGAAATCGACCACGCCTACCCTGAGATGACGCTCCCCCACGACCTTGAGCCCGAGGGATTTTCAGTCACCTGGGAATCCTCCAATGGCAAGCGGCTTCTCGTTGTTGCCGGCGGCGACGAACATGGCGTTCTTTCCGGAGCGTTTGCGCTCCTTCGTCTCATTGCCAGTGGTGACCTTCTCTGGAAAGTCAACATCCGCTCCACCCCCGCCCTCAAAATCCGCTGGGTCGACGAATGGGACAATCCCGACGGCACAATTGAGCGCGGCTATGCTGGCCGTTCCATCTTTTTCGAAGGCGGAAATGTCCGCGATGACCTGGCCCCCGTTTCGGACTACGGCCGTCTCCTCGCATCCATCGGCATCAACGGTCTCAACGTAAACAACGTCAACGCCGCCCCTCAGCTCATCGACTCCACCCACCTCAAGCAGATCGCCCGCATCGCCGACGCACTCCGTCCCTGGGGCGTCCATCTCGCCATGTCGGTAGCCATTGCCAGCCCCCAAACCATCGGCGGCCTGCCCACTTACGACCCTCTCGATCCAGCCGTAAGAGCCTGGTGGACCGCCAAAGTCAACGAGATTTATACCCTCATTCCCGACTTCGCCGGCTTCACCGTCAAGGCCGACTCCGAAGGCCAGCCCGGCCCCGCCAGTTTTGGCCGCACCCCCGCCGACGCAGCCAACACCCTCGCCGCAGCCCTCCAGCCCCATGGCGGAGTCGTCCTCTACCGCGCCTTCGTCTACAACCACCACCTCGACTGGCACGACCCCAAAGCTGACCGCGCCCGCGCCGCCTACGACATCTTCCATCCCCTCGACGGCCAATTCCTCCCCAACGTCATCGTCCAGACCAAGGAAGGCCCCATCGACTTCCAGGCCCGCGAGCCCGTCTCCCCTCTGTTCGCAGGTCTCCAGAAAACCGCCCAGGCCATGGAAGTCCAGATCACCCAGGAATACACCGGCCAGCAGCGCCATCTCGTCTACCTGGCACCCATGTGGAAACAGGTCCTCGACTTCGACCTCCACGCCAACAACCAGTCCACGCCAGTAAAGGAAATCCTCGCAGGCAAATCCTTCCACCAGTCCCTTGGTGGCATGGTCGGCGTCGCCGGCATCGGTCGCGACCGCTGGCTCTCGTCGCCGCTCGCCCTCGCCAACCTTTACGCCTTCGGCCGTCTAGCCTGGGATCCCAATCTTCAGCCTGACTCAATTGCCGAAGAGTGGGCCCGCCAAACGATCACCACCGACCGGGTAGTCGTTGGGACGGTCGTTGACATGCTTCATTGGTCATTGCGTAACTACGAGTCTTACACCGGCCCGCTCGGCATGCAGACCCTGACCGACATCACCGGCTCTCACTACGGCCCCAACATCGAGTCCAGCGAGCGCAATGGCTGGGGCCAGTGGCACGACGCAGACGCAAAGGGCGTAGGCAAAGACCGCACCGTAGCCACCGGTTCCGGCTACACCGCCCAATACCCACCAGAATTAGCCAAGCTCTACGAAGACCCCGCCACCACCCCCGACGACCTGCTCCTCTTCTTTCATCACGTTCCCTACACCTACAAGCTGCACGAAGGCAAAACCGTGATTCAGCACATTTACGACAGCCACTACAACGGCGCAGCCTTCGCCGCAGGTTACGTCGACCAATGGACAAAGCTCAAGGGTCGCGTCGATGCTCCTCTCTACGACGACGTCCTTGCGCGCCTCCAATACCAGGCCAACCACGCCATAGTCTGGCGCGACGCCATCGTCCAGTACTTTCTCAAGCTAAGTGGCATTCCCGACGACCAAGGCCACGCCGGCCACTATCCCGGCCGTCTAGAGGCCGAAGACGCCCGTCTCAACGGTTACAAGATCATCGACGTCACCCCCTGGGAAGACGCCTCTGGCGGCAAAGCCGTTACATGCTCCGAAAAGGTCTGTTCCGCCGAATGGACCTACACCGGCCAGCCCGGCCGCTACTCGTTCGCCGTCCAGTACTTTGATCTACAAGGCGGCATTGGCCACTACACCCTGAAGATCAACGGCCAGCCCGCCGCCACCTGGGACGGAAACGCGGATCTGCCCTCAAAACATCCCAACGGCGATAACTCCACTCGATACACCGTTCCCAATGTCGGCCTTAAGCCCGGCGACATCCTCCAAATCGAAGGCACTCCCGACGGCCAGGATCCAGCCGCCCTCGATTACATCGAAGTTGTTCCTATCCGCGATGACGCACCAGTCATCTGACCCGCCAACCAAAGCTGGGTGCCCCATCCTTTTCACAGCTCTATCGCGGAAAGGGTGGGAAACCACGAACCCCACTCGTAATTCCTCAGTTTTTCCAGGCTCAAAATCGATTCTTCCGGTGTCTAAGGTAAAAAGAGAGCGCCTTCGCCCAAAGGAGAACCCCGCCCAGAAGCATGGCTTCCCCGACACAAATTGGCGTCTCCAGCTTTCCGGCCGATTCCCCCCGGCCCGGCATGATGCGCTTTTTCAGCTTTCTCGCCGCCGCCGGCCTGCTCAACGCCCTCATCGTCGGCTTTTTGTTCCTCCACCTGCCAGACGACCACGCCCCGACGCTCACATCGCTCTTCATCCGCGCCATGATCTTCGTCGCATTCGGTACGCTTGCCGGCTCGGCAGGCATCTGGTTCTACTGGAAGAGCTCCGGCTCTCCCTTCAGCACCAACCCTCCCGTTCCCCTCGCCCTATTCGTACTCTGCTGCGCCACCGCCTGGGGCTGGGTACCTGCGTTCGTCCTTCTCTCCCGCGAAGACTCGCCTGTTACAGCACCCATCGCCATCCTCGCCGCTGCCCTTCTCAGTACCGCACTGCGCAATGTCATCCCAACCAGCGCCGTTCTTTACCCCGAACCCCATACTTCCCCGCCAGAAAACACCGAGCTTTTCGCCGCAACTCTCGCCCAGCCCCGCCGTGAAGCCTACGGCTACATCGTTGCCCTCTGCATCTATCTGGCTGGCTACTACTACGCCAACGGTTGGATCATCGATGGCAGCTTCATGCTCGGTGTCTCCGCATTCATCTTCGCCTGGAAATACACCATCGAGCCCGTCCAGAAACTCGACAACCGCAAGCAGACCGTCCGCGCCGCCCGCCGCCTGGCATACTCCATCGTCCCCGCCGTTCTCATCACCCTTTTCGCATTACTTTACGGCGTCGAGCACCGCAACCGCGCCGAAGCCGACGCCGCCCTCGCCAGCACCAACTCTCAGCCTCAAACCGGCGACGCCGATCAGAAGCCCGACCCCGCAGCCAGTACTTCCGCCGCCGGCATCTCCGGCTATCACAGCATCATCCTCTACCCCGTCCCACAAAAGAACGAAATCCTCCCGCCGCTCCCGCCCCAAACCTCGTTCCTCGCCCCCGGAACCACCAAGCCCCTCATCATCAAATTCGACGGCCCCTACTATTACTTCCAGCCGCCTCAAAAAGCCCCCAGCCCCGCCGCCTTCAAAGTCCAGGGAACCCCCCTCATCCACGACTTCCAGGCCAACAACTTCATTCCCCTCACCATGGAAGCCCATCAGACCTTGGGTCAGTCCATCCCTCTCGCCCGCTGCCGCGAAATCCAGATCGGCATCCTCAACGGAGACAACCGCCTCGGCGTCATCAACCTGGCCGTCCTGCTCGCCGACTCAGCATCCCCCGAGTACCAGCTCTACCTGGGCCAGCAGCCCGTAGCCACCAGCCAGCCCGATCGTTTCTCCCAAAAATCCTCCCCGGCCGCTGAAACGCTGAATTTCCCCATCCCCAATCCCGCCAGAATCCGCAAATTCGACGAAATCACCATCATGTTCCTCCCCGACAGCGCCAACTACGACGTAGGCCCAAAGGTCGCCATCCAGCAATTCCAGCTAATCCCGCGCTAGCAACAAAAAGCCGCACCCAAAGGCGCGGCCAAATCTTAAGAGTCTCACCAGCATCTCTAATAAAATAAATAACTTGTCATCCTGAGCGGAGCGCTTTTCAGCGGAGCCGAAGGACCTGCTTCTTCTTTTCGAGCTCTGTGGATCAATTCCCCGTATGTATCTGCACCAGCTCCGACCCCGCCCCATCCGTCCCTGGCGAAATCGTACTAGTCTGCGGCGCACGCCAATGGTCGATATGGCTGATCCGATGCACGCACCCAATCGTACAATTCGGCGCACAGCTCTTCGCGGTCAAAAACTCCCGCTTCACATCCGCAGTCGTATACTCTGCAATCGGGACTCCGGGATAGCCGCGTTGCTGCGAGCAATAGTGCACCAGCCCGTCCTCGCAGATATACAGGTACCGCGAACCCGCCCTGCAGCGCCACTCGTTCTCCCGCCCCTCGGCAATGGCCCTCTGAAAGCCGTCGAACTGCGCGTAGTTGCTCTTCTTCCGGTCGGTCATCGCGAAGTAGACTTTCGCCTCCTCCGGCAGCAGCGGCTTCAGCTGCCCGCTCCCGTCGTGGATAATCCCGATCGTCGACTCAAACCCCAGTTCCAGCGCCCGCCGCCCAATCACCAGCGCGTCGTTTGGATTCTTGAACCCGCCCCCCACCACCGAGTTGATATTCACGTGAAATTCGGCATACTGCGCCAGCATCTGCAGCTTCTTATCCAGCACCTTGAGGCTCTTCTTCGAAACCTCATCCGGCTCCAGGTTATCGATCGAAATCTGCATGTGATCGAGCCCGGCCGCGTTCAGTCGTTCTATCCTCTCCACATTCAGAAGATAGCCATTCGTAATCATCCCCGCAATGGCGCCCGTCTTCCGCATCCGCCGAATAATGTCATCCAGGTGAGGATGCGTCAGCGGCTCCCCGCCCGAGATCCCGATCATGGCCGTACCCAGCCGTCCCAGGTGGTCCACGCGCCGACACATCTCGTCCAGCGGCACCGGCTCAGAAACCTTGTCGTACTCATTGCAATAGCCGCAAGAGAGGTTACAGAACCGCGCCGGCACAATCTGCGCCAGCACCGGATGTGAAGTAGAAGCGAGCGCGTGCGCAACCATCGCATACTCGCGCACCTTCCGCCGAGCCGCAATAGCCCGCCCCCTAACCGTAGATCTCCGAGAAACACCCATCTCTACTATTGAATCACAGTCCAAGGGAGGACAGTCGATTCCGCCCTCGCGCCAGCGCTCTGCGGTGCAATTTATCTGGGGGCCTTAAGCAAAACTATATTTCTTCCACGGAATCCTCGACAGACTGACGCCTGCGAGAAAGCGCGCAATGTCCGGCCGCCCGCGGTACGTCGGAACTCCTCGGTAATTCTGGGCCATAAGTACAATTGGGAGACCCGGAAAGAGAGGCGCGAATGAAGCGGCAACTTCATCAGCAGAAACGGAGCTTGCAAGGACATGCTCCTTCACGACTACGATCGCAAAGGTCACACCCTGCTCACGAACAACTGCACCCTCTAAGGTCATTCTCTGCCTCCTAGCTAATGCGAAGCCTCACTGTTTGGCCAGCCCCACCCATTTTGCGGCGCCACGCACTGCGACAATCAGGGAATAGCTCTTTTTCGTGTCCGCAGCGGCGGCCACGGCGGCGTTGTACGCTTGGTCAAGCGTTGCGTTAGTCGCCGCAACATCGTATGTACCGGTTGGGAGGAAATAGGTCGCCCCATCACCTCCGACTATGGTGCGTGAGAATCCGCGCTGCAGCATGGTCGCGTGGAGCGTCTCGTAATCTTCGTACGACGCGGAATGCAATTCGACCCGGGCGATGTAACTGGCCATTTTCTCCTTTCTCGCAAAGCCCACTTGGTATATAAAGAAGACGGGTTGCGAATTACCAACAGATTAGCGCGGGTAGTTTGCGCTGTCAACACTTTTTAACAACTGGTTGCTAATGCCCGACGAAAACACTTTGGATTTGAATCGGCTGGGTCAGTCAATACGTTCCCTAAGGCTCGGCAGGGGCTGGAGCCTTTCGGACCTAGCAGAGGAATCGCGGGTACCGAAGGCTTACCTTTCGGACTTGGAAAACGGCACAGCAGGGAAGCCTAACATCCAATACGTTTATTCGGTAGCCACAGCCCTTGGTGCGACTATCGATGCAATTCTTAACACCGCTAAGCCACGACCCCGCCGCGAAAAGCGTGAACTCGAATACCTCCCTCCTGGGCTGCTGGAGCTTCAACAGGAGTTGGGTCTATCTGAAGAAGATGTGGAAATGCTGGCGCAGATAAATTTCCGGGGGCACCGACCCCGAGACAAGGAGGGCTGGAGGTTTCTGCTTGAAGCGCTGAAATTGATCAGCCAAAAGCCAACGCAGAAATGAACCGATCGTATGAAGAATGTGCGATCAGAACCGAAACGCAAGAACGATCCGGACGTGCAAGCACTGATTGATGCTGGTGGCGGATTGCAAGACCCTCGCTCACTGGTTCTTTCACAAGCGCGCAAGTTGGTCGCGCTTTACACGCGCTTTGAGTCTTCAGGGGTCGAACCTCGCGAGAGGCTGATGCATCTTGCGTCGTTAAACGGCCTGACTGTCGAATCCATGAGCATTGAACGCCGGGGTGTTGAACGACGCGACGCACTCATCTTCTTCGACCCTACTTCCAAACGTGGCACGATCTTCTACAACCCCGACCGCTCCGAAGGCCGCGTGAATTTCTCGATCGCTCACGAAATTGCACATACCTTCTTCCCATCGACATCTGGTGGCGTCCGATTTCGTGAGATGTGCGAAAGCGATTCCCGCGAAGCAAACCAACTTGAGCGGCTCTGCGACGCAGGTGCCGCAGAGCTTTTAATGCCGAAGGAGCAGTTTCAGAAGTGCGTTGGCCAACACTGGACGATGGAAGCATTGCCGCGATTAACCGAACACTTCGGAAGCTCCGTCGAGGCTACTGCGTTCAGGCTGGCATCTGCACATCCCGGGATCGCTGCGGCAGGGTCGCTCCGATTTCGCCGAACCAAAGGAGATCAAGCAAAGGCAGAAGCAGCCGAGGAAGCAGAACAGAAACGGCTATTTCCAATCTCATCGGCCTGCGCGGACTTGAACATTGCATCTCCAAAATACAGACGTCAATCGTTTCACGCATCCGAAGGCTCCCCAGGATTCCATACCGTGCCGTGGAATAAATCATTCGATGAGGAATCTGCCGCCTACGGGCCGGTACCCGACGACGCGATAGCAGCATATGAAACGTTGCCAAACGGAGCAGATGAAATCGGAATGATCGAATTTATGCGGGCGCCATTTCAACGAGACGAAGCAAGCCTTCTGCGGCCGGACTTGCTCTTCTTCTGGCGGCGCGTTTAACCATACCCCAAACATCCAAGTGATAGACTTCCTCTACCCCATTCGAGGTCCCCGCCCATGAAAAAACTGATCTTCTTTCTCCTGCTAGCCATCCCCCTCTCCGTCTCAGCCCAGGACAAGAAACCGCCCACCACCCTCCGCGGCGTCCTGCTGGAGCAGCTCCACACCACCCACGATTCCGAAGACTGGTTTGTCCCGGCGAACATAGCCGTCCAGGGCCTCACCGCCCAACAGGCCATGTGGAGCCCAGGCAAAGGCAACCATTCCGTAGGCCAGCTCGCCTATCACATCTGGTACTGGGACGATCGCGCCCTGACCCAGTTCAAAGGAGAAAAGCCCGCTCCATTCGACGGCAACAACAACGAGACCTTCGACAATTTCACCCCCGCGCAATGGGACGAGCTGGTAAAAAAGCTCAACCAGGTCCTCACCGACTGGGAAAGGGCCATTGAAACAGCTGACGACGCCAAACTCGCCGCCAACGCATCTCTGATCGCCCACGTCGGAGCGCACAACGCCTACCACATCGGCCAGATTCTCTATGTCCGCAAGCTGCAGGGCGTGTGGGACCCGAACAAAGGCGTGAAGTAGCCGGCTGTCAATCGTCTAGTCGTTTTGGGCGGTCAGTGCGCGATAGGCGGCCATGAGTTCCGCTACGGGAATGCCGTCGATAGTCATTCCCTGTGTGAGGCTGTCGACGATCATAGCGCCGCGCAGGTCCGCATTACTGATCTCAAGCCTGGAGAAGTTCGCGTTGCGCACGCTCCAGCCGGAGAGGTTCACGTCTTCAAACTCCGCCCCGGCAAAGTTGACATTCTTGAAGGTAGAGCCGGAAAGATTGACGTCTGTGAAGCTCGATCCGGACAAATCCGCCTCCTCCGCCAGGACCAGCGTTCTGGTCCCGATCACCTGAATCGTCTCTAACGCATTCATCCCCAGACCTCCCCAAGGTACGCCACGGCCCCCGCCGAAGCGTCAGTACCTGCAAAACGAGTCTACCCCGAACTCAGTGATTTTCCCCGTCACTTTAGCAAAATCTCAGGAATCTCCGAACGATTCCCCGGGGTGGGCGCTCTTTATTAATAGAAACGATGAATGCGCTCTCCATCCTTTTCGGCCAGTTCGTGTCCCCGCTCGCTCAAACGCCGGATGAGCAGGGAACGGAGACGCAGCAAGAGCGGTTATCAGCGCGCCAGACCATGCACCGCGACGCAGTCCAGCAGATGATCGAGCAGCATTCCCGGTTGGTCTATCGCGTTGCGTTTGCGGTGGTGCGCAATGCCGCGGACGCCGAAGACGTGGTCCAGGAAACATTCCTTCAACTGCTGCGAACATCGCCGGACAGGGTTCTCGATGGTTCGATCGAGGATGAGCCGGGGTACCTGGCGCGAGTCGCCTGGCGGCTGTCAGTCCGACCGTCATGACTCAGGAGCAGTTGATCGCCCAGTTGCTGGCCAACCGCCCAGAGGCCATCGCCTATCTGGCCAAAGCCGTGGACCAACCCGACAAGCCTCTTGAAATCAAACCCCTTTCGGACGATCCGCTGGTGATCGAGCCCATTCAAATCAAACCCATCGACGACAACCCCGCCGACCCCGGCGACCGATTCTAAGGAGAACCCATGCAATCCTCAACGCGCCACGCTCTAGCCGCAATCCTCAGCCTCGCTCTTGCTCCGTGCCTCGTCGCTGCCCAGGGCGACAAGCCCGCCAAATCAGAGCCGGAAGCCCAGGCCTCCAAGCCCGAACCTCAACCCTATCTCCTCACGCTTTCCGTTAAGGAATCCAACGGTGGCAAACCCATCCTGGAAAAGAGCTACACCCTCTCCGTAATTGCAGACGACAATCGCTACCACAATCAGGCCGTACGCGACGGTGACCGCATCCCCTACCAGGGCAAAGACGGCCAATCATATCAGGAGGTAGGCACCAGCATAGACATCTCAGACGCCACGCGGCGCGGAGACACGCTCATTGTCAGCCTTCGAGCGGAGAGCAGTTCGCTCGTGCCCACTCCCAACTTCACCCCCGGAAACCTCCCCCAGGTGAGTCGCTGGAATCTCGGCGTCGTCGCCGTTCTGCTCTCTAACAAACCAGCTGTGATCTACTCGGCTAAGGATGCCAACTCCGGCCACAAAGTGGAAATCCAAGCAACAGCCCAACCGATCAGCGGTCGATAAGTCAAGCCTAACCGTTCCAAAGCAGGAAGGGCGTCCACCGCAGCGGACGCCCTTGATTCTCTCCTCTGACAGAAATCCCAGACCCTCAGTTGGGAGCGATCTCCAGATCCTCGGGCTTCAAGTCCTCGCGGAACTGTTCCATCTGGTGCTTTAACTCGTCGATCTGCTTCTGGTCAATCTTGAAGTCGTCACCCTTGAAGTTCCTGCTGAATTCTTCAGCCTGCTTGCGCAACTCCTCCGCCGCCTTGGCGTCGATCTCCCCGTCAACCATTCCACGAATCTGATCTTTCAACGCCTTTGCCGCCTCACTATCCTGCGCGAAAAGCTCCAAGGTCTGCGGGTCCAACTGCGCCACCATCTGACAATCGCCGCTCGGGAACAGCTCCTCCATCTCCAATGCTCCCGTCTTGCGCTTTGAATCTACCTGCAAGGTCAGCGTCTGCTGCTTCTTATCCCGAAGAATCGTGACCTGCACCTGCTTGCCCTGGTTCGAGCGCAATGCCCGGTCCCAATCCGACATGGTTGTCACCACATCCGGCCCCACCTTCAAGATCACGTCGAAAGCTTTGAACCCCGCCGTAGCCGCCTCGCTCTTGTGCGCCACCTGCTTCACCATCAGCCCGCTCGGAACTCCCAGGTACTCCGCCATTTGCCCCGTTAGCGGCTCGACCATCGCTCCCACATTCAGCGTCGGTCCCCAGATCGGCATGTGGAACATCCCCGGCAGCGGTGCATCCCCTCCGCCCGGCAATACGCCCATCCCCGGCGCCTGCGCGAATACGTCCCCGTTGTTTCCCAGCTTGTTCCAGACATCGTGTTCCATCGCGCGGTGATCCACCAGCTCCACTGAAGTCGTCTGCAGATTCCCGTCGCGGCTAAACTCCAGGCTCACCTTCCGTCCCGGCGGAATCTCCCTCAGCATCCGTCGCAACTGCTCAGCGCCCTCCACGTTCTGCCCGTTCAGCTGCACCACCACGTCGTTGACTCGCAATCCAATCTGCCCCGCCGGTGCGTCGTGATCTATCAGCGTAATTACCGCGCCGCGAACTTCCTTCAGCTTCAATGCCTGCGCCTTTTCGGCGTCGACGTCGTCGATCCACACACCCAGGTAGCCCTGCGAGCTGGAATGCTGCAGAAGCGGATTCGTTCCCTGCAGCAGCTCTCCAATATCCGTAGACTGGGCTCTGGCCGCTTGCGTTCCCGCAACCATCGCCACACCCACACCAAGGAATACAACCACTCCGACACTGCGATACGGCCTCAAAAAGTGCTTCATATCTTTCTCTCCCGTACTTCTTTCATTCCGGCCCACATTCTTTCCTGACGACGCAGTCACCGGAAGTGTTAGCAAGTTTACTGAATATCCGGTACCCGGTTCAAGACTTCTCTTGAAACCGTCCTTAAATGAGGATTCTGATCCGAGGTAGCAACCGTATGCAACACCTGCCGCACGCTTGTATCGGCCTCCACCGGCTCCAGAATATCTACCGCCTTGGTGCGAATCCGCGGGTCAGCATCGTTCAGCAGCGCCTCGAGCACCGCGTCGCGCACACGCGTATCTGCCGCCACATAAGGCTCCAACCCATCCAGAGCCTTCAGGCGCACGCCAGAATTCTTGTCATAGCGCAGCACCACCATCAGCGCATCGCGAATTCCCGCCGCCTGGCAGCTATGCCCCGCGCGGCACTCGGCCGCCAGCAAGCCCACCGAATCGTCCCGCACACCCGCCGATGCTGAATTCTCCGATGCCAGCATCAGCAGTTCGCGGATCTTGGGATCGTCCAGTGAACCCTCCATCTGCTGCGGCACAATCTGGTTGTAGCGGACTTCCACCATCTCGCTGTTGGGCTGGCGCACAATGCTTGAAATGTTGGTGATCTCCGCAGCCGGCTGCTCAATAATGCTCGGTGTCTTCGGGTTCGGCGTCCGCCCCGCCAGTTGGGCCGCCCGGCCCTGCGCAAACTCATACCCACCCAGGATTCCCGCCCCCGCCCCAACCACCAGCAATAGGCAGACAGCCACAGGTGCAGTTTGCAGGATGGCAAAGTTGTTCAACATGCGCTGCGACAGCCGGTCGTACCAGCGCTTCGGCGGCAAAGCGTCCAGCGCTTCCTCCAGCCGCAACCGCGACCGCGCCACCAGGTTTGCAGGGGGTTCCAACACCGGAAGCGCATCGGCGAGAATCTTCATCGCCTGCAACTGTTCCCGATCGCTGTGGCAATCCGGGCAGCCGGTCATATGCCGCTCCAGTTCGTGCATCTGCTCATCAGGCAGCTCACCGTACGCCGCCGTCACGATGCGCTCGTGTGCAAGTTCGCAATTCATCGCTACGTCCTTCCAGCCTCAAATGAAATTCAACGCGCGTCCACAAAATCCGCATTCCGTTTTGGAATTGCCTGAAGCGCTTCTCTACCGCAACTCCGCCAACTGTGTTCTCAACTTCTTGGTCGCCCGGAAGAGCGTATTCTTGGCGGTCTCTTCCGTGGTGCTCAGCATTTCTCCTATCGTGCGCAACCGTAAACCCTGGTAGTGCTTCAACTCGAAAACCATCCGCTCCCGCGGCGTCAGCTTGCTCAGCGCCGCCTGAATCCGCGCGCCCAGCACCTTCCGGTCCAGTTCCTTCGCCGGATTCGAAAACGACCTGTCATCCGAAACAGACGCCAGAACATCGATCTCGTCACCAGAATGGTCCAGCACCACCGCGTGGTCCTCGCGCCGCGTCTTTTTGCGTCTTAGCTGGTCCAGGCAGAGATTGGTAACGATCCGGTAGATCCACGTATAAAACGAGCATTCGAACCGGAAGTTTCCGATATACCGGTAGGCCTTCAGGAAAGCTTCCTGGTAAATGTCCTCGGCGTCGTGCTCGCTGCCGGTCAGGTGCAGGGCCAGCCGCAGCACCTGGTGCTCATACTGCCGGACAAGCGCGTCGAAGGCCGCCCGCGATCCAGCCTGCGCCTCGCGGATCAGCTCCATCTCCGGAGCCCGTGCCTGCATCC